>CAYXRK010000031.1:0-33008 GCA_964467615.1 uncultured Nitrospirales bacterium | reverse complement strand
GCCATGCATGATCTGAACATCCCGCGCGGTAGGCCCCTCACCCGCCTGTCCTGAGCGTGTCGAAGGGTTCGCCCTGAGGGTGTCGAAGGGTGGACGGGTGAGGGGCCGTCGACACTCCTTATAGCCTTGATTTGGTTGCGGCTATGCCGCGCTGTGTACATCGCGCCCGGCAATCGCCGGGCGTTTTCGTTAGCGGAGGAAGGTACGATGGGCGAGTATTCGACGCTGAAGTTTGAACAGCGCGGCGAGAACATCGCGGTCATCACGTTGAACCGGCCGGAGCGGCTTAATGCGATCACTTGGACGATGGTGGACGAAATGCATGCCGTCCTCGATCTGCTTGAGAAGGACCTGAACACGCGAGTCGTGATTCTCACCGGCGAGGGCCGGGGCTTTTGTTCGGGCACGGATCTGAAGGGTGAGGGCGATTCCGGCGATCGGCCTGCGCCGCCGTCGATCGCAGCGCACTACAGGAACCAGCGCAACATCGGCGACGTGGTGTTGCATATGCGCAAGATTCCGCAGCCGATTATCGGGGCGATCAATGGTGTTGCGGCGGGAGGCGGGTTCTCGTTCTCGATGGCCTGCGACATTCGAGTCGCCGCCGCGAGCGCGCGGTTCATTTGTTCGTTCATCAATATCGGGCTGAGTTCCGGCGACGTGGGTAGCAGTTATTTTTTGCCACGGCTGATCGGCCTATCGCGCGCGGCGGACCTGCTGTACACGGGCCGCGAAATGCTGGCGGCTGAGGCGGAGCGTATCGGGTACGTGTCGCGCGTTGTACCGGACGGCGAGGCGATGAGTGCGGCGCTGGAAATCGCGCGGACGTTACTGGGCAAGAGTCCGTTCGGCTTGCGCATGACGAAGGAAATTCTCAATCACAGCATCGACGCGCAAAGTCTCGAATCGGCGTTGTATCTCGAGAACCGGACGCAGGTGCTCGCCGTGCAGACGGGAGATTTCCGCGTAGCGATCGAACATTTCAAGCGGAAGGAACCGCCAGTGTATCCGCCGGAGAAACTCTAGTCGTTCAACGTTGCGGCGCGGTCTCGGTGGATTGCGTCTCGCCGGTGCTGGATACCTCGCCGATTTCGGGTTCGGCGGCGGCGGTGTTCTCCGCCGGGAAAAGATCCGCTTCTTCGTCGTCGCTGATGACGAATTCTACGCGCCGGTTTTTCGCGCGGCCCTCGGAGACGGCATTGTCGGCGATGGGGCGGAATTCGCCGTAGCCGCCGGCGGAGAGGTGCGTCGGGGGGAAGGTCAGGCTATTGACCATGTACAGGACGACGTTCATCGCCCTGGACGTAGACAGGTGCCAGTTGGAGGGGAATTCGGCAGTGCGTATAGGGACGTTATCGGTGTGGCCTTCGACGCCGACGTACATGCCCGTGGGCGCGATGATCGCTTCCAGTTTGTCGAGCAGCGTTTGGGCGTCCGCGGTGAGTTGCGCGCTGCCGGTTTCGAAGAAGAGCGAATCGGCGAAGCGCAGGAACAGTTTTCGGCCCGAGGGGCTTTCGGTCACGGTGATTTGCTTGTCGAGCCCTTGCTCCTGAATCGAACTTTCGAGTTGCGCGCGGAGCCCTCGCAGCTTCGATGCGGATCCTTTCTCCTTGGACGGCGGGTCCTGCGAATCGGATTGCGCGCCGGCGGGGGCCGTTCGCATGGTGCGATCGCGGCGGGTGATCTCGCGGGACTGTTCGAGCTTCTTCGTGGTGGGCGTGCGTGATTGGGGCGAGCCGACGATTCCGGCCGGGGCGGCCTTCAACATCGAGACGCGCGGGGTGTTGAACGCTTCGCTTAGCGAGACGCTCAACTGGTCGAACTTCGCCACGTCAACGCGCGACAGCGCATACATCACCACGAAGAAGGCCATGAGCAACGTGATGAGGTCGGCATACGTGAGGAGCCATCGCTCCTCATTCTCGTGCTCTTCCTCGTGCTTTCTGTGTCCAGCCACGCGGCCAACTCCCGGAATGTTGCTATTTCGCTTCCAATTTGGCCGCGATTTCCTGCCATTCCTCTTCCTTCATGAAGGAGCGGATTTTTTCTTGCACGACCCTGGGGTTCTCGCCGGCCTGTATCGAAAGCACGCCCTCGACGATCGCGATCGACATCTCCGCGTCTTGCTTGGCGACGAACGTCATTTTTTTCCCCAGCGGCAGGAACAAGAGGTTGGCGAATGCGATACCGTAGAGCGTGGCGATGAAAGCGACGGCGATGGCGGGGCCGAGTTTGTCGGGTTCGGACAGGTTTCCGAGCACGTGCACGAGGCCGATCACGGTGCCGATGATTCCTAGCGTCGGGGCGAAACCACCCGCGGTCGAGAAAATGCTCCCCTGGCCTTTGAGCCGGGCCTCGCGCGTGGCGACTTCGGTGAGCAATAGGTCCTTCACGAGGGCTGGGTCGGTGCCGTCCACAATAAGTTGGATGCCGCGCTTGAGTAGGGGGCTGTCCATTTCGATCGGGTAACTTTCGAGCACGAGTAGGCCGTCGCGGCGCGCTTTCGAGGCCATGTCGCCCAGGACTTCACATAGTTGGACGAGGTTAAAGTTGGGTTTCTTGAGCGCCATGCGGGCGGTGGAGAAGAGTTCCTTGAGCTCGTCGAGGGAGAAGCAGGCCATTGTCGCGCAGCCCGTGCCCATGAGGATCAGAAACAGGGCCGAGGGCTCGTACAGCGCTCCGAGGTGCGTGCCCTCCCACATCGCCGCGACGATGGCGGCGGTAAATCCTCCGACTATCCCAACTATCGTAATAGGGTCCATGCTCTATCCTTCGCGCAAAACCTTTGACAAGGCGGTACGCGACCGCCTCCCACAATAGCACCGGGAGCGCCGACACTCCCCCTAGCCGCGATTGGCCGAGGCCACTTAGCGCGGCGCGGTCTTCTGATGCTGCTCGCCGCGCTGCTGCAATATCGGGATTTCGCCAAATTTGGGCCCAGGCGGCCGCATCCAGTTTATTATCACGACAATGACGAGGACGATAAAAAGCCCCACCAAAATCCCCCATTCGATAGCGATGGTCCGTTTGCTGGCCATGTGCGCAGGCACTCACTTTCGAATCAAGTATAGGAAAGCATTGTATGCGCTGTAAACAGACCAACACCCACCGGCGGCGCGCGAATGGGATCGCGCCGCCAGTTTTCTCCTCCACTTACGACGGAGTTCCGATTCGAGTATCGGCGGATTCGCGGCGAAGCTTTATGCGAATTTCGGTTCGATGTGTTGAACGCCGGGCGCCGCGCCCGTAGCATTTCCAGATCAGACCCCGGAACCGCGGACATACATCATGAATGCATTGGACAAGAACGAACGCATTTCGGCGCTTCTCGCCCGCACGGATTTCGGCGCCGCGGTGGCGGTGCATGGTTGGGTGCGGAGCCGGCGCGACTCGAAGGGAGGCTTCTCCTTCATCGAGTTGAGCGACGGGTCATGCTTCGCGACCTTGCAAATCCTGGCGGAGAAGGCCCTGCCGAACTACGAGCAGGATGTCCTTCGCCTAAACACGGGGTGCTCGGTCCGCATCGAAGGCGAACTGCGGCGGTCCCTCGGCAAGGGGCAGCGGATCGAGGTGCTGGCGAAGCGCATCGAGGTCTGCGGCTGGGTCGAGGACCCCGAGTCGTATCCGCTCCAGAAGAAGAAACACACGATGGAGTACCTGCGCGAAGTGGCGCATTTGCGGGCGCGATCCAACACGTTCGGCGCGATTGCGCGGCTGCGGAATTGCCTAGCAATGGCGACGCACGAGTTTTATCAGTCGCGCGGGTTCCTCTATTTGCACGCGCCGATCATCACCGCAAGCGATTGCGAGGGCGCGGGCGAGGCGTTCACCGTGACGACGCTTCCGCCAACCGGCGCAGAAGGATACGCGGAAGATTTCTTCGGTCGGCATGCGCGGTTGACCGTAAGCGGGCAACTTTCCGCGGAGACGTATGCCTGCGCGCTAACAAACGTGTACACGTTCGGCCCGACGTTTCGCGCCGAGAACTCGAACACGTCGCGCCACCTAGCAGAGTTCTGGATGATCGAGCCCGAAATGGCGTTCTGCGATCTCGAGGGCGACATGGCGCTCGCCGAGGATTTCATCAAGCACTTGTTCCGCGCGGCGCTCGAGGGCGTTCCGGACGACATGGACTTCTTCAACAAGTGGATCGACACGACCACCGTCGCGACGCTCGAGCACATCATCGGCAGCGCCTTCGAACGCATGACGTACACCGAGGCGGTCGACGTGTTGATCAAGAGCGGCGAGCCGTTCGAGTTTCCGGTGCAATGGGGCAACGACCTTCAGAGCGAGCACGAGCGGTACCTGACCGAAAAGCACCTCAAGAAACCGATCATCGTCACCGACTATCCGAAGGGCATCAAGGCGTTTTACATGCGCCTCAACGACGACGAACGGACGGTCGCGGCAATGGACGTGCTGGTGCCCAAGATCGGCGAGATCATCGGCGGGAGCCAGCGCGAGGAGCGGAAGGACGTGTTGCTGGGCCGCCTGGCCGAAGCGGGTCTCGACCCCAAGGACTACTGGTGGTACCTCGACCTCCGCCGCTACGGCACCGTCCCCCACGCCGGGTTCGGGCTAGGCTTCGAACGCACCGTCCAATTCGTCTCCGGAATGGGAAATATCCGGGATGTGATCCCCTACCCGAGGACGCCGAAATCAGCGGAGTTTTAGGAAAAGCACGCGCTTATTGTGCGCGAACGTCGTTATCGTAGCCTCGATTGATAGCGCTCGGCCGAACGGATTACGTTATGATGCGATTGGTCATTCACGTTGGCACGAGCGCGCTTCTCGTCTTCCATCATGTAATTGACGCGTTCTTGTGGACGACATTCTCGGACACATCGACGACCTGCCAAAGGAATGGATTTCATGCCGAAGCGTAAGCCCGAAATCAAAGGTCTCTATTACATCACGCACATTGACAATGTGCCGTCGATTCTCCAGCACGGGATTCTCTCGCACCACCGAATCGAACAAGAAAGGGTGCCATTTACACCAATCTACGACGCTGCGATTGTCAACCGTCGACAGAACCGAACGACGGCCACTGGGAAGTCTCTATGGGAATATGCGAATTTATATTTTCAAGCACGCAACCCGATGTTGTATCGAGTCTTGCATGAGAAGAAACCTTTCGAAGTCGCCGTATTAGGAGTCGATCCCGCAGTTTTGCAACACGACGGCAGTGTGATTGCGACAGGGAACGCGGCGAGTGCGGAATCTGAGTTCTTACCCGCGAAAACTGGTCTGGACGCGATCGGCAACATGTGGAGTGTCATTAGCGCCGAGTGGTGGAACGATACTGACGGATCAAAACGAAAGATCATGGCGGAATGTCTGGTGCCCGGCCAAGTCTCGCCTGAGCATATTCATTCGATCTACGTTTCCAGTCACGATGTCGTTCCCAAGGTTCCCAAGTCGGCAACGTCAAGGACCGTCGAAGTCGTGCCAGAACCTCGAATGTTCTTTCGTCCCGCCAACAGGTACTCGATTACGAAACGACTTTCTCTCGTGGATGGCGACATGTTTTTCTCAGAGATGCAAACGCTTACCGTGAGTGTAAACACGGTCGGAGTCATGGGAAAGGGACTCGCTTCGCGAGCAAAGTATCAGTTTCCGGATGTGTACGTTGTTTATCAGGATGCGTGCCGATCAAGGAAACTGACCGGCACAAGGCCGTACCTTTACAAGCGAGAGAGTTATCTGGACGAGGAATTAGCCGATGATCCCGGATCGTTGATCTCAACCAACGCCAAGAAGTGGTTCCTTCTCTTTGCGACGAAAAAACACTGGCGCGACCGATCCCAGCTAGGCGATATCGCCTCCGGGCTTCAATGGTTGCGCGAAAATGTCAAGACCGAGGGCATAACATCCTTGGCCATGCCTGCTCTAGGCTGCGGCCTCGGTGGGCTCGAATGGAAGGATGTCGGCCCGGTGATGTGCAGTGAACTTGGCGGTCTCGGCATTCCTGTAGCGATTTATCTCCCGCGCGAGAAAGAGATTGCGCCCGAATACTTGAGCAAGGGCCACTTGTTGGGTTCGCAAATCTGATCACAAGCTCGCCGCGAACGCGGCGAATCTCACCCCTATACGCAATGCGTCTAATTGCGTACCACTGACTTACGGCCCCTCTTGGTAGGGGCGGTCAATGACGCGGGGGTGTTTGGTCATGAGGGCGTCGAGGACTTCGTCGACCATGCCGAGGTGGTCGTCGCGGTCCTTGAATTGGGTCTTGAGGTCGACGAGGTAGCGGTTGAGGGCGTCGAGCCGGCGCGCGAGGATTTGGGCGACGTAGAGCGCCGCGCCTGGGCTGGAGTGGAAGAAGCCGGCGGGATCCTGGGCCACGGCGAACTCGGCCTGCTCCTTAACGCGGACGGTGGCGGTGTGCGGGGCGCCCAGGAGGTAGGACATCTCGCCGAATACGGCGCCCGGCTGGGACACGACGGTGATGAGTTCGCCGTCTTTTTCGACCTCAACGCGCCCGCGCAACAGGAAGTACAACTCGCCGGAGCTGCCGCCCTGCTTGAGCAGGACCGCTCCCGGCCCATGTTCAACGCGGGGTAAATCGTTGATGGTGGTTGGCAGATCGGACATAGCGCGCGCTCAAACCTCAGTGTGTAGCAAGTATACCGAATTCCGAGCGCGCGGTTCGTCCTGCAATGGATAGCGGTGGACCATTTCCGCGCCGGGTGACGTTCGACCAGACAGCAGGGTATGCTACGTTTTTCGCAAAACTAGGAGGGACCTCTTTGAAGCATGCTGCGATCGGCCGCCGGGCCTTTCTCCGGCAGGCGGGAATTTATGCAGGCGCGCTCGCAATTGCGCCGCTGGCGAAAGGGCAGGAGAACGAAGTGCGGCCCGCGCCGAACATGCCCGCGCCGAACATGCCCGCGCCGAAGTTCATCGACACGAACGGCATTCGCATGGCCGTGTACGAGCAAGGCGCAGGAAAACCAATCGTGTTCTCCCACGGGTTCCCTGAGTTGGCGTATTCGTGGCGCAATCAAATCAAGGCGCTCAGCGGCGCGGGCTATCGCGCAATCGCGCCGGACCAACGGGGCTACGGTCTCACCGACCGGCCCGAGGCGATGGAGAGCTACGACCTCAAACACCTGTGCGACGACATGGCGGGAATGCTCGACGCGCTCGGCATCGACAAAGCCGTCTTCTGCGGACACGACTGGGGCGGCGGCGTGGTGTGGTCGATGGTGCGCCTGCATCCGGAGCGTTATGGGAGCAATTTGTCATCGCAAGCTAAGTGCAGCAAAACCAAGGACTTCCGGCTACCCGACCGGCCTTCAGACCATCGGCGATCACGTTCGCAAGCGTCGTATGGATATGAATCTACTGCAACGCGAGGTTGCGGCTATCATAAGCGTCTGCACTGCCAGTATCGAAAATTGGGAGCGGAATCGTTCGACCCCACACCTTCGTGCATGGCCCGCCGTCCTGGAATTCCTCGGCTATGACCCCCGCTTGCCCGGTAATACAGTTGGGGAGAAACTCCGCCGCCACCGCGAAAGTCTTGGACTGTCGTGGGAAGAGGCAGCCGAGATTCTAAGTGTGAACGCCTCTACCTTCTCCAGATGGGAACATGGGAAACGGATACCGAAAGGCCCGTATTCCGATGCGGTTAGACGTTTCCTCAAGGGTAAGGATCGGACCTAAATGCCCAGCCCATAGTTCCGATTCGGAACACCCTGGGTAGTCTTCGTTCAATCCGAAATCTTGCTTCGCTTTGTCAAAGTGATCGTGATGCCCGCCGGAGAAAACCAGCACACTCGAAGCGGTGCTACGTGGACGCAGCTACACCAATTGTCCAAGGCGCATCTGGTCAGACGTCAATGAGATCCTTGACCTTCACGCCCAAGCGGCTTGCAATCTTGTAGAGCGTATAGACGCGAGCGTTAGCATTGCCATATTCAATCTCTTGAAGCGCCCTCGCCGTCACTGACAGCGCGGTTCCGTCTTCGAAATCCTCCTGACGAAGACCTCGTTCCTCCCGCAAGCTGCGGACGCGGTTGCCGAGCTTCTCCAACCACGCGTCCGCAGGCTCAATTCGCATCCCGAAAGCATAGGGAAGAAACTCGCTCTTGAACACGAAGTATACTTCGTATAGAGTTAGACGAAGTTTGCTTCGTATTCGGTCATAAAGAGACTCACCAACGTTTCAGGTTGAATGTCATTTCGCAATTCTGCGACGACGTTCCAGTGTCGTGTTGCCAATAATTTCATTGCTTTCCCGCTTGTGGGAAATCGTCATAGAGGATACAATTCCTCGTATACGGGGAGTGTGGTCGAGGCCTCGTGGCCAAGATCGTCGGCTCGACTCCCAGTCCCTTCGTTATGAAGGTACGTATCACGCACCCAATGGTCAGGGGGTGTTGCGGCCGCTCGGCGAGCAAGAAATCGAATCCGTAGTCCGCCTCATCGGTAGCGCGATGAACTCGGACGAGGCCGAGCAAGCGCGGAAGACTCTTGATTTTCACGTCTCCTGCAAGCAGCACGCTCTCGATGACGGCCGGGTCTACTACGTACTAGCCGAAGGTGATGCGATCCAAGGCATCGTAGGACTCCATCAGTACGTGTGGGGACCTGCGGAAAATGTCTGGCTCGCTTGGTTCGCGATTGACCCGAACCATCGTGGGATGGGGCTCGGCAAGCGCTTGTTGGACTACATCATCGACCGTGCGACAAAACTTGGCTATGCGAAACTCTACATCGAAACTTACTCCACTCCAGAATTCACTGCGGCCCGCGCGTTCTATCAAGCCAAAGGCTTCGCGCAGACGGGTGCGGTCGAATCCTATCTTCCTAACGGTGGCGACATGGTCGTCTACTGTAAGGAACTAACTACCCATGTATGAAACAACACTTACGGGACAGCATCGTCTATGTCCTCGCTGTTCTTGCTCGCGTTCTCGCACCCGGCCTGCAACGCCGAGTGGTCCGGCTGTGTGCGCGCTTAGTCAGCGATGTTCCCCAATTGGGCAGCGCGTGGGTGGTCCGCTTCGACGATCCGACTCGCAACGGCAGCTCTCGACCTGTCGCGATTGATGCCACACTCGATCAGTTTGGCCGGTTTGTGAGGGGAAGGGGCCATATTCATGGTGAACCCGGCGACCCCTTCATATACCGAGGAGTGATCAAGCGCAACGCGTTTTACGGGACCTTCAGGCGAGTAGATTCTCACGTCTTGGCGGGAACCGGGACGTTCGTGCTGAAAATCAGCGCAAACTCCCGTCACATGACCGGCAATTGCACTTGGTACGATAACGTGCTCGACGACGTGTGGTCGTCACCCTACACCTGGAATCGAAAATAAGCTCTCCGCCAGAACCAGTAGGACTCTCGGCTGCCCGCTGAACTCGATAGTTGTGAGCGACAATTGTTACCCTTGCGGTATGAAGCTATCGAGGGTGAAACGAGCGTATCTGCGGGCGCATTACCGCGACTTTACCGATGCCAAACTCACGAAGGCACTCGGGATCGGCAAGGACGAAGTACGGGAGGAGTTGAAGCGTCTCGGATTGCGCCGAACGCCTGAGGAACTGGAAGGTATCGCCCGTCAAGAGGTCGAACTCCCACCCTTTACGGGCCACATTCCGGCCCCGTCTGCCCGAATCGAGTTGGTACTGCGTCACTATCTTACGGCCGCTCTCGTCGCCGCAATCGCGCTTACGGTGTATGCAATTGAATTGCCGCCCACGGTGACGGGCGAAGACAGCGGAGAGCTGACCACCGCGGCGTACACACTAGGAATCCCGCATCCGCCCGGATATCCAATTTGGTGTCTGTTCACGCACCCGTTTACGTACATTCCGCACGGCTCGGTGGCGTGGCGAGTGGCGCTCGCATCGGCGGCTTTTTCGTCCGCTGCGGTTTTTCTGGTCGCTCTTTTGGCAATGAAGCTCACGAGAAGCGCGATCGGAGGGGCCACGGCGGGTGTCGCTTTAGCGTTTTCACGCGAGTTTTGGGAGCAGGCCGTCATAGCCGAAGTGTACGGACTGAACTCGCTCTTCCTTGTCCTGTGCGTATTCCTCCTTTACGTTTGGTACGAAACTCACCGCAATTCGGTCCTGCTCGTCTTCGCCGTCGTCTACGGTCTGAGTCTGTGCAATCACAACACGATGCTCTTGCTCGGGCCGCTATTCGTATTGTTTGTCCTCAGCGTGGACAGGGAGCCGTGGCGGCGCTGGAAGCTCTACGCGGCATGCACGTTGCTCGCGCTGTCGATGTTGACAGTCTACGCGTACTTGCCAATTCGCTCGGCCGCGAATCCCCCCGTCGACTGGGGCAACCCGGAAACCTGGGAGAACTTCAAGGACGTGGTCACGCGCAAGCAGTATACCTTCGGGCTTAAGGAACAACCGCGGACGCCTGCCCGATTCGTGGAGCAGATCGGTGTGTTCTTAGGTGAGTTCGGCAAACAGTGGACGTGGTGGCTCGCATGGCTCCCGGTCGCAGGTGCGGGAGTGCTCTGGCGGCGGAACCGACATTGGACCGTGTTTCTGGCTGCGGTGTTCGCGGCGATGAGTTTTGGGTTCATCCTCATAACGAATTTCGAGATCACCCACAGGGACATCTGGGTCAATGGCGTGTTTTGGATTCCGGCGTATATTGTCGCGGCACTGCTTATCGGCGCGGTCATAGGCGGATTGGCCCAAATGCACTGGCGTGACGCGTCCATGGTGCCGGCCGCCATACCGATGGTCATCGCGTGTGGCGTGATCCCCGCGGCAGCGAATTACTACTCTAACGACAAGTCGGAGTACTACTTCGCCTACGACTATGCGATGAACGCGTTCAAGACGATGGAACCGAACACGATCTACTTCCCCGAGGCCGACCACGCTACATTCCCGGCGATCTACTTGCAGGCCGTCGAGGGAGTCCGCCCCGACGTGACTATTGCAAACAAATACGGCTACCCCGAACAACCCGTGTACGCCGATATGCCACGGAGCACGACGCGGCATTTTAACAAAATCCCGAACGAGGCCCAGGAGCAACAGATCGAGGATTGGATCATCACCAATACGGACCGGCCGGTGTACTCCACCAGGAAGCGGGATATGCACGGGCTGCCGGGAACGCAGATGGTCGACGCGGGGCTGCTGTATCGCGTTAAGCGCAGCGGCGAGGAATGGATCAGCCCCGATTACTGGTCGCAGTACGAATGGAAAACTCTCGAAACCGCCGATGCGCGCGGCGACTACAGCGCGGAGCTAATATTGGCGGACTATTGGTTCGCCCGGGGGCGGGAGCTGCTGGGCCTGGGCGAGATGGACGAAGGTGTGAAGGCGCTCGCAAAGTCCGTCCTGGTCCTTCGAGAGGCAAAGGAGGCGCTCAATAACGCCGGGAGCGCCTGCGCCGAGCACGGAGCGTTCAAGGAAGCAGCCGGTTTCTACGCAAAGACCTTGGAAGCGGACCCGAAGTACGACACCGGACTGCGCAATCTCGCACAAGTCTTCATGCAGTCGGGAAACGTCGCGCAGGCGTACGAGCAGTTCGACCAGTTGGGCGCGATCGGCAAAGCGACGAAACGGGACCTGCTCATGAGCGTCGAATGTTTGAAGAAGATGAGCAGGCCCGACGACGCGCTGAAGGTCATCCAGAACCTGATCCGGCTTGAGCCGCAGGACGACAAATTGTTTCGTGAGGCGGGAATGGTGTACCTGAACGAGAAGCACTCGCCGGACGTGGCCCAAGTGTATTTTCAGCAGTCTCTGAGCCTCAACCCCGACCAGCCAGATCTAATGGTCATTCTAAAGCAGGATCAAGCAAAGCAAGCGAACGAACCCGAAGTCCCCAGCGTGCCGAACCCAACTGCGTCGATACCATCGGCCGCACCGCCCATGCCTCAGCCTGTTGTCCCAGGGTTGCCGTCGCCGTAACGAACTGGTATCGCGCGTCCACGCCACGGTACAGGGTAAGTGTACCCTGGATACGCCAGAATGTACCCGTTCGTGTCGTCCGGCGTGTACGAGAACCGCAACTCATTGTTCGCGTCCGTCTGCGTCCGATAAATCGCCTTCCAATTGCTGTTCACCGGCGGCTTGACGTACCCGTTCGCCTCAACAAACGGCCCATTGTACTGCGACCAGCCCGTGGCAATCGTGCCGTTGTTCCAATCGTCGAAGTACGGCTGTGTCTTGGCGGTGAGGTTATCGCCCGCATCGTACGCGTACGCATACGTCGCCGAAATCGTGGGGCTCGACTTGTTGTTCCGGATGGCCGTAATCAGGCGGTATCGCCCGTCGTACGTGTAGTCCCAATACGACCCGTCCGCCTGCGTCGTCTTCGTGATGTTCCCCGCGTCATCCAGCGCGTACAGGAAGCTCTCTTTGACCGTCGTGCCGTCCTTGTGTTCGATTTTCGTCAATCGCGATCGCTCGTCGTAGGAATACCACGTTTTCATGCCGTTCGGGTGCGTGTAGTCCGCCACCTGCCCGTTCGCGTTGTACGTGTAGACCCACTCCTTGCCCCCCGACGTGGTGATGGTCTACTTGAACGAGAAGAACATGCCGGACGTGACCCAAATATATTTCCAGCAATCGCTCAGCCTAGACCTCGCCAGCCAGACCTGACGACCATCCTCAATCAGGGTCAAGGAAAGCAAGCGAATGAACCCGAAGCCCCCAGCGTGCCGAACCCAACTGCGGCGATACCCTCCGCAACACCGCCGATTCCTCAACCCATCGTCCCGGGGTTGCCGACTCCGTCAACCGTACCCAGCGGAAGCTTTCGTCGGTCGCTCGCTCCCGCCGCCACCGTCGTAGTGCGGTCAATGTTATCGTAAAAATACGCCCCAATTGGTCATAGGTATAGTCTGGACTGGAATATAGTAACGTTACTCAGAGGCGTCAAAAGATAAGTAGCTGTCCCAAATCTCCCACTATTCACCGCGTTATTTCTTCACGAGATTTGTTCAGCAACAAAGTGGTACCCAATTCCTTCTCTGGGACTTTCGTCAATTCTACTTGAATTTGGCCGACGAGTTTTTTGTTCACATCGAATGTTCTCCTCGTAAGTTCATAGCCCGGTGCTCGAACGAACAAGGTGTACTTCCCTGGCTCTGGAACTTGCAACGAAAAAAATCCTTCGTCGTTTGTAAAAAGAACAAAATCCTCTGGCTGATTCGGATCGATTATTGTGGACTTGTGTTCGGTTTGGTAGTAGGTGGTCCAAAATTGGTCTTCGCGTGCTTTTCCTCGCTTGCATGCCAATTCAAATGTTTTGACAGGAGTTCGGCTTAAAGATTCAACTACAATTCCTGAAAATTCAAGCGGACGATAGTATTCCTTTGAACAGTCGACGCATAAAAGCAAAAGCCAAAGGAGGGAACTGATTGGACCATACCGCTTTGCATGTACTCCACGACGCATATAGCATTTCTCAATCTGGAAAGTCTGGTGGTTCCCAATTGCACCACTTGTCTTCATCTTCAGTCCATGGATTATCAGCACAATACGTTCCCTCCCCAGACCGCTGCCCTACAGCACTTCTCGCACCTACGTACCTCAAAGTGTCCTCCGTCTTTATCTTCCTTTTCTTTTTAAAGTCGGTAGTGATGTGCCCACAATCGTCATCAACAAAACACAGATACGTAGTAGTTATTTCGATTTTCTGTCTATATTTAGCAAATTTTTGAAAAACTGCAAGGTATCCGCCAAAGCCCCAGTAAACCTCGTACACTACGTCTGTCAGTAGTTCTTCGCTTAACACCTTTTCCGAAGACCAAAGTGGGATACACAACTCTGATCCGGCCAATCCCAACAGATCGAAAATGTTTATTGGACGCGATTTCACGTAAGCGTAGCGATTCGGTCCGTCGACCATACCCATTGGGTCCCTCGTCATCCACCGCGCCGCCGCGGCCGAGTAGTATCTATACGGCGCGTAGTACAGTTGGCTCGTGGAGTCCCACGTGTGACCCGTGTAGCGGTAGGTGATGTCCGCAGCGCCAGAGGTAAGGTACGCCCCGCCGTAGGGATCGTACTCGAACGAATCCGTGAGGACCTTGGACTGGTTGTACAGCGCGCGCGTCGAGCCGAGGTTGTCGTGCATATAATACGCGTACGCGCCGCTCGAGGGCGTGGCCCCATCGACGTGCGCGAGATCTCCAACATATGTCCGCGTGAGCGTCGAGCCGACTTGCTCGCTGACCATGTTCCACCCCGCCTCCCAATTGTACGTCGTCACGGCCCCCGCGCCTACTTGTCTCGTGTGTCGTTTCCCGTCCACGCGATAGTTGTAAGTCACGGTGCCCTCGTCATACATGGTCGACGTGACCTTGCTCAGCTTGCTCCCGTACTTATAGGCATACGCCGCGCCGACGCTCCCGCCGGCGATCGCGCGGTACTTGCTCACCGTCCGGCCCCAAGCGTCGTACGTGAACATGGTGTCGCCGTCAACGTCTGTCATCTTC
Organism: uncultured Nitrospirales bacterium; assembly: GCA_964467615.1. Classification (GTDB taxonomy): domain Bacteria; phylum Hydrogenedentota; class Hydrogenedentia; order Hydrogenedentales; genus CAYXRK01. Next base: position 18,571 of record CAYXRK010000031.1, on the reverse strand, counting down.
GTGAGTTCGTTCGCGACGGTGTACGCGTACGCCACCGTGCCCGAACTGTTCGTCGATACCAGTTGGTAATCGTCAATCCGGAAATTCGAGTCCCCCGCGAAATCGATCCGCGACTGGTCCGTCGTCGTCATGTCCGACACGTTCAACGGCGGCGACGTCGAACAAATTAACGTCATCGCCTGACCGTCCACGCCTCGGTACACGTACACGTTCTCGCCGTCCGCCACAATGCGCACATTGTACTTTACGCCCGAACTGTGCCCGGCGGACGTGTTGTCCTGCATCCACGTGTGCGTGCCGCCGACGCCTTTGCGGAGGGCCACGTACGTCGTCGTGAAATACACCGCGACATAGCTCGAACTGCTCTCGTAGCGCGGATAGGCGAGGATGTAGCCGTTCGTGTCGTCCGGCTGATATGAAAACCGCAACTCATTGTTCCCGTCCGTTTGTGCGCGGTACATTCCCTTCCAACTGCTGTCGACCGGCGGCTTGACGTACCCGTTCGCCTCCGTGAACGGCCCGTTGTGAAACGACCAGCCCGCCGCGATCGTCCCATTGTTCCAATCGTCGAAATACGGCTGCTTCTTAGTGACGAGGTTGTCCCCGGCGTCGTAGGTGTACGCGTACTTCGCCGAAATCGTCGGGCTCGACTTGTTGTTCCGAATCGCCGTGATCAGCCGATACCGTCCATCATACGTATAGTCCCAATACGACCCGTCCGCCTGCGTCGTCTTCGTGATGTTCCCGGCGTCATCGAGCGCGTACAGGAAACTCTCCTTGACCGTCGTCCCGTCCTTGTGTTCGATCTTGTAAAGCCGCGACCGCGTGTCGTAGGAATAGAACGTCTTCATCAAGTTCGGGTGCTCGTAGTCCTCCACCTGCCCGTTCGCGTTGTACACATACGTCCACACCTTGCCCCCCGGCGCGGTGATGGTCTACTTGAACGAGAAGAACACGCCGGACGTGACCCAAGTATATTTCCAGCAATCGCTCAGCCTAGACCTCGACCAGCCGGATTTTATGGTCATCTTCAAGCAGGGCCAAGGAAAGCAAGCGAAGAAGCCCGAACTCCCAAAGGCCCCGAACCCCGCAACATCGAACCCGCAACCGGCTATCCCTGGACTACCCACGCCCTAGTTCGGATGTACAAATGAGTGCCTTTCCTTATTCTACCCTCTGGATCAAGTTGGGCACATATGAGTGATTGTCTCTCGATTCTTCGTGTCACGTTTTACCACGTAGTCTCTCTAGTTTTTCGGAAGCCTTCTTGCCCGCATAGCGAACGTATGAATAAAAGTGAGCAGACTTTTGGAGACACTCTTCAAGGGCCAATGCATCGGGCGCGATAGGTGCCCGCACCCGATGATCGCAATCGCGAAGATACTCAGAGATTGTGTCGATCTCTTTATCGAGATATTCGTCGACAATGTCTTCGACCTTAATCACGTTGCCGCCATCATCGCGAGCGGGATTCAACAGAATTGCATCTCTTAGTTTCGCTCTGAGTGACGAAGCCATACTATCCTTGAAATAGGAAATATCCTCCATGAATTCGCATGCCACGCGAATTTCGAGCAACCATACTGCAACCCACAACTCTTCGGGGTAAACGAAACTCGATGCGAATCTAAAGAACATGAGCACTACTTCCCACAATTTCTCGCAATAAAGTTAATTTGAATCCCTACTCACATGGAATATCACAAAAGAACGGAGGGGTCAGAGTACACATTGGAACCGGCTCAGGCCAACCCGGCCAATCCGGCCAGTCCGGCCACGGTAATCTAGGTCTACGTGGCTCGGGTCGAGGCTCGGGTCGAGGCTCGGGTCGAGGCTCGGGTTGTGGCACCGGCACTCGTGGGGGAAACGGGTAGGGTTGTTTATCGGTTATGCAGTTCGCGTATTTTTCCATTGCCGCTGCGTAGCATGCGCGACGCTCATTGGGCTCTTGATGGCGACAGAAATCAATGTCGTCCTCATATTCTTTCCAACACTCCTCCTTAGTCTTGAGACCTAAAATATCCGTACGGTTGGACGGGTTGTTTACAGCGTACCCATACTCGTTCGGCCCATCCACCATCCCCAGCGGGTCCAGCGTCATCCATCTCGCCGCCGCGGCCGAGTAATACCGGTACGGCGCAAAATACAATTGGCTCTGCGAGTCCCACGTGTGGCCCGTGTAGCGATGGGTCACGGCCGACGCGTTCGACGAGAGGTACGCGCCGCCGTAGGGGTCGTACTCGAACGAGTCCGTGAGCGCCTTAGATTGATTATAGAGCGCGCGCGTCGAGCCGAGATTGTCGTGCATGTAATATGCATACGCGCCGCTTGCTGGCGTTGCTCCGTCCACATGTGCGAGATTGCCGACGTATGTCCGAGTGAGCGATCCGCTGACTTCTTCACTGAGGACGTTCCAGTCCGCGCCCCAATTGTACGCCGTCGTGGTACCACCTGCCACGGCGCGCGAATGGCGTTTCCCGTCCGCGCGGTAGTTGTATGTCACGGTTCCCTCGTCGTACATCGTCGACACGACCGTGTTCAGTTTGCTTCCGTACTTATACCCATACGCCGCGCCCAAGCCTCCCCGAGACTTGATGACCGTCCGGCCCCAATCGTCATACGTGAACGTCATCGCCCCGCTGATGTCCGTCATCGTGATGAGTTCATTCGCAGCGTCATAGACATACGCCACCGTGCCCGAACTGTTTGTCGATATGAGTTGGTAATCGTCAATCCGGAAATTCGAGTCCCCCGCGAAATCGATCCGCGACTGGTCCGTCGTCGTCATGTCCGACACGTTCAACGGCGGCGACGTCGAACAAATTAACGTCATCGCCTGACCGTCCACGCCTCGGTACACGTACACGTTCTCGCCGTCCGCCACAATGCGCACATTGTACTTTACGCCCGAACTGTGCCCGGCGGACGTGTTGTCCTGCATCCACGTGTGCGTGCCGCTGACGCCCTTGCGCAGGGCCACGTACGTCGTCGTGAAATACACCGCCACGTAGTTGGAAGTGTCCTTGTAGCGCGGATAGGCGAGGATATAGCCGTTCGTGTCGTCCGGTTGATACGAGAACCGGAGTTCGTTGTTGCCGTCCGTTTGCGCGCGGTACATTCCCTTCCAACTGCTATCCACCGGCGGCTTGACGTACCCGTTCGCCTCGGTGAACGGCCCGTTGTGAAACGACCAGCCCGTTGCAATCGTCCCGTTGTTCCAATCGTCGAAATACGGCTGTTTCTTGGTGACGAGGTTGTCCCCGGCGTCGTACGTGTACGCATACTTCGCCGAAATCGTCGGGCTCGACTTGTTGTTCCGGATCGCCGTGATCAGCCGATACCGCCCATCATACACATAGTCCCAATACGACCCGTCTGCCTGCGTCGTCTTCGTGATGTTCCCCGCGTTGTCCAGACCGTACAGGTAACTCTCCTTCACCACCGCCCCGTCCTTGTGCTCAATCTTCGTCAACCGCGACCGGGTGTCATACGAATACGCCGTCGTCATCCCGTTCGGGTGCGTGTAGTCCGTCACCTGCCCGTTTGCGTCGTAATTGTAGTCCCAAATCTTACCCCCCGCCGCGGTAATCGTGTCGGCCTGGTTCGAGTAGGTGTACGTGTAATACGTCGGGGTGCTGTGGTAGTCCGTCATGGTCACCACGTTCCCCGCCACGTCGTAGACGTACGTCAGCGGGCGGCCTTGATAGTCCTTGAGCTTCGTCAGCCGCCCCGCCGCATCGTACTCGTACCCCAATCCGATCGTGGGGCTGTTCCAGTCCGTGATTTTGATAAGTTCGCCGCTGTCGTTGTAGGAATAGGTCGCAATATCTTGTCCCCCTCCGCCCGTGTATTTGACTTGATAGAGTTGCGCCTTGGGTTCCGTGTAGACGTATTCCGTCGGGTCCGTCGTACCGGCAAGGCCCGCCCCGGCTTTGGTGACGCGGCCCGCCAGGTCGTAGAAGTATCTCGTATACTTGGTGGCCGGATCCGTTAGCGTCGCGAGCCGGTGGTAGGCGTCGTAGGTGTACGTCCAAACGTGGGTGAGGCCGTCCTTGACGGTGGCGAGGCCGCCGTAGCTGTTGAAGGTGTAGGAGACGGGACCGGCGGGATCGGTCATCGTGATGACGCGGCCCATGTGGTCGTACACGTAGCTCGTGACCGTGCCCTTTGCGTCCGTCACGGAAGTGACTTGATCGAGCTTGTTGTAGGCCGTCGTGATGAAACTGTTGCCCGGAAGGACCACTTTCGTTTGGCGGTTCTTGTCGTCATATTCGAACATGGTGATGTTGCTCAACGCGTCCGTGACCTTGGTCATGTTCCCGTTCTTGTCGTAAGCGTAGTTGGTCACGTTATTTCCGGCGTCCGTGACCTTTACGAGTTGGCCTTGCCCGCCGCCGCAGGATCCGCATGCGCCGCTGGCGTATTCGTATGTCGTAATCCTCCCTAACGGGTCCTTTTGTTTTGTCATCCGGTTGAGCATGTCGTACTCGAATATCGTCTGGTTTCCCGCGCCATTCTTGGCGGTTATGACGTTCCCCATGCTGTCGTATACGAAGGCGGCAACATATTGGCCGGCGTCGCCATCGATATCTTCGGGGCCCTTGATCGTGATGACTTGGTTGTACGAATCGTATATGTATCGCGTGCCGTTGGCGCCTTGTTGGGGCGCGACGATTTTGGTAATGCGCTTCAGGGTGTCGTAGGAGTAGGACGTTACGGCCCCTTCAGGATCCGTCATCGAGGAGGGGTAGAGCGAACCTGCGGCGTAGGTCCATTGCGTGAACGGGGTACTGCCGCCGGGCACTCCGGCGTGCGCTTTAGTCAGCCGGCCGTTCGTTGTGTCGTATTGATAGGTGGCGTCGGCCACGCTCGAACCCGCCGCGGTGATTGCGACAAGGTCGCGGGAGTTGCTATACGCGAAGTCCCATTGTTCATAGGTCGGAGGAGTCCCGGTAGGGTTCTTGCGGTATTTTCGCTGGTCCACGAAATATCCGCTCGGGATCGCTCCACTATACTGCGCAAGGTTAAGTAGTTCCGAGGTCGCGTCGTTGTAATTGTCTACGGTTGTGTCACCCGTCGATGTATTGCGCACGTACCTCGTATGCCCGCCCTCGGGCAGCACAACGCTCATGTACGTGGCTTGCTGGAGACCGTTGACGGTCCCGTACTCGAACTCGAAAGTGTACGGTTGCCCTGCAATGTCGTTGATTTGGTTAATCCAACGGCCATTTCCATACGACAAGTACGTGTAATCGATGCTATCGGACGAGGTTATACTATTGTCCGTGACCACTTTCGTCAGCGAATTACCGAGGTAGCCGTATTCAACGTAGCGATAGGTCGTAGTAGAGTCCCGAACGGCGACTTTTGTGATCAGGTTGTTTCCCGTGGAGTTAAAGCCAATCTCGATATATCGGGTGTCCGTGGAGGGAAGGGTGATCTTCGTGAGGCGGGCCAAGACGGTGGCATTGGAATCGTATTCGAAATTGACCGTAGTGCCGCTACCGTTGTCGATAGAAATGAGACGCGCATAGCTGTACATGTCCGTCGTAAAGTTGTACTTCATGCCCCCGGGAAAGAACATCGTATAGTTCCCGCTCGTCTGGTTCCGTTCGATGGTGACACCGAGTTCATCCGTGGTGCCCGCCGTGCGCTTGTACGTGTCCTTGCCCCCCGAAGTGTCCGTCCGCGTGTAGTAGTCTTGGTCGCCGGAGTGGTCGAGGAAAACGACCGTGCCGTGCGCGGTGGAATTTCTAAGGTGCACGTTCCACGAGTGGTTCCATCCCTGGCCGATCTGGTTCTTGAACGGCTCAACGGACTGGAAGTACCCCCTCTCGAGACCGTAGCCGTTGTAGTACGTGCGGCCGAAGCTTATGCTATATCCGCCGCGGGTCTTCAAAGAAACGTCGGTTTCCTTGACCAACATCCCGGCATGGAGGGGGCTCATCGTTACATTCACGCCGGGCGAGTGGATACCCGTCGTCAGATTTTGACTTGCCCCCACCGGACACGAGGGAGCGCCGGGACCGCTTGGGCCACCAGGGCCGCCAGGCGGGGATGGCGGCGACGGCGAGGCGACGAACCCCGAAGCAGTCTGGGCGTTACCGCCGTCACTCGTGCAGGGGCATGGGGGCGGTTCGTTGTTATTCAGGCAGTTTTGGTCAAGACCGCTGGGTAAATCGTCCGAACCGCCGCCTATGCCCCCGGTCACGTCCGCCAATTCCGGGCCCGTCAACGACTCGGCCAGACGAATGCCATCGGCCAGCACTAGCGCCTCACCCGTCCAGCGCTTCTCGAAATCCTCTATCGGCAGATATTGCGGATCCTTGTCCAGGTCACGCACGCGCACGCCTTCCGGCGAGATTGTTTCGACGAGGACATAGTGGTTCCCGTCGACGAAGGCCACGAACGGGGTGCCGACTGCATAAACGTTCGGAGCGAGCACGCCCGACAACGCGACGCCTTTCGCGTTGGCGGCGTTAATTAGCCCTTGCATCGTCGTGCCGGTTTCCGTGGTCCCCGCGAGTTGGACAAGTTCGGCCACTGGCGTGTCCATTCCTTGCTTGGCGAGCAGGTAGTGGAGCGCAGTCGGGCCGCAGGATTGGGCCATGAGGACATCAGTTTCATTTGCGGCCACGACTGTATCGATCTCGTAGCGCAGGATGTAGTCGATGCTGCTCGCCGCGGTGTCCGCCTCCGGCGAGCCGGGATATTTGTCGATCACTTCGCTGTACACGTCCATCGCGTAGTCGTAGTCGTCGTTCTGGTGGTACGCGACAGCGATTTCGAGAAGGACCTTCGGGACGAGTTCGCTTTGCGGGTAGGTGTTGATGAATCCTTGGAAGGCCGCGATGCCGATGTCCCGCGCTTCTATATTGGCCCGATCCTCGGCAAACGCGAGATAGTACGCGGCCATCTCCGTGGCATTGCCGGCGCTCGGGTAGTCGGCGACGGCTTGACGGAAATAGGCTAACGATTCGTCGTGCGCGCCTGCTACGTATAAGGCGTGGCCGGTGTAGTAGAGAATCCATGCCTTGACGGAATCGATGACACCCGGGTCCTTGAAGATATCCTGGAGACCCGCCAGTTCCCATTCCTCGATCATGTTCGCGAGTTCGAGGTAAGACTCGCCGGGATTGCGCTGGTTGCGGTGCATGTACCCGGAGACGACGCCGCGCGAAATCCACGTGCCGACGCTGGGCGCTTCGGCGGCGATGCGCGCCAAGAGCGCGGCGGCGGCGTCCTGGTGCGCTTGCGGGCCGAGTTCCTTCGCGGATTCCATGAGGTGGAGCACGGCGTTGACTTCGAGCGGGTGATCGGGATGCTCCTTCATGAACCGGAGAGAGTAGTCGTAGGTTTGTTGCCACAGCGCGGCCGCTTCTGGTTTGTTGGACCTTTTCGCTTCCCGGGCGAACGTATACGCGGCGCCAAAAACCATGTACTTGGCTTCGGCGGACGTGCTTTGCTCCCAGGTCGGCGCGGCCGCCATGAATTCGGCGATCTGCTGCGGCGAAAACTCGCCGCGATACGCACGCGCGGCCATGGCGTTCGCCTTCTCGTACGCGACAACGCCCGCGTACGAGCGAGGAAACTGGTCCACAACCTGAAAGTACGTGAGTGCGGCGTTTGCGGGGTCGCCGATCGCGTCCATCGCGTCTGCGTCGTTGAGCATCTGCCGGGCGACGGGATTCACGACATCGGTGGCCGCCGCCTGGGCGATCTGGAAGCGCGGTGGCGCTGTCGTAGCGGGCGCGGGATTGTCGGTGGGATTCTGGGCGATGGTGAACGGCGCGGGAAGTTTGGGCTTGTCGGCGTCGGGATCCGGGATCGCGGAGGACACATTTTGAAGCGTGTCTTGCGAAAGGACTTCGATCGGGCCGGTGGTTGGTTCGGACGGCTCAGACTCTATGTTCTGATCAGCGGCGTCTGCGCGTTCTTCGGCTTGGTTCTGCGCAAGCACGAAGCGTTCGGGGAATTGGCGTTCATGCCAGGCCAAGGCATCGTCGCCGCTGGGCGAGGGATTGGGGGATTCGATGATTTTGTCGTCGGGTAGAAGCCGCCACGCCTCCACGGAGCTTGGGAGGAACGCGAGAAGCGTCGCGAGCGCGATAGAACGAAACGTAATCGGATACCGCTTAGCAAACAACATTCTCGTCTCCCCGGTTGTTTGGCCTTGCGAAGTGCCCAGCTATCTATATCGAATCGCGCGTCCGTGGCGAAAATTACGTGCGTATTACTCGACTCCTACAATCACAGCCAGCATGAGTATCCATGTTTTCGGAAATTTGTCAAGGGGGTAGTAGATTCCAAGAATTCCATCCTCCTAGCCCAATCTTGATCGTTCCACATTGGAGCGGCACGAAGGTGTACTGACCCAAAATCATTCAGATTTCGGAAGAATTCGCCCGAAGACACCGACTTCCGTCGTCTCCGTAAGTTCGTCTTCCACCAAATGAACCGTGATGGTTCCACGCGTATAGCCCGCCTTGGCGTTCTCGGCCACCGACACAAAGACGCGGCAGACGCCGGGTTTGGGGACATCGGCGCGGCATATCAAGCCGGTGACATTGCTCTGGGCAGCGGTAACCGTCAGCACGTCGCCACCTTTGATCTCCAAAACACCCGCCTCTTCGCCAGGACGGGCGTCGCGGAAGGTCACGACCTGTGGGCTAACGGTGTATTGGATGCCGCGAATCTGCGCCTGGATCCGAAGTGCATACACGGGTTTGCGCGCGGAATCCGTGTGGATAGAGACCTCGCCGGTGAAGCGGCCGCGGGGTGCGTCCGGGCGAAGATTGACTACTGCGCGCATCGGAGCGGTTCCGTGTCCAACATCGGAGAGGGAAGCGTCGAGAAATTCTGTCGCGTCGATACCGGTCACCGTCACGGATCGGTCGGCACCGCTTTCGAGCGTGATCTCGCCTTGCGCCCCTTTGCCGTACCTCACTTCGCCAAAGTCCAGAATCGGAGGCGTAACAACATACTCAGGACGGATGGTCGCCCGCACGGAAACTTCCGCGATGGTTGCCGTCGAGTCTTCGAATTCCAAAATTATTTTGGAACTCACCTCATCGTTTGGGTATGTCTCAAGGTCAAGGCCCACGCGAATCGAGAGCGTTTGCCCCGGCGTTATGGTCAAATCGGCTGTTTCTACCCGCGTACAACTGCACGTGGCGTAAACGCGCCGCAGGCGGACTGTCGTATTACCGGCATTTCGCAGAGTAAGGGTCTTGGCGGTACGCTCCGCGCTGGATACTTCTCCGAAGTCGATTTCCCGCGGCTCGATTTCGAGTGATGGTTGCATGGATCCTTCTTGTTGTCCCGATGAAGCGGCGGTAAGCCAGACGGTAAGCATTAGAGCGGACAACTGGCGCGTCAATACGAACATGATCATCACAGCTCCTCCCGTACGACCTCGGTCTTGCTCGACTCGACATCCGCAGCGTTGCGGAACGCCAGAAATTGGTCAGGCAAATATGGTAGTCCGGTAAGTGCAGGTCCCAGCGTGCCCACCGCATGGGCCAGTACCGCGTATGCGAGCGCCTGCTCTTCGCTTATCGATGGATTGACGGTGGTCACTGCGAATACACAAAGTGCGTGATACGTTCCGACAGCGCCTGGGGCGGCAGGCAACACTAACGCGAGAACGGAAATCCCGTTTTGCACAAATCCTGTTACTAGCGCAGCCCGAAGGTCCAGGCCAAGTACGGTCGTGAGCAGCGGAACCGCCGCCAACGAGAACGACACCCAGCACGCGATGCTGATCGCTTGGGACGCCCCCAATCGCTTCCACGAGGCGGCCGCCCGCATACCCGCGGAACAGTCCCGCAGAGTCGGCGCGGCACCTCGACGTATTTTCTCCGACAGTCGGTCGAGGGTCGAATCGAAGCCGCTACGCGCCCGAGCTACGTAGATACCCGCAACCGCCAAGGCGAAGACTGCCAAACCAACAATCACACCAAGTCCTAGAGAGCCAATGGAGCCGTTCTCGACGCTTCGACGGTCGGCGAGGAGCAATGATCCAACAGTCGCATAGCTTGCTGCGGCGAGCGTGGCGATGGGCGGGATGTCTTGCATGCGGCAAAGGACGAGCGAGGGAAGCACGCGGCCGATAGTCGTCTTCGAGGCGTCGGCCATGACGACTGCCCGCACGGCGTCGCCGCCTCGGAAGGGTAAGACAAGATCACCCAAATACCCGAGACACTGGGACTTTACCGCATGCGCGAACAAGGGTTTCGCAGGTACTCCCAAAAGCACGGCCCATTGAAGCGCCCGCAGGGGTATCGTGAAGTACACAATGGCCAGCGTTGTGGCGACAGCAATCGGGGAGGCGTGAACGATGACCGTCCCTACTTCGGACAGATCACTTCGTATCGCGAGCCAGACGATACACGCCGCGCCGAGCACGCAGCCGAGCACGACCTTGGCGATCCGATGGCGCGCTTTAGACATCATCATTGACAGCGTTCTCCGCTCGGAAATCGGTGAGATCGCGCCAGCCAAATAGAAGTCTTCGTCTCATCGTAGCGATTATGTCTCCCCGCCCACGCGAACGGTAACATAGTAACAATTGGTCACAAAAGCGTACTATACACGGCGTCATAAATAGTTGCGCATGAGATCGCAGAAATAAGCCATTTTGCCGAAATTGGGGAAATGAACATGCGCAACTATTTATGACGCCGTGTATAGATTCACGCATAGCGATTGATCAAGAGTAGGCATGGAGTTACGTCGAGTTCGCGTGTCGTTCCGAGGGTCCACTGGGGGGAAATTGACGATCCGCTCGTTGGCCCCGCTGCGGTACGCGAACAACGGGCTTCTTGACCGTCACGGATATCCGGCGGACGACCATTGAACGCGAGACTCTCCGTTTATCGTATAGTGATGTAGTTTCATCGCATGTGGGCGCTTGTTTGGAAAGCGAGAGTCCGGCTGTGGCGCGTCCTCGATCAATCCTGGTGTGTGCGTTGGCGGGAACGGGCGACGCTCTTATGGTGACGCCGGCGCTGGCGGCGCTCAAGTCGGCCCTTCCACAATCGCGAGTGACAGTTCTCACAATGAGTGCCGGTGCGCGTGACTTGCTCGCACACGATCCTCACGTCGACGAAGCATTTCATTTCGAATTTCCGCGCGAAGGACTATTCGCGTCCTTGCGCTTCTTGGGTTCGTTGCGTCGCCAGCGTTTCGACGCGACGGTCATGAGCTATCCGGCGAACCGGCCGGAATACAACGTGATCGCGCGCATCATTGGGTCGCAGATTCGCGCCGGGCATCGTTATGCGCACCTCGATCGCATCTGCTTCAATGGCCTCAACAACTACACGGTGAAAGAAAACGAGGACCTCTCTAATATCGAAGAGAACCTCCGGCTCATCGAGTTGCTCACGGGGGAGATCGCGTTAATGACGCCCCCACGTGTCCATTTGCAGAACGAACATCGTGCGTATGCGGGCGCCTGGCTGCGCGAACACGATCTTTATGGCGGGTCTTGCATTGCTTTTCATCCGGGTGGCGACCTCCGCAAGAACCATGTCCGCAAACGTTGGTCGTCTGAGCGATTCATAGAGCTGGGACAACGGCTCGCATGCGATACCGGCGCGACGATTCTGTTGTTCGGTGGATCGGAAGAGGAATCACTCAACAATAAAATCGCCAGCGCGATCGGAGAGGATTCCCATGTGGTTATGACCGATGATTTACTTGAGGCGGCTGCCGTCTTCGAACGCTGCGCCCACGCTGTGACGAACGACACCGGATGGATGCACCTCGCGGCCGCGCTGGGAGTGCCGACTACGGCAATATTCGGACCGACGAGTCCGACACTCGTGCGCGACCCCTTTGCGCGTCGCACGGAGGTGCAACTCGGTCTTGCGTGTCAACCGTGTTTCTACTACTCGCCGCGCCATGTCCATTGCCGTTACGGGGATTTTCGGTGTCTAAGAGACTTATCGGCAGAGACGGTGTTCGCCACAGTTCTGGAGAACATTCGACAAGCACCAATCGCCCCTACGAGCGCTGGTGCGTGATACAAAAGAAGCAAGGTTACCGAATCGTTGAACCTCCCCATCAACTTCCACAAACGGCAAGCGAGTGCCTCGAAGCTCCACCTTGGCATCGCCAGGGACGGATTCAGTGTGGTGATCCGGTTGGGAATGTCGCGTCTTCTGGCCCCGCCCACAACTCTCCGCGAGGTTTCGCCTCGTCCGAAGCACAATGCCCACGACTCCGGTAATCCCTCGTAAGCCTCATGGACATAGCTAATAGACAACGAAATCGTCACGCGCCGACCATCCCGGTGCCGATCCGCCCCTGGGTGGTCGGCCGAACATCTGTCCACAGCCACGCCGTACTGTCGGCGGAAACCTTTTCCGGCGTTTCGGTTAAATCAATAATAGGGGAAGATCGCCCATGAGTCGAAAGTAGGCATAGAAGGAAGGCAAACGGTACGAACATCAAGAGAGTTGCAATTGCGCTGGCGCGAGAAACAAATTATGCAATCAATCGCGTGCTTAACTCGTCGTTCTGATCAGCCATGATTTAGCTACAAGGTTTCGGGTCGCAGGCAGCGTCCATGTCGTACTTAGTGGCTAGTCTGCAAATCGAACTGAAAGGGTCGCTATGTCGCCTTGGGTCATTCCGGGAGCCCCGCTTCCCGAAGGCGGGGGTTGGCGCATTTGGTACAGCCAATCCACGGAGCAGGACTTTTCGCCGGTACTCCCGCGGATTACGTTAGGGGGTGACCCGGTGCCATTCACGACCGAGTGGAGTTTGTTGCCGCCGATTCCAGATTTGAACAGGCGCATGGGCGTACTTATTGTCCGGCTACAAAATCCACTGCCCGGGACTAAATACAACGTTCAACTCCCGTACGTAGAACGCGACCGCCCGCTGTCGTGGCTGAGCATGCCCAACGCTCTGAGCGAAAACGGGATCGTTTTTCTCTTTGGCTCGTGTTACTGGCGTGACAACGACAAGGAGGGAGCTTATTCCGCGGCGATACGTTGGCTGACGGACACCTACCACCCAGCGTTCAAGCTCCTAGTCGGTGACCAACTCTACGAGGACTGGCCGGCCTCTTTTCCCAGTGGCGCGAAACCACTTCAACGCTACGCTCGCCGATACGAGGAATACTGGGGCGACCCGGCGTACCAGGAGGCGTTGCAGGCAGTCCCGAATTTCTTCCTGTGCGACGACCATGAGTACTGGAATGATTTCCCGGAGCGCCAAATCCACTTGTCGCGTACCTGGACTTCAGTTGATCGGTTTGAATATGGAAGCGTTGCGAAACAACTCTACGAATGCTACCAGCGCTGTCTGAATCCCGGCTCAACGCTTTGGTACCAATTCAACGTCGGACCTGTGTCGTTTTTCGTTGCCGATACTCGTACTGAACGCGACCCAGTAAGCGCCGGCAACCCCCACTTCTTCCAGGAACAACAGTGGATTGATCTCGAAGCTTGGGCGAATGGATTGCGAGGGCCCGGAGTGCTCGTGCTGGGACAGCCGCTCTATCAGAAGGACGGCGACTGGAAGGATCACTCTCTGTCCAACTTCTCGGAGGATTATGACCGGCTATGCCGGCTCATCACCCGGAGCCATCGCGGACAAAACTCTCAAAATAAACCCCATCAGATTTTAATGCTCTCCGGCGACATCCATACGGGGCGCTTTTCTAAGGGCACTATTATCGGACTGGGTGGAGCAATAAGTGAGGTCTCGGAGTTCATCGCCTCCGCAACGTCCAAGATCGGCCCCTATCCGCAAACGCCAAAAGCCGAACTCCCACCCGAAAACATCCCCTCCGGGACGGTAATAAAGACAATCACTGTGGACACGAAACCTTTTGGCCTGCAGAGTCCGCCGATTTCCACCGACAACAACATAGGCATGGTTCGTATGACGCCCGGAACCAGTGGTCGTGTCCGGTTCGAATTAACGCTGTGGAGAGTGCGCCCCCACGATAGTAGGAGCGCATGGGACCTGTTGTGGGGCGTCGAGCAGCCGCAAGGCAACATCATTCCCTTGTTTGGACCAATAGAAATTAACCTTCAATGAGCGAGGTGCATCATGTCTAACCCTGTCAGGAATTCGAGAGCCACGTCCGCCAACTCTGACATCAAGGACTGGACAAGAGAGTACGAAAGGAAAGGCAACCCGGCCTTCTTTGCCGCCGCGCTAGCTGAGTTGCGAGACGCCAAGCCGAACGGCGGGGAACAGGTGTTTATTGGACTGGTTGGGTCCCGCGATTTGCCGGGTGTTGCCCTGCGCCAAGCTCAGGCTGTACTTCGTTGGGACATGCGGCCCAGCCTATGGTCCGACGCGTTCATCGTCAAACCTGCAGACGATGTAAATGCCAGCGTGGAGGGGGCCACAATCTGGGGAGTCCCTCTTCACTCCCGTCTACCGAATTTCCCACGCCCCGAGCGCAACGGCGTGTCTAAAGGAACACTGTCGCTGTATGCGGACAGTACGCTGCATGCCAATGTCGCCATTCTTGCCGTGAATATTCGCGAGGGCAACGAGAAAAAAGTCTTGGAGCGTTTAGAAGATCCAAACCGAGACCGGGGCCGCTATAACTTCTGGGACTCCCTTGGCGTCTGGCAAGGATACCTTTGGTCATTCGGCACGCGCCCGAACCCGTTGCGGGACGGATGGCCCATCCCTTCTTCATCGTTTGTCGAGTACTGCTTCGAGGCGATCGGGTTGGACATGACCCCTGGCGCCAACGAACGAAACAGCGCCCCTGAACACATCTGGAATGCAGCAAGGTGGTGGCACGACGCATACAGCACACAGGATATGACTGTCGCCGGCTATTCAGTATGGCGAGACGAAGGCTGTTCCCTGCAAAGCGCCGATGAAGACTAACAACGAGTAGCTAGCGCACCGAAAGGAATTGCAATGGAACGTTTGTCATCCCCTATCGAGAACCTCGCGGCTTACTATCCCGTGGTCATCGTGGGGTCGGGGTACGGCGGGGCTATTTCGGCGTCCCGGCTCGCGCGCGCCGGGCAAAAGGTGTGTGTGTTGGAACGAGGTCGTGAATTTCTTCCTGGGGAGTACCCCAACACACAAATCGAAGCCGTTCGCGATCTACAGACCGATCTGCCCGGCGAGCACGTCGGCTCCCGAACCGGACTCTACGATTTCCGGATTAATAAGGATATCAATGTATTCCTCGGATGTGGTCTCGGCGGCACTTCTCTCGTAAACGCAAACGTCTCACTCCCGCCCGAAAAGCGTGTCTTCGACGATTCGCGGTGGCCAGCGGAAATTCACGCCGACTATGACACCCTTCTTGCAGATGGTTTCGCCCGTGCACGCGAGATGCTGAAACCTCAACCGTACCCGTCGACCTGGCCTGCACTCGCCAAGCTGCAGGCGCTGGAGAAATCCGCCGACCATTTGCAGGGCAAGTTTTACCGCCCGCCCATCAACGTGTCCTTTGCCGACGGCGTGAACCATGTGGGTGTCGAACAGCACGCGTGCGTCGGGTGCGGCGATTGCGTAACAGGCTGCAATTACGGCTCGAAGAACACGGTGTTGATGAATTATTTGCCCGACGCGTGTAACTTCGGCGCGGAATGTTTTACGGAGGTCGCCGTTCGGTATGTTGAACGCGCGGTCAATCAGTGGCTCGTCTATTGCCAGCTTCTCGGGACAGGCCAAGAGCGCTTCAATTCACCGCTCGTAACGATCCGGGCCGACCTAGTGGTGATCGCTGCCGGCACCCTCGGGTCGACCGAAATCCTGTTGCGATCCAAGGATCACGGACTCCCGGTGTCAGACCACGTCGGGTCGGGATTTACCGGCAACGGCGACGTTTTGGCATTCGCGTACAACAATGATGTCGCGATCAACGGTGTTGGATTCGGCCATCTGAAGCCGGACGGGCGCACTCCCGTGGGTCCGTGCATCACGGGAATTGTCGACTTGCGCGATCAGCCAGTTCTGAACGAAGGCATGGTCATCGAGGACGGGGACTTGCCTGGCCCCTTGGCGCCCCTCTATGCCGCGATCTTCTCCGCTGCGGCCAGGGCCTTTGGGAAGGACACGGACCACGGCGTATGGGACCTTGTCCGCGAGAGCGCCCGCGAACTCGATAGCCTTGTGCGTGGACCCTACCACGGCGCCGTGAACAACACCCAGGTCTATCTCGTGATGACACACGACGACTCCGCAGGGTCCATGTACCTTGACGACGACCGTCTGCGCATCGACTGGCCGGGAGTCGGTTTTGGGGAGATATTTGGAAAAGTCAACAAACGTCTGTTAGAAGCCACGATACCGCTCGGCGGCACGTTCATTCGCAACCCGATTTGGAGCAAGGTTTTCGAAAACCAACTCATCACGGTACACCCATTGGGTGGTTGCGCACTTGCAGACAGTGCTGATCACGGGGTCGTCAACCACAAGGGACAGGTATTCAGTAACACGCACGGCACCAACGTCTATGACAACCTTTACATAAGCGACGGCTCCATCATTCCGCGGTCACTCGGCGTAAATCCTCTGCTCACGATATCCGCGCTTGCCGAGCGCTGCTGTGTCCTAATGGCAAAAGATCGCGGATGGCGAATCGATTACCGCCTTCCCTCCAGGCCGGCCTCACCCGCTGCGCTACGCAAGATGGGCCTCCAGTTCACGGAAAAAATGCACGGGTACTTCTCGACCATCGTTAAGGACGACTTCAAGGCCGCTGCCGCACAAGGAAAGCAGGGTGACTCGCGGTTTGAATTTGTCCTTACCATCGTTTCACAAGACCTGGACGATATGCTGTCCAATCCCGCGCATTCCGCGCGAATGATCGGCACGGCGACTGCCAACGCGCTCTCACCGGACCCCCTTACCGTCACCGACGGAGAATTCCATCTATTCACGGTCGATGCGGACGCCGTCAATACCCGCCGCATGACGTATCGCATGAAGTTGACCGCCACGAACGGCGAGGTGTACACATTTGACGGCTTCAAAATCGTCCACAGCGATGTGGCTGGACTCGACGCTTGGGCCGATACGACTACCCTCTACGTAACGGTTTCCCAAGGCGACGGGGCCACCGCACAGGTGGTCGGCAAAGGCGTACTCACACTCTCGCCAGCCGACCTGCTCGTACAACTCGGCACGATTCAGGTCAACTATGCGCCCAGCGCGGCTAAACGTCTCGAGGCCATCGCAAAGTTCGGCCGGTTTTTCTCGAGCGTGCTTTTCGACACCTACGGCGGAGTAATGGCACGGGACAGTGTCTTCGACCCGTCCGTTCCGCCGCGAACAAAACGTCCGCTCCGGGTGCCGACGCCGGAAGTGTATCCCTTCCAAACCGGGGATGGCGTGACGCTAAGGCTTACGCGATACCACGGCGGCAATAAAGGACCCGTAATGGTCGTGCATGGATTGGGGGTCTCAAGTCTCATCTTCGCTATAGACACGATAGATTCGAACCTCGTTGAGTACTTGTGCGCGCACGGATACGACGTGTGGTGTCTCGACTTTCGCGCAAGTATCGATTTGCCTGCGTCAAACGCGCAGTTCAGCGCGGACGACATTGCTCAATACGACCATTCGGCCGCGGTCGAGACAATTCGCGCCATTACAGGCGCAGACACAATCCAGGCGGTCGTCCACTGCTTTGGCTCGACGACGTTCTTCATGGCGATGCTAAAAGGCCTAACAGGTATCCGGTCTTTTGTCTGCTCGCAGGTAGCGACCCACGTCAAGGCCCCTGCACTTACGCGCCTTAAGGCCGGGCTACACCTCCCTGAGTTTCTCGACGCAGTCGGCGTGAAATCGCTCAGCGCCTATACCGACACCCACGCCGATTGGCAAAATAGCCTGCTAAACGCAGCCCTCCACCTATACCCCGTTCCCTTCGATGAATGGTGCAATAGCCCGGTATGCCGGCGGATCGCCTTCATGTATGCGCCGTTGTACGAACACAAGCAACTCAACGACGCCACCCACAACAGTATGCACGAGATGTTTGGCGAGGCAAACGTCCGCGCCTTCGAACACTTGGCCAGGCTCGTGCGAGTGGGGCACCTGGTCTCATTCGACGGCCAGGAAACGTATATGCCTCACCTGGACAAGCTGAATCTTCCCATCACGTTTATCCATGGGTCACAAAATGCCTGCTTTGCGCCCGAAAGCACACAAGAGACATTTGATCTTTTGTGCAGTCAATTCGACCCGAAGCAGTACTCTAGACATATTATTTCCGGCTATGGGCATATCGACTGCATTTTTGGGAAAAACGCCCACCGGGATGTATACCCGTTTATTGTAAACCATCTGGATCGGTTCAATGCCTGAACAATACCGCAGGCGCGTAGACACCGTAATTATCGGTTCGGGTATCGGGGGTCTATCTGCGGGATAAGCCTGCCGTAACGAATACAATCTCGCGCGTTCGTTCGCAAGAATGACAAGCGCTTTCTTGCACTCTTCGTGTTCACAACACTCCACGGAACGTAGCAACTATTGACTAGTTGAGTTCGTCGGGTCGCGTTCATCGATCCAAAGCGCGCGTGGATTGGGCAGCCGGTAGACCGGCGATCGCGGTTTCGCCGGT
>CAYXRK010000030.1:0-33594 GCA_964467615.1 uncultured Nitrospirales bacterium | reverse complement strand
TGCATGTATGAAGCCTGCCGCCAGCGTTCGTTCTGAGCCAGGATCAAACTCTCCGATAAAAACCTAAACTCCGCCGAAGCGAAATTATGGGCATAGAAAAGTCGACCCCTGCTTATTATCACAGGAATCTTCGGTTACTTAGAGAGTCAAGGGTAAGCCCCTAACTCTCGACATCACATAACGTTAGACATGTGTGCGTCGTATTCAATTTTCAAAGAGCGAGCGGGCGTGAAAATGCCCCCAGCGTCCAGCCACGAGGCGCAACGCCCCTGCCACACCTGGGGGAAACGTTCTTGCACAGCCCACAACAGCCACGAAGCATAACATGGAATCGGGGCCTTGTCAACCACTTTTTACGCCCCCGAAATCGCTTCGAAAGCGCCCCGGATGGCGTCAAACCGCCACGGGAACGCATAAGATACACTTCAAAAGCCGGGAAATCAACCTCAAAATCCTTCGGACGGCCGCTGCCCCACCGACTACCCGCGATACATTCAGGGTGAGTAGAATAGTTTTGCGAGTAGTTGCTCGGATAGTGAATAGTACAAGTATTGCGTGAGGACTTCGTGAATAGAGGACGCGGAGGCCTGATCCCCGCACGCTCGCTTGGCGACGGAATAGTGGAGGTTCGTCATCCGCCACTACGGATTCAGAATGACAAGAGGCGGAGACTTCCTCCCCAATCATTGCGATTATGGAATCTCTACTATCGCCACGAGATTTTAGCGCCGATGGCGCGACAGCATTGTAGCTTGGGGCGTCAGCCCCAAGATCGCCCCCACCTACGGCAAGCCCTGTAAGGGCGAAAGAATGAGTTTTTCAACGGGCCTTGGCGACTCTTGGAACTTCAACACTCATGGCATGGGCATCTTGCCCATGCGCAGGGGCTTCCAGCCCCTGCCACAAGCCGTTACTCAACAGGAGTATCGTCGAGCGGTAGTCGGCTGCAAGTCGGCGGTACGACGACAGATTGATCCGATTGCGCAGCGGCGTCGACGAGCGGCGCGCCACGCAACGCGATCATTGCGTCGCGCATCTGTTCGGCGATTCGAATCTTCTCCGGCCAAGGGCGGTCCTTAAGCCCTTTTTGCCATTCGGCCTGCCGCCGCAAGAGTTCCGTGATGTTAGGGTCCACCTAAAAACCTCGAAACGAAGGCATGCCACGCGTGTGAAAGGTTGTGCTTCGAGGCCAACCGAACAATATCATCGCGATTCGTGCTGCCCGATTCCAGTAACGCCAAGATGCGCAACAAGTCTTTCGAGCGTCCGACGCTCAACGCGAACGACCCGCAACGAGATCCCCTCAATAGGCACGCTTTCCGCCGAGTCAATCGCTTCGCTCGTCAGGTCGTCGAACGCGGGAATGAACTGCAGCGGCCATGTTCCAATCCGCACGGCCTCGCCTTCAGCCGTGTATCCCTTTTGTTTGCAAAACGCGTAGATATCCGAAAGAACGTCAAGGCGATTGGGCTCTGGAACGCGCACGAGTACATCGACATCTTCCGTCGCGACCGGGGCCGTATAACGCATTTGAGCAAACGTGCCGAACAGAGCGTATTGAAGGACAACATCCGCGTCGCGCAGTTGGTTCAGTAGCTGAGCGATCTCCCTCATCCAATCAGGATATCACCTTCGATTCGAGAGTCGTTTTGCCGAAGAGTAGCGTCTGCCTCAATGAGGCTGGCGCAGGGTACGCCCCGCGCGCGCGCCGGTTTCGTCGAAACGGGCGCTACTGAACGCAACATCTCCGACGCGTGAAATCCTTCGAGCGCCCGACACTCAGAGCGATCACCGCCAAGTGGTCCGCGGGAACTACCCGAAATGGAATCCGCCTGCGCGCTCGCCATCCCAGCCACAATCATCGGTGTTCATCTGTGTGCATCGGTGGTTAAATCTGAATTCACCACAGATGGACACCGATTCACACTGATACCCTTTTCTCTGCTTTCAATTCCGAGACGATCGCTCGACCCCATTGCTCTTACTTACCTGACTTCGAGATCGAAGCCACCCGGTCAGGTCGTTCCTTGCTCAACTATCCACTGTTTTTCGCTCACCAGTTCATCGAGCCAAGCTGGTATCGGAACCTTGCTGCCCCGAATGTGTTCATGCGCTTTGGTGAGCACGTCGCAAGTAAGCGTCAGTGCAAGCTCGGCCAAGGGATAGTCAGCTTCATACAACTTGGAAAGCTTGTCGTAGCCTCCAAACTTTTCGGGAGCGGAAAAAGGCGAAGGATGTGCGATGCTGTCTCGAAAGGGTTTCAATACATCGAACAAAATGCCGATCGATTTTTCATATTCGATTCCACGCGATTTTCCGCTGATTATCACTGGGAACTCGGCCACCTTCTTTCGCAATGTCCCCTCCTCACCAGCCAAAAACTTGCGCTGTTTCTCGGACAAGGCGGTGTTATTTCCATTTACTCTGAGAAACTCCCACCCCAAGCCGTTGAAATATGCTTCCATTAGACTATGGCAAGAAAAGAGCGAGGCACGCACGGAAGCTAATAGCTGTTGATGTAACGTCGCAATGTTTGACTGGTCTCGCAGAAGGAGCGCATGTGATTTGCCTCTCATTTTCTTAAGTGATTCGTTCGCTTCTCTAGCATTACGAACATGCAGACGTAAATCTTTCGACAGATGATCCTCGGGGAATTCAAATTGTAGGCCCCATAACGAAATTGACACCGTTGCGTGTTTAGGGCAATGTTTCGTCACAACATCGTTGAGCTTGGCAACTCGTTCCTCAAATTCGACTAGTGGAGCCTTCAAGCCGTAAGGTGGCTGCACTTGGTCATAAAGCCCAGCCAGTTTTTTTATCGTCATTCCCCGGAAGTTTTTTCGACAAAAGTCATCGATTTCACTGTTCAGTCGTAGCTTGACGTCTACAGACCCCGCCTTCAGTCGCTTTCGTGGAAGAGCATGGAGTTCTCGCCTCCCAACAGATACATACTCGTTCCACGACGTTACTTCGCCGAGCATAAGGCGGCCGACCGCAGCCGCGCAGTTTGCTTCGCGAATTGCTCTGGCATCCCTATCGCGTCCACGCATGTGTCTGCTACCTCGCAATCAAAAATTACATCCCGCACCACACCCCGAATTCGGTGTCGACAGAATCGACATCTTATTTTCTCGCACCCAAGTTGTACTTGGATGCGCGCTCGTTTACAAAGCTGGGCTTTGGAATCATCTTCACAAGTCAGACGCGATAACCGCGTGCTATGTGGAGCAACCGCCCTCGCCTGCCGAACGCCAAAATGGTGCTCTGCCCCAACGGGGCAATCTATTCGTAGCCCAGGGTTGGGCCGCGCGAAGTGCAACGCAGCGCGGACCTACCCTGGGTGTGACGCGCCCCGCCACGTTCCTCCGCTGAAGGCGGTATCTAACACATGTGATGCCGAACATCACCGGGTTTTTATGTAACGCCTTCAGCGTAGTGTTGGGGTGGGGCCAGAACCCAGGGTAGGCTCGCCTGCGGCTCACCAACCCTGGGCTACGATTAGATAGCCGCGTTGCGGCAGGTGTGTGTTGTTCAAGTTTTTCGCCCTATTACCGTACCTGCGCAGCAGCATCCACCTTCGTAAATCGACGTTTCGTCCAACAAATACGCCATCTTTTTTCAAAAAAAGGTCAACACGTTTGGACATATATATAGGGGGCACTTTTTTCGGTACTACGGATTGTGGTCTCTTTGCCACAGTTCTGTGTTCCAAAAAACTCGAAATTCCGGAGAGGGTTGTTTCTCCACGTTAGCATTTAGGCCAGTTTCTGAGGACGCCGACTGCTGGGATACAGTATTCTCAGTTTAGCGTGGTTCACAACAGATTGATGCCAAACCCGCCCATGCAATTCGAAAAGTTTGCCGTCGAAATCGTTCCGTACGACTCTGCGTGGCCTGCCGTGTTCCGCTCGGAGGCCGCTCGGATCGCGCCCGCGTTCGGCGGTAGCCTGCTCGCAATCGAGCACGTCGGCAGCACGGCTGTGCCCGGTCTCGCCGCGAAGCCGATCGTCGACATGATGCCGCTCATCCGCTCGATTGCGGAGGTGGACGAAGTGAACACGGGGATGACCGCGCTCGGATACGTTGCGAAGGGTGAGTACGGCCTGGCGGGCCGGCGCTACTTCGTCCGCGAGGAAAACGGCGTCCGCCTGATCCATGTCCACGCGTTCGAGGCGGACAACGGCGACGCGATCCGGATGCTCGATTTCCGCGACTATTTGCGCGCGCACCCCGCCGACGCGGAGGCGTATGCCGCGCTCAAGCGCGCGCTCGCCGCGAAGTATCCGGACGATTCGCTTACGTATAATGAGGCGAAGACGGACTTCATTCGGGGCATCGAAGCGAAGGCGCGCGCATGGCGCGAATCGGGGAGGGCGAGGCTCCTGCCGAGCCGGGAAATGGAAAGGGCGAACGATGGGAATCCTTAAACTGCTGGCTGGCGTGGCGACGGGCGCCGGGAAAAAAGTGCGGCGCGGGCGCGGCGCGAGCGTGCTGGGCCATCGCGTCAAGCGCATCGACAACACCGACGCGAAGACGGACGACTACAAAGGCAAGGTGTTGATGATCGTCAACGTCGCATCGAAGTGCGGGTTCACGCCGCAGTACGAACAGCTCGAGGCGCTGCACGAGAAATACAAGGACAAGGGCTTCGCCGTGCTGGGCTTTCCGGCAAATGATTTCATGGGCCAGGAGCCCGGCTCGAACGAACAAATCCGCGAGTTCTGCTCGACAAAGTTCAACGTCGCGTTCGACCTCTTCTCGAAAATCACCGTCACGGGCGATGCCGCGCCGCCGCTCTATCGCGACCTCACGTCGAAAGAAAAAAACGGCGCGCTTGGCGGCGAAATTGTGTGGAACTTCACCAAGTTCGTCGTCGGGCGCGATGGCCGCGTCGCCGCGCGCGCCGAACCCGCCGTGCGGCCGGACGATTCGCGCGTCGTCGAGGTCATCGAAGAAGAGCTTGCCAAGGGGGCCTAGGTGAAAGAGGACGATTCCTTCGTCGAATTCGTCTGCGATCAGTTGGGCGAGTTGGACGGCATCGCGCACCGCTCGATGTTCGGCGGCTACGGCCTGTATTGCGGCTCGACGTTTTTTGGCATCGTCTTCCGCGGCGCGCTCTACTTCAAGACGAACGAGCTCACGCGGCAGAAGTACCTCGATTGGGGCAGCGCGCCGTTTCAGCCGAATGCGAAGCAGACGTTGAAGGCGTACTACGAAGTCCCAGCCGAGACCATCGACGACGCGGCGGCGTTTGTCGCGCTCGCCGAAGAAGCGATCGACGCGGTGTTGAACGCCTAACGCATCGTACCGCCGCCATCCTGGCGGCATGTGGGTGCCGGCAGGGATGCCGGCGATACAACGCGGGAGATTGGACCAAGTGAACATCGTCGTCGTCGGAAGCGCGAACATGGACCTCGTCGCGCGCGTGCCGCGTTGTCCACGGCCAGGCGAATCGCTCCTCGGCGAATCGTTCGTGACGGTGCCCGGCGGCAAAGGCGCAAACCAGGCTGTGGCCGCGGCGCGTCTCGGCGCTGAGGTCGCGTTCATCGGATGCGTCGGGGCCGACGCGTTCGGCGACGCGCTGCTCGCGTCGCTCAACGCCGAGGGCATCGACACCTCGCGCGTCGTGCGGCACGCATCGGTACCGACTGGGATCGCGATGATTCAAGTCGATGCGAGCGGCCAGAACACGATTGTTGTCGTGCCCGGCGCGAATTTGGAATTGTCTCGCGCGCATATCGAGAAGTCGAGGGAGGTATTCGAACAGGCGGATGCAATGTTGATCCAACTCGAGATCGCAACGGAAGCGATTGAAGCGGCGCTGGACATGGCTCGGAAAACGACGACCCGCTCGATACTCGATGCAGGACCGCCGCGCGATGTGCCGCTAGAGTTGCTCGCGAAGGCGGACGTGATCTCGCCAAACGAGACCGAAACGCACGCGCTCACGGGGATCGATATCCACACGGTAGAGGACGCCAAGGCTGCGGCGGCGACGCTCCGTAACGCCGGCTGCCGCGAAGTGGTGCTGAAGTTGGGCGCGCGCGGAGCGTACTACCTCGGTCACGAGGAACATCACGCGCCTGCGTTCGATATCGAAGCAGTAGACACCGTCGCCGCGGGAGACGCGTTCACCACCGCGTTGGCGTTGCGGCTCGGTCAAGTCCCGCTCGTCGATGCGGTTCGATTCGCAAACGCCGCGGGCGCATTAGCGGCGATGCGCTCCGGCACTCAATCCGCCATGCCGCGCTTGCACGAAGTCGAAGCCTTCCTCCGCGAACGCGCTTAAATACGCGGTTCGCCGACCTTCGTCAGCCGCACGGCCGCCGCGACGACGAAGTAGACCGCCGCGCCGACCGTGCGCCGCAGTATCTCTTCGAGAAATATGATTGGTATCGGTGCGCGAAGTTCGACCACGCGTCCCTGCGGCATGCAGCACAAACGCGTGCGCGCTCCGCTCAGCGCGCTCAGCGTTTTGAGTTGCACGCTGTCGAACATAATCACGAACGCGGCGAACCTTCGCGATCGAAACTCGCGAACGAGCCGCGTACACGCAGCGAGATCGGCCGGCGAGTAATTCGTCAGCTCCGTGTGCACGATCTCGTCCGCAGCGGCCCCAATCTCCGCCGATACGGGAAACCCTTTCGGCAGATACGCAACAATGCGTGCCTGTGGAAACCGTTCGCGCATCTTCTGCAACGTGCGAATGAGATGCGGCCCGCGGCTGTAGAACACGCCGACTGTCGGTATCGCGCCGCTCATTGCGCGAGCACCTCGAGGATCGCGGGATAGTGCGCCTCGACCACACGCGCCCAGTCGTAGCGTTCTTCGACGCGTGCCCGGCCCGCGCGGCCCATCTCGTCGCGCAACGCCGCATCGTCCAGCAACCGCTCGAGCGCCGCCGCCAACGCGCCCGAATCGCCGCGATCGAACACGAACCCCGTTCGGCCGTCCTCGACAATCGTTTGCAATCCGCCCACGCGGCTCGCGCACACCGGCCGCCCCGACGCCATCGCCTCGACGGCCACGAGCCCGAACGGCTCTTCCCAAACTGACGGCACAACGCAAATGTCGGACTCTTGATAGAACCGCTTCACGCCGACGTGCGAATGCCAACCCACCGCCGCGAACCACTCGCGATTCAGCGTGTGGTCCGTGTGCGTCGCTTGTATCATGAAGTCGCTTCGGTGCTTCGCGAGCTTCTCCCCCGCTTCGAGCAACACCGTCAGACCTTTCATCGGATCCTCGGTGCGCCCCGCCATGAAGATGACTTTTTTGTCCGAGTTCGCCCGCACCGTCGGCGGTGTATAGGAATAGTCACTCGCGTTCACGCCGCCCGGCACGATGTGCACGTTGTCGATGACGCCAGCCAGATGGCTGCGCTGCAATTCGTTGTACACGATGGCGCACCACACCTTGCGCAGACTTTCGACCAGCCGTTGGTGATACCCCGGCAGGAACGCGCCCGAGACCAGAAACTCGTGTTGCCACGTCAGCAACCTCCAACGACGGATGACGTCCTTCATCCCCGCCGCGGCGCACGTCCGGCATTCATCGGGGGTGCGCAGGTAATTGTTGGGACAGGGGGCCCCGTTTTTGAACAGCAGCAAGTCACGAATGCACGGAATCTCGTAGGCATAGAACCGCGCGGCGATCGGGTAATGCGCGAGCGCATCAATCACCCAAGGCTTCAGAAAAAATCCGTCACCCAGAAACACCGCCTCCGGCCGCCAGGCATCCACCGCCTCGCGAAAGCGCTGTCCCATCGAAGGCCCATTGAGGGAGAGCGTCGTGAATTCGAGCAGCGTGACCGGAAACGGCATCGCGTCCACATCCACATTGCCGCGTTCCCAATTCTTCTCGTAGCCCGCGACGAAGACTCGGACCTCGTGCCCCAACCGCTGTAATTCCTGGACGGTGTGATAAAGGTCCACGTCCGCGCCGCCGTTGGGCGGCCAGGAGAACAGGAGGTCAACGAAGGCGATTTTCATTCGGTGCTGCGTTCGGTCTCGATGGTGCGGATGCTATACTTTCGCCCGCGCTAACTCGTTTGACGCCAATCATCTACACATGCACGAAGCATTCTATACCGCCGCCGACTCGGGCAGCATCCGCGGTCTGCCGCGCGACTTGATCCGCGCGCGCGAATTGCTGCTCGGCCTCGTGTCGAAGGAGTTGCGCGTACGCTATCGCGTCGCCGCGCTCGGGTTTTTCTGGGCCGTGCTGCACCCGCTCCTCATGGTCGGCATCCTCACGCTCGTCTTCGGGTACATTCTCGGCCCGCGCATCGGCATGGATACCGGCGGCCAACCGTATCCCGTCTTTCTGCTGTGCGCGCTGATTCCGTGGCAGTTCTTCTCGCAGTCCCTCAATTCGGCCACAAATTCATTGGTCGATAACCGCGACTTGATTAAGAAGGTCTACTTTCCTCGTGAGGTTGTCCCCCTCGCGTCAACCTTCGACTGGGCCGTGAATTTTCTCGTCGGCGTGGTGTTGTTGCTGATCGCGCATCTCATTTTCGGCGGACGTATTGGCCCGGGCATCGCCTGGTTCGCGCCGATCTTCGTGCTCGAGTTTGCGCTCGCGGCCGGTCTCGGTCTGCTTTTCTCGGCGCTAAACGCCCGCTTCCGAGACGTGAAGTACGTCGTCGAGGTCGCCGTCGCGTTCGGCTTCTACGTCACGCCGGTTTTTTATCCCATCGGTCTCGCCCGCGAAAACCTGTCGCCCGCGTTGTTCAATCTCTATCTCGCCAACCCTATGGCCGGACTCGTTACGGCGTACCGTGCCGCATTGTTCGGCGATCCCATTGCCGTCACCGGCCTTCTCTGGCCCGCGTGCGCCGCTGCGGTCGCAGTCGCGCTCGGCGTCTGGGTATTCCGGCGGAGCGCGAGCACGCTGGCCGACTACCTGTGAGCAAGTTCGACCGATGACCGAGGACGCGCGCGGTGAGTGGATCGTACTCGAGGATCCACTGCCGCCCAATCGTGGGATTGTCCCGCTGCACAACGCGCAAGGACAGTCACTTCCAATGGCCGATGTATGCCGGTGGATGCGCCTGTCGCGCACGTTGTTCAAGACCGACCGAGTCGATCTCGTGTGCGCGCCCGCCGAGTACGACTACCTCCCCGAGCTCATCAGTTTCGCGCACGACAACCAAATCGTCGCGTCGTTGCGCGTACGCGCGGCCGATCACGTATTCACCGACTTCGCGAAGTTTCACGAGCACCGTCCGTACGACGTTTATCTGTCCGTCCCGGGCGATGAATTCGGCGCCGCGCGGCGCTGGCTCGACGCGTGTCACGGCGCAGGCCTTCCGGCCCGCGTCGAATTGTTGCCTCCCCTCGACGAGGACGCTCAGGCTTGGGCACAAGAAATGGCGGACAGTAACGTCCGCATCGTCAATCTTTCGCCGTTCGCCGAATTCGACACGCAGGGCGATTCGCGCGATCCGGATTTTCAATCGTTTGTGCGGGGTCTTGCTGCATGGACGAGCGCGCTCTCCCAGCACGAAATCGACGTCTCGATCACGCACCTGCCCGCTGGGTCGCTGCCGCTGGAACTTCGTCCGCACGCCCTCAGCGGCGCGGCCTTTTTCCGCGATCACCATCAATACGAACGCCGGAGCTATGAACTGGCGTGCGCGCTGTTTCCACTCGCGCCGTATCGGATCAAATTCGAACTGCTTCGTTTCTTTTCCGCGGAACGCAACAAGCATGGCGGGCGTCTCGCGCCGTGGCTCATCGAGCGGCCCTGGTGGTTTGTGTTCACATGGGCGCGCGCGTTCCGCGTGTGGTTGATGTCGTTTCCTCTCGTCCCTAGGGCGCTCGCGCGGATTCCGCGGTCCAGTTCGAGCAGCGGGAACGAGTCGCTTGTGAATTCGGGCCCACTCGAGCAATACGAGTTGACTCGTATCGAGAATATCTTTCCCGGCGCGGACTGGAATGCGGCCTCCGACCACAAAGACCCGGACACGACTCGAAAGTCTGCATCGCGCCGCGTGCGCTATCTTGATGCCATCGACCGCGCGCGAGCCAATCCAAGCGAAGCCGCGCTGGATCTCGCGCGCGACGCAAACCAGCTAGTCGCGAACAGCGAGCCCACGCGCAGGATTCTGCCGACGGAGTACGGCGTGGAAGGCGCCGCCTGCGACCTGATGGAAGGAGGCTTGCGGTGGTTCTCGCTCACGAACTCGGAAAAGCTCAGTTACGAACTCCCTGAACTGCGAATACCGTTCACCGTCGCCCTCGGGTTTGGCGGCGGCATGGCCGAGTACATCGGGTTTTCGGTCGGCCGGCACTGCAAGATCGTCGCGCCCATGCTGGGGAACCGCCACGACCTCGTGCTACACGCGACGCGCGAAGGCGACTACGTGCTCTTGCGCGACGGCAAACCCGTGCGCCCGGTCGAATTCGAGGGCGCCTACTACGTGCCGCAACGCCTCGGCGACAAACCGCCCATTCGCATCTCGATCTGGAACATTTCCCGCGAAATCGTGACCGATACGATCCGAATTTGGGAGCATCCCGCCGAGTCGAAAACGGCGCCGGTGGGCATCAAATATTCCTGTCTTATCGTGTCAACTCGATACTCGCGCAGATTGCAAACAACGCTGCGCAGCATCGCGCACCAACGCGGCGTCCCTACGGCCTCGATCGAAGTGGTCGTCTGCTACGTACCCGGGCTCGATGCCACCGAAGACCTGTTGCTCTCGGTCGAGGCGGCGTACCCCAGTCTGCGCGTCGTGCGCGTGCCGTTCTCCGAGGCCGACGCCACCGCGAAGGGCTTCATGATCAACGAAGGCGTTCGCTCGGCGTCAGGCGAGTGGGTTGCCGTGATGGACTCGGATGTTTGCCTTCATCCCGAGACCTTCGCGCGCGCCGATGCCCACACACAGGACGACCGCGTCCACTTCATCGCGCCGGACGGCCGGCTCATGCTTGATTGGCGCGTCACGGGGCAGGTCCTTCTCGGCGAAAAAACGCCGTGGGACAATTGGGAGGAACTCGCCGCCGCTGCGTATGAGTATCGCCAGCGCGAAGCCCGCGGCGTACCCGTTGGGTTCCTCCAGATCGTACGCCGCGCGTGCTTCGACCGCGTCAAATACCCGGAACTCGACCACTTCGAGGGCGCGGACATGAAGTTCGCCGAGGACATCATCGCCCGGTTCGGAAAAGAGGTCCGCCTCGAAGGACTCCCCGTGCTCCACCTCGACCACGGTGGCAGTCATTGGTACGGGGCCTTACGTCACTACTGAGGCTTACGACTTTTCATTTTGCGCGGTCTCTGCACGCACTTCGGCCCACAAGTGCCCGGCCTTTTCGATCAACTCCGCCGCCTCTTTCAACGCGCTACGCTCTATCGAGAACGCCAAGCCCGCGCCGCTTAGCGCAATCCGGAGATCATTCAGTGACGCACGACGCGACGCGCCCGCCAGCCATCGCACCGTGAACGACAACGCGGCAATCTCGATGGTGAGTAGAATCAAGAGCACGGTCCCGGCATGAACGAAAAAGCCCGCGTCCTGAAACTCGCCGCGAAAATATGTCGCCACGATCTGATACGCGGACACGACGAAGAACAACAGCGGCAACGCGTCGAACAACGCGGTCGTCGGCCAACTTGTGATGATACGTGCGCGCGCCACGATGCGATCCCGCGCCGGCCCACGCAGCACTGCGCCAATCCGTCCGTTCAACGATTCCACGAACGCTGGAAATCCGTCGTCTCCGGTCGTTGCAAACCTCGCCTTCGCGAGTTCGAGAGATACTTCTCCTCGATGTGTGTCGAACCGGCCTCGCAAATCTTCCGGCGCCAATCGCAGTTCATCATCAATCAATCCGCCCGCGCTCAACATCGCAGCGGCCTGTTGCCCCACGCCGCGCACCGGCCAAAATGCCAGCCCCGCGAGCCGCGCGGGAAGCCCGCGAATACCTTCGATCACTCGGTACAAGTTCACGACAAACCCCTTCGCGCGCACCCCTGTCTCGCGTCCCAAGGCATGGGTCCACAAATGCGGCTCGGCAAACAGTCGTTCCTCGACGAACTCCAAGCACTCCTGCGCGAGGGCGCGATCTGCGGCTTCGACGGACCGGAGCGCGCGATCGAGTCCATCGCGCTTTTCAGCCAATCGCTCGGAAAGGCCGCTAATCGTCCTCGTGAGGAGCCCCGTCGCATTTGAACGTTTGATTCGCCGAATCCGTTCTCGCGTCAACTCTTCGCGCAAAAACGCCTCGAGTGCGGTAAAGTCGTACTCATCGGCGCCGGGCGCCGCGCCGCTGAGTTTGCGGTCAAACGTGCGCCGACTGTTCACCCGGAAGTACGCCGCCAGAGCGACTCCATTTTCCGCGAGACGCGCCTCCCAATCGCCTCGCACGCTCTCCGCCGGTCCCGCTTTTGTCTCGATGCAGACGATGGTCCGCTCTCCGCGAAGGGGCCGCAGCAACGACCAGGTTGCTTCGTCGAGGTATTTTTCCGCGTCCGCGCATACAAAAATCAGGTCTGCCTGTTTGAGCACCTCGATCACAATTTCCCGGTGCTCTTTCACCACCGTGTCCGAGTCCGGCGTGTCGACGATCACCAAATGCTCCAGCGCCGATCCGGACACGCGTTTCCACGACGGATCAAACGGCAGCTTCGTCCCCGGCGGATGGTAAATCGTCGGCGTCGAGGTACACGGACGGAATTCTGAAGTCTTCGCCAACTCGTCGCCCGCGAGTGCGTTTAGCAGCGTTGATTTGCCGACGCCCGATCCGCCCGCCAGCGCGATGATCAAGACGTCGTCGAGGCGCGTTTCGCGTTGGCGCAGTTCGGCGGCGCGCTCGCGGAGCCGCGTGGCCTCCTCGCGCATCACCGTCCAAGGCCCGTCATACGCGGCCAGCGCGTCGAGCCGCTCCAATATGTCCGGCAGGCTCAGCGACATTCGGCTTGACGCCTCCGCAGTTCGCGCGCGTGTTCGCCTTCGAGCACGGCGAGACACGCCTCGAGCTCGCGGGTGAGCGGCCGCACGACGTGCAGCTTGAGCGACTCCGCCAATCGCGCTTGCTGCTCGCGCTTCCAGGGTGAAAGGAAATCGAACATCGCGTCGCCGAATTGATACTCCATCACGCGCGTCACGAATTGCGCCGCGATCGGCCCGATGAACACCACCGCCTCTGACGCCCCGACGCCGCCCGTGTACAACGAAATCGGCGCCGCGATCGCCGCGGGCATAGCGGCCAGCAGCACATCGAGACCCTCCAACACCTTGCGCCGGTTCTTGTGATCCTCCCACCACGCATCGAGCGTCCGCATCGCGTGCGCCCGGAACGTCTCCGACACCGGCCCTCCGACAGCCGCCCCGGCTGCCGCAGCCTGTACGCTCGTGTTCGTGTCGAACGCATCCACCGCCGCCGACAGCATTCCGCGCAACGGCCCCTGCGAGCGCCCCGCCCTTTCGATGCACCGCGCCGCGCATTCCCGCGCAAGCTGCATCGCCTGGCGCGCGTGACGCTCCTCGATGTTCTCGTCCGCGTCGCCGCCCTCGAGCCGAATTCGCTTCAGCAGCGCTCCCGAGATGCGCTTCCCCACCGCCGACACGCCGCGAAATAGCGTCGTGCTCGCCGATCCGATCATCCGCCGCACCGGGCCGCGCTTGGATTGCACGAACTCGTGAAACAATCCGCCCACCGCGGATCCCGGCGCTGGGTCATACTCGGCGGCGTGTTTTGTCGCGCTGGACTCCATGTCACGAATGATCGCGCGAATGTCCCGCGCCGTCGAGTCGATCAGGTCGACAAACTCCCCCGCGCTCGCCGCGAACTTCCGCACCGTGTCGCCGAACACGCTTTCCTTGATCGCCGCCACGTCGCGCGTCTCGAGATACTCGCGCAAGTCCGGCCCGCCGTCGATGCCCGCAACTCGCACGTCCGGCTTCGACGCGATATCGAAATCGTGGCCCACCACGAAACACGGCCCCTGCGCCCGCGTGTCAGACATGAATTCCGCCAATTGCTTCCGGGCCACGTCGAAATCGTTCGCGGGGTTCGCCTTGTTCATCACCGGCAACACCAGTCGCCCGGCGGCGAGCGCCTCCCGAAAAAACGCCACCACCCGCTCGTCTCGATACTTCTCCCCGGTAATCAGCGCCAACATCACGTCGCCCGCCGCGCGAATGTGATCGGCGATTTCCCAATTACGCGTGTCGATTGAATCCACGTCCGGCGTGTCCATGATCACCAAATGGTCCGGCAGCGAACTCGCCAGCCCCACGTACAACGCCGTCGCCGTTGCCTCGCGATCCGTCGGCCCGCCGCCGTCCCCAAGCGGCAACGGTGCAAACTCCGGCACGAGCTTCGCCTGCAAACATTGCGCGCGCCGCCGCTCGTTCGCGGCCAGCACGGGATGGCACGTCGCCGCGGCGGTGTTCACCACGGGGCTTAACGCCACGCCCGCCAACACGTTGAAGATTGTCGACTTCCCGGTGTTCGTCCCGCCAGCCACCACCGCGACCAAACATCCCTCGCCCGCGAGATGCGGCACGAGCTTATACGTCAACAGATCGATCCAATCGCGCGATCCCTCGAACAGCCGCGCCGATACCTCCGGAAATCGCGCGGCCTCGCCTCGAAACGCGTCCAACGCGCGCTCGAACGCCTCCAACGGTTCCCCGATTCGTTCCATCATGGCCCGCAAAGCCTACGGCCCAGCCCGCACATTTCGCAAGCGTGCCCTCACGCTACATCCGGCGGATTGACAAACTTCAAGATAACGAAAGGGCGGCAACAAGTCGTCACCGCTAGCGCACGTTGTGAAAGTATCTAATACCCGTGCTAGAGTCGATAGGGATCAAGCTCCCGATGAAGAATCCACAATGACGCGCGACGACGCATTCGATTTGGCTATCGCAAACGTGGCCTCCTTCGGTGACACCGACATCTTCCCTTCGCCTTTGGATCGATTCCCATGTCGGGATTCGCCGAGTGAGGTCGTGAAGGTACTAAAACATATTGAATCCAACTTCAACGAGTATCTCGCGACCCAACCCCCAGAGAACATCAATGCGCTTGTACCGCTCGGTTATACAAGCTTTCGCTGGGCCACTCAGATTGACCCATATTGGAATCTCTACTTTCTTTCCCTCGTTCTTTCGATTGCCGAAACCATCGAAACAAAACGCCTCCCGACCACCGACGCCATCGTGTTCTCATATAGGTTCGCGCCAAATCATACGACGGGGCGTCTATTCGGGAATTTCACATGGCGTAACTACAAACAAGCGGCGTTGGAGAAATCCCATCACTATCCCGTCGTTTTGCTGGCTGACGTCGCCGACTTCTATCCGCGAGTCGCGCATCACCGATTGGAAAATGAACTACAACGATTAGGACAGCACGACGAGGAACGAATGCGAATCAAAGGGTTGATTTCGCGATTCTCCCAAACCCGGTCTTACGGATTGCCAATTGGAGGCCCAGCGTCCCGCATTCTCGCCGAATTAGCACTAAACCCGGTCGACCTTTTTCTGCATAGAAAAGGCATACCGTTTTGCCGCTACGTCGACGACTTCCATATATTTGCCGAATCCAAACAACAAGCCTTTAGCCATCTGGCATTTCTTGCTCAAATTCTCTTCAATGAAGGCTTGTCTTTACAGAAAACAAAAACGCGGATACTTGCAACTGATGAACTTAGAGAGGCGTCAAAGAATCTCGATTTAGCAGAAACGGACGATGTCAACGTTCTGCCTCCAGAAGCCCGGTTGATGCGACTAAGTGTACATTTCGATCCATATTCGCCGACGGCTGAAGAGGACTACGAGACATTAAAGGATGCGGTAACCTCTATCGATATCGTGGGGATTCTAACGAGAGAAATTGCCAAAACAAATATCGACGCCCAAATTACCAAGCAAGCAATTGCCGCGATAAGGGCATTGCCTGGCTTACCACAATCGCGTGCGATTGCGACGCTTCTGAACCAAGACAATCTTGAGACCCTTGCACCAGTTTTTGGTAATGTAATGAGGTTATTGAGAAGTCTCTACTCCGAAATCGACGAACCTACCAAGGATTTGGCGGACGCAACAATGGTGAGGCTATTCACGGAGAAAAGCTACCTGATCCAAAACGACTTGAATCTATGCTTTTTGTTACAAGTTTTTGGCCAACGCCAGACTGCGGAAAAAGAAGGCATATTGATCGAACTTTACCCAAGCAATCCCTCGCCTCTGGTTCGAAAAGAAATCATCTTAATTTAATCATGGCCAAATGGGGTATCACATATTGGTTGTCGGATTTGCTTCGTCAATTCGGCTCTCTATCTAAATGGGAGAGAAAAGCTTTTATAGTCGCGTCTTACTACATGCACGATGAGGGTAAGCATTGGCGAAACCATGCATCGCTTACACTTTCAAAAGACGAGAAAGTAATCGATGATTGGTACAAGGGGCGGATGAATCGATCAACGGCAGTTCCCTTATGATCTCCGAAAAACAACTTTCAAAATCGTTTCATTCGTTTTGGCAACAGCATTTCCCGCTTCTCACTCCGATGTTTGTGCGGCGCTATAATTTGGAGCGAAAAGAGCGACTGATGACGAGAGACGGTCGGCGGGTATCGCCGGTAGAAATAGGCGAAAATATAGAGAGATTTGATTTAGTGGCGGAATTGGCGTTCGAATGTGCTCAGGAGAACTACGGCAAACGCTTCGGCGAACAACCCAGTGTCCCAAATGCAGTCGAGAGAGCAATGCGTACGATCGGGACACTCAGAGGCGTATCTAACTTGCTCAGCCCGTCACAAGAAGAGATCGATGAGGCGAAATTACTTCTGAACGTCTATGATATCTTTTTAGACTCGATTGAGCCAGATGAGCGCATCCGTTTCCGTCCTCGAATAAAGGGTTCGGGTATTCTCGATGAAATGGAGGCTGATTTCTGCACTAGCAACACTCTGTACGAAGTGAAGACTGTACATCGCAACCTCGAATCCACGGACCTGCGTCAAGTGATCTGCTACCTTGTAGCTGCACTCGCATCTCGTCAGTATGCGTGGACGGACTACTGTATCTTCAATCCGAGGTTAGCCGTTGTTTATCGTGGACAAGTCGAGGAGTTCTTGACATATATCAGCGGCCGAACACCCCACGAGTGCGTCGTCGATGTTTTGGATGCTTTGATGGAACGAGAGCAGCCTTTGGAAACAAGATTCTGATAGGAGGTTGGCCTCCGTTTGAGACTTGCTTCACGGCGCTTCAAAGTCTTAGACGAAGCGCATCCAACGCATGCCCTTCGCGTCTTCGCGCTACATCACTTCTGCGCCAACATCCTCGCGACACGGGCCATCCAGTAGGGCAGGAACATATCGACGCCGGGATACTCGCGCGGTTCGTCGAGCGTGCGGATGGCGAGCGCCGGAGGACGTTGCCAGAGAAAGTCATTGTGCGGACGTTCGCTCGGCAAAAACGCATAGCGAGCGAACCGCTCGTCGCGCATTTCGACGCCGGGCAGTGCGCGGTTGTCCACCGGGCCCGCCCATTTCTCGTTCGGAAAGTCGAGTAGGCACCCTTCCACCGTCGCCGTGGCGGTCGCGTCGTCGTCGCCCGTCACGAGCAGATAAATGGCCGCGAAGTGCGCGTTCAGGTGCGTGGCGCCTTCCCGGTGATATTCCTCCCGCGCCATCTCCTGATACTCGGCGCGCATGTCCGGGTTGTCCTCGAGCGTACACAGCGTGAACATGCGAATCATGCCGAGATTGTTCGGAAAGTAATCGCTCGCCCAAACGGGCCGCAACGAAAACCCGACGCGGCGAAACACCTTCGAGAAAAGCACGTACCTCGCGCGAAGCTGCGAGAACTCTTCAGGCGCGGCGCTCAACAACAACCGCAGCCACGCGCACCGCCATTGCAGCGTGGGCCGCGTAACGTGTCCCCGGCCATCGAGAACGAAGAACCGATCGGCTTCCAGACGCCGCCCGATTCGTATCACGAGCGCCTTCACTCGCGCGCGGACTTCCTCGTCGTCCACGTAGGCCCACGCCGCCGCCAATCCGAAATGCACGCCGTCATACGTGTCGCGCGAGCTATTACCCAGCCAGACGAGGTCCTCATACGTTGCAACGCCGTGATACGCGCGCGTGCCAAGCCCCGGCCGAAACAAGCTCGGCCCCCGTCCATATCGGCTGTAGTACCGCTCATACGCCGGGTCGTCCGCCGGCCCCGCGTACCGCGGCACGTAGCCGTCGCGCCCCGTCATCGAAATCAACGCATCGAGATGGTCGAGAACGTCCACAATCTCATCGAGCGTTTCTTCCGAGTGCTCGACACTCTGCCGCAGCGCGAGCGCGGCGAGATAGTGCCCGGTCCACGTAACGCCGTCGCCAAGCCCCTCGTACCGCTCGACGCTCGACCGCTCACGGTCCGTCCACAACACTTCCGCCGTGGACCCATGCGGTTGGTGCGCCTCTTGATAACGCACCAGATACGACTCCGCCTTCTCCCGCACGAGCGCCTGCTGGTCCGCGCTCAGCCCCGGCCACTCCCCCGGTTCGCCCCGCGCGATCGCCCGCAGGGACTGCTCCTGCTCCCCCGTCAACCCCTGCGCCCAACACGAAATCTGCGCCGCGACAAGAATGGCCAGCGCCCCAGCGCCGGCGCGAATTTTGTGCATGAAGCAATTGGACATCTATCAATTCTAACCCGACTCACGCAATTTCTTGCTGAACGAACACAATCTTCCCGCCGTGAATTCGCGGAGGATATTCAACACCCACTCGACGACGGCGCGACGGCAATCTGGACTTTTGACGCGGACCCTAACCCAACGTGGGGAACACGACTACGCGGTGCTGGATGAGGGTGTAGAGGAGCATCCATAGGCCGAGGATGGTGATTAGGACGGACGAGGCGAGCGGCAGCGCTAACAATAGCGGGCTTCGCGCGCCGATGTGTTTTCGGATCTCGCCCGAAGCGCGGACGACGGCAACGCCGATCGCGACGAGCACGGCGGCAAGGCCAAGGCTAAAGGTCAGAATCAGCAGAAGGCCGAAGGCGAGACGGCCGATGTTAATCGCGAGCATAAGGACCACGAGCGCGGCGGGGCAGGGGACGATACCGCCCGAAATTCCAAGCCAGAGGATGCTCTTGTAGGTGGGAGGAGCACCGTCCTTCGTCTCGACGACGTGCGAGTGGCTGAACACGCCGTGGCTATGGTGGTGGTCGTGGTCATGAGTGTGGCCGGGTTCGTGGTTGTGCGCGTGATGGTGTCTGGGTCCGTGAGTATGTCCGTGGTCGTGGTCATGGCCATGCGCGTGCCCATGTTCATGCTCCTGGATATGTCCATGATCGTGATCGTGCGCATCCACGTGAACGTGGTCATGATGGCCGTGATCGTGGTGAGGGTGATCATCGTGGGGCGTCACGCCCGCGCGGGCTAGAACAAAGGCTTTGAACCGTGTCACAAACAGCAGCGCGCCGATGATGACGATAATTACGCCCGACGCGAGACCGGTCCAAAACGTGAGCTGCTCGGCGCTGATCGACTCCTGCAGATAGAGCACCACGACACCGAGCGCGATGACGCTCCATACGTGCGTAATCGTCACGACGACGCCGAGCAGCATCGCGTGATGCACCGTCCCGCGCTCGCCGATGAGGTACGCGGCCATCACGGTTTTTCCGTGGCCCGGGGAGAAAGCGTGGCCCATGCCGAGGGCAATCGAAACCACGAACGCGATCGCGATCATCCAAGGTGTCAGTTCCTCGGCAGTGACGATCTCGCCAAGCCGGTCGATCATCTTGCCCGTCGCGCCCTCGGCCCCCGTCGTGGGCTTTGTAAATCGGTCGCGTAGGTCTTGCGGCGTGGGACCCGACGTATCGACGGGCAGCGGCTGCACAGGCAACGGCCCTTCCGCGGCCACGAGCGTCGGGCGCGTCAGGTCCGGCGTTCCCTCGGGCGCGTTGACGATGGTGATGGGGCCCGCCATGCCGTTGGCGATCGATTGCTCGCCGGAATCGGTCGCCGCGCGCGCGGTGAACGTCCAGCCGAAGGAGAGCTCGCGCTTGCTCTCCGTCTGCGGGACGTTCAATCCCGACGCGAGTTGGCAGAGGAATTGCGCGTCGAGGTCTTGGTAGATTGGGTTCTCGAATTCGTCGATGAATACGAGCGTTTGGTAGCCCAACGCGTTGACGCCGAGCGAATGCGTGTCGTCGCCGAACCGTTTGTCCAGGAGAAACATGCACTCGCGGACGCCCGGCTCCTTCGGGTAGTTGGTCGATTCGACCTCCACGACAAAGGGATACGTCGAGGCCCAAGCCCATTGTTCCGGTTCCAGCTTGATGAAGAGATTGAATACCACCATGCCGCCCATTCCCTCGAGCAGCGTGAGTTTGCGATCGGTGATTCTCAGTCCGGTGCTTTCGCCGTTGAGTTTGAACGAGAGCAAATCGAACAGCGGCGGGACCTTCGCGTCGAGGTATTTTGTCGTTTCTTCATCGGTCACTTCGCCGTCGAAATCGGTATCGAGCAGGTCGAGTTCGGTGAACGAGGGGATCTCGGCCATGTCGAGCAGATAGTAAAGTTCGACCTTGTCGCCGCGGAGATCGACCAGGAAATATTGATTGATCGTGTAATTGCCAAGCGGATGCGCAAAGGCCCGGCCGAAGCCGAGCGCCGCGAAAAGCGCGACGGCGATGATCCGAGTAGCTAAAGCGAAGCGTGATGGCATGACGGGAACGCGTGCGTGAGGCCGTAGCTTACTGAAAGTTGGAACTGCGCTACAAGAAAGTCGCTGTTCAATCCGCCGTGGCGGATCAACGTTCAAGGAGAATATCGTGCGGAATCGCGACGGTCCGCTATCGTCGCGGATCAACCTTCAACCGATTTTGGAGGAACGATGAAGAAACTCGCGATGCTCGTGACCGTGCTTGCGGCGGGCGAAGAAGGCATAGCATGGTTGGAACGGACGGCCCCTCGGGCAGTCATGCCGCGTCTCTACTTCGGCGTGCCAGGGCCTGGATTTTCGCTCAGATGCTCGCGCTTGATCTTCACGCCCTTCCAACTGTCCGCGTCCGCCGGCGGTTCGCCTTTCAATTCGATCACCGGCCACTGCGAGGCGAGGCGTTTGTTGATTTCAACGTAATCCTTCCACTGCGGAGGCACGTCTCGCTCGACGTAAATCGCGTTCACCGGACACTCGTCGACGCACGCCGCGCAGTCAATGCATTCGTCCGGGTCGATGACCAGCATGTTCTCGCCTTCGTGAAAGCACAGCACGGGACAAATCTCGACGCAATCCATAAACTTACACTTGATGCACGGTTCGGTAACGATGTACGGCATCTACGGGCCCTCGCGAACGAACATAATACCACGCGCTCGGCAGGCCAAAACGCCCGCGCCGGATCAGCGCCGGCCCGATCCGAGATAGACTGAGTACTCAAATCCGTCGGACATCGAGAGCGTCGTCGAGACGAAACCGTTCTCGGGCGCTTGCATGAACTCCACATAAGGCCGGAGTGTCTTCTTAAACGTAAAGATGTTGTCGGCAAACACCACCGCTCCCGGACGCAAGTTCGGCGTCAATACTTGGGTTACCGGCACGTATAGGTCTTGCCAACCGTCTAGGAAAACCATGTCGATCTGGGCCGGCGTGGATATCAGCGTTTCCCGCGCGTCTCCAAGCCTGACATCAACGAATTCGGCCAGCCCAGCCTCGGCGATATTCTCGCGGGCCTTCGCCACTTTACTCGGTTCGATTTCCGAACCGATGACGATTCCGCCACCGTTGTCGCGGACCGCCGCTGCAAGATAAATTGTCGAGATTCCGAACGAGGTCCCGAACTCGACAATCGTCTTCGCGCCAATCGCTCTCGCCGTCAGATACAGAAATCGCCCTTTGTTCGGATCGATCGGAATGTAGATGTCCTTCATCAGTTCCGGCGTCGCGGCCTCGAACATCGTCTGACCGCGAAGCCGTCGCAACGCGAAAATCGGCAGCCGCGCCGCCATCTTCCACGCGTCGCCCTTCGCCCGCGCGTGTAGCCGATCCAATACTGCCGTAGCGCGTGGGTCCAACAATCCGCTGGTAGCCTTCATGCGTTCTCCGATATGAGTATGGGTCTCTAAATTGATTCGCGCATTTGTATATCCGCATTGACGACCGTGCTCTTGAAAACGATATTTTATCCGCCTTCTCCAGCATCGTGATCGCTTCTTTCGCCGTCAAGCGTGGCGACTTAGGCAACGGTCACTTCCAGAGACGTGGAGAGAACTTGGCGGTCTCGAAGCCGAGGGCGGCGAGATTCGGGAAGCGACTCGATGTACACCTCGACGGCTTCCTTCATGTTTTCCATAGCTTCCTCGAACGTGTCGCCCTGAGTATGGCAACCCTCAAGTTCCGGCGCGTACGCGAAAAACCCGTCTTCGTCCTTTTCGACGAGTATGGTCACCTTATAGTTCATAGTGCTAGGCTTCGACTCCTGAGTCGATTATACGCGACTATCGATTGAGCACCGCGGCGACGGCGTCGCAAAGCGGCCCGACGTTTGAGGGTGTAATGCCCGCGACGTTGATACGGCCGTTCCCGACGATGTACACGGAGTGCTTCTCGCGCAGTTCCTCGACCTGATGCTTCGTCAGGCCGCTGAACGAGAACATCCCTTTTTGGCGGGCCAAGAACGAGAAGTCTTGCTTGACGCCTTTCGCTCGCAATGTCTCGACGAACGCGCTACGCATGGATTGGATGCGTTCGCACATCGCTACCACTTCCTTCTCCCACTCTAAACGCAGCGTTGGATCGTTGAGCACCGTCTTCACTATTGATGCTCCGTGCGCCGGGGGGGTCGAGTAGTTCGAGCGAATGACGCGCTTCA
Source organism: uncultured Nitrospirales bacterium (assembly GCA_964467615.1). Lineage (GTDB taxonomy): Bacteria > Hydrogenedentota > Hydrogenedentia > Hydrogenedentales > CAYXRK01. The sequence continues at coordinate 10,749 of CAYXRK010000030.1, read as the reverse complement.
TGTGGCTCATCGAAGTCTCGGCGGCCTTCGGGCTCGACGTGACGAGCGTGACCGCGCCCACTCGGTCGCGGTAAACGCCGAAGTTTTTCGAGAACGAACTTGCGACGATCAGCTCCTTCGATTTCGCCAGGAACGTCCGCAAGCCTTGCGCGTCCTGCTCGAGACCATCGCCAAGACCTTGATACGCGAAGTCGAAAAATGGCAGCACCTTCGACGCGGTAAGAATTGTCGCCAGTTCGGCCCATTGTTCCGGCGACGGATCCAAGCCGGTAGGGTTGTGGCAACAGGCGTGCAACAGAACCACGTCGCCCGGACTTGTCTGGCGCAACGCTTCCTTCATCGCTTCGAAATCGAGCATCTTACTTTCGGCGTCGTAGTATGGATAGTGACGGACATTCAGCCCCGCCGCGTTGAAAATACCCTGGTGGTTCGGCCAGGTCGGCTCGCTCAACCAGATGGATGCGTGCGGGCTCACGCCGTGGATGAACTCCGCGGCCACGCGCAATCCGCCAGTGCCGCCGGGAGTGTCGGCGGTGACCGCAACGCCGGATTTCAATAGCGGATTGCTCTCGCCGAAAAGGAGGCGCTGCACGCAATCAGCGTAGTCCCGGTCGCCCTCGATGGAGACGTAAGCCTTCGTGGTCTCCTCGGTCAGCAGCCGCTCTTCCGCCTTTTTTACAGACGACAATACCGGCGTCTTTCCGCTGGAATCCTTATAGACCCCGATCGTCAAATTGATCTTGTTCGGGTCCGGGTCTTTGTTGAACCCGTCGCTGAGCCCCATGATGGCGTCGGGCGGCGCCATATCCAATGCTTCAAACACGACCTATGATCTCCCTTGTGGATGGACGCACTTCGTCCCCCGATCAAGAACTATGCACACCTAAGAACCGTACTTCGCGCCAATCAGCGCCGTACCCCGGTAATCGGACGTTCGGTAAAGTCGCCTTGCTCGATCGAGATCGTCCCCATGAGCCGGACCGCGTTTCCGTCGTCCGTCTTGTACGCGACAATCCCCTCCGCCATTTGCGGCGCTTCCTTGATGTAGTGAACGCTGACCGGCTTGCCGCCGGACCAGAGCGTGATTCGGAATGCTTTCGACACGCGGACCTCGCTTTCTCGTATTGCCGGTCCATGCCGGCGCTTACTTCCCGACGATTATACTGCGCGGCCATCGCAGGGAAAACGCGCTGAACCTCGCGGGCTAGTCGCGCGCAGCCGACCACGCAGGCCCCGTCAGTCGCTGCTCCTACTCATCTAGCAAATGTTTCCACGCGTACCGTCGTAGCGCATCCCGAAACTGTTCGAGTTCGCCGGCGTCAATGCGCGTCTCCATCTCTCGGTATAGCTTCGTCCACGAAAATGCCGCGACCTCCCCAGACTCTTCCATCGAGACCGTCGCCACTCGTTGGCCACCGGGCCCGAACTGTTTCATCTCGCCGAACAAAGCCGGCGCAGCGACGCGGCCGCCACCACCCGTCGATTTGGCGACGTTTACCGATCCCGAAATGAGCACAAATCCGGAATCCGAATCGTCCTGACCTTCCCGGATAAGCGCGGTTCCCGCGTCCCGCACCGAAATTTCGGACACGGCGAGAAACGCCGTGAGGATGCGCCCGCGCAACTCCTCGTCCAAATCGAGGAGAAACGACAACTCAGCTATTGCGGTTTTGGAATTCAAGGCGACGCCTGTTTTGGCAAATCGATTCTAGTCCTTCGGGCCGCGCGAATGCATGCTCGCCCGGCTCAGCGGCTATTCGCCGCTCGCAGACGCTCTGATACCGCCAAGATGATGTTCATCAGCAATTGAACGGACGATTCCTTCGATAGGAGTTGCCGGACGACCTCTTCGTTCAAGGTGAGCATGCTGGTGCGTTCGAGCGCGGTCGCCGTCAGGCTTCTGGGCGCATCGCTGACCCATGCCATCTCGCCCAGCGGCTCGCCGGGGCCAATGATCGAACTAAAACGTTTTCCGTCGCCGACCTCGATTTCGCCGCTCATGACCACGAACAGATCGCGTCCTATGTCGCCGCTGTTGAAGATGACCGCGCCGCCCTCGTGCTCCGAGGTCATCCCTGCCGCGAACACCTTCGCGACCTCCTCCGGCTCCATTCCCCGGAAAATCGGCATGCGCCGCGCCAGCACTGCGTAGGTGTCGCGCATGCTGTCGCGCATCACTTCGACAACTTCAGAGATCGAAGCGGAGTCGTCCGTATCGTCTTCGAAAACGACCGCCTCGACTAGCTCGTCGTCGTCCCTCTTCATCATCAGGCCCAACACCGACCCGCCATCTAGCGGGGCGTCGCCATCAAGAGCGGGCGCGACTTCGGACTGCGCGGCCTGAGCAGCCGGCGGTGATTCGACGGGCGCAGGGGCCTTAGGGACCGTCTTAGACTTCGCGATCCCTGGCGCAAACCCGAAAGAGGTCAATGAAGCCTCCGCTGGTCCGCTTGCCTTGGCGCTCTCCGCGGCCCCCCCGAATAGCTTCTTTATTACGGCCAAATAATGATTGTAGGTGCAAAGGATGGGCTTGATGCGCAAATCGGGACACAACATCTGGACTTGCGCGATGGCCGAGGAGTCGAGCGGGTTGACCATTGCGATCGTCAGGTTCTTGGCCATTCTGTCGACCGGGACCAACTGAAACTCGATGCACACTTCCTGCGGCACGAGTTTCAGCAACTCCTTGTCGATCAGGTAGTCCAAAATGCTTAGGTGCGGGATTTTGCACTGCTTCGCGAGGAATGACGTGAGTGAATTTTCGTCGACCGCCCCAATGTCGATGAGAATCTGTCCTAGAAATCCGCCGTCGCGTTTTTGAATGCCAAGCGCCTCGCGCAACGCCTCCCGGCTGACCTTGCGCTCTTTGAGCAGCGCTTCGGCCAATTGCCGGATCGCGTCGGGCGTCTTACTGCCGGATGCGGGCGCAGCTTCTGGGACCGGGATGCTTGGCTGATTGTCGTTCGCGCCCCACGCAATCCGCATCGTACTACCTCAGGCCTCGCTGGTACTTCGTGGCCGAAAAGTTTATCACCCACTTGCAGGATCACACAACGGGAGGCAGCGTTCGGGATTGGCCCTTACGAGGACGAACGCTAGTCGACAGCCGCCGGACCGCCGATTATTTCGGAGAGGCCCTTCGACAGGGCGCGACTAAACGCGGCCAGGTCGCGTAGAGCGCGTTTCGCGAGAGGATGGCCTGTGTCTCGGTAGGCAAACTCGCGGTAGGCCAGAAACTCCCGCGTCCAGATAGGATTCGGTTCGTACGCTTCTATGTACGGGACGGCCGTCGCGGGTGATATGTTTGATGCAACGTCAACCGCCATCTCCATCCTCAAATCTTCGTAGATGTAGACGGCGTAGGGCAGGCTCAAGGCCTCCAACAACACGCTCGCAATCTCCGGGCCCTTCTTCGCCATTTCCTGCGCCAACTTGAGGGCCCGCTCCACGACTAAACTGTTGGGCCAAGGATCCGTACGGAGCGCAATGAATCCGTCGGCAAGGGCCCGTGCGGCTGGCGCGGCCTGGCCGGTCCGGAAAAGATATCGGGCCCGAATAATAGTTGCGTCCACGGGCATGTATTGCGCTAACGCCTCGGCGAACGTGAGGGCTTCTACATCACCGGCCTCTGCCGCCGCCTCTCCCGCGACGATCAGTTCCAGCGGATACTTCGGCTTGCGGGGTTGCGCGCTCCACTCCTCGAAGACCGCAGCCAGGTCACCGTCGATGAAATTCGCAAATGCCTCGGCCCGGCGCCGTACTGGCTCGCTCAACAGTTCGCGCTTGGAAATCTTGTGCTCCATTAAGGTGGCGATGTGCATGCGTTGCTCTTCGACCTCCACCCAATCGACCTCTCCGCGGAGCGTCTGAGGGCGAAACATTCCATGGTCGAACGCCGTGTTTCGTAGCTCATCGGGAGTGAACGTCAGGTCCTGCCCTACAGTACGGGCGAACTGGAACTCAATCAGTGTTTGATCGTCCGTGTTCAATCGAGCGCCGACGTCCCGCGTGGCTGCCGCTGGAAATGCTGAATTCGCCGCGTAGTGACTAAACACGCCCTCGAGATCGATGACGTTCCAAGTGTTTAACAAGGCAGAACGAAACGGTTCGGTCTGGATTCTCCGCCGCAAAGCGTCCGCGTCGTAGGCAAACGGATCTTGCGAGGCGAGCATGAGGAGGTCGAGGTCGTTCGTCTGCCACGTTTCCACGTAGGGAAACACGGACGCAAGCGTCGCGTAAATGGTGCGAAACGTCGCCCCGTCGATCTCGTAGGCCTGCACCCATTGGCTAAAAATACCTCCCGGCTCGAGCCGGGTCTTCACCGCCTCGTAAAATTCGCGCGTGTACAAACTTGCGACGCCCGCGCGATACGGATTCGACGGTTCCGAAACAATCAAATCGTAGGTCCGCGGAATCGTCAGCAACAGCTCTCTGGCATCGCCGACGATTACGTGGACTTTCGCCTGATCCATCGCGTTAAAGTTTACGGCCCCGCAACGGCGCGCCATCTCGAGCGTCGCGGGCTCGAGTTCCGCGACGTCAACCCGTTCGACGGTCTCAACCGCGGCGAGCGCGCCGGCCGAACTTCCGGTACCCATGCCCACGACGAACGCGCTTCGCGGCGCAGGGTGGAAGATCGCGCTCGTCAACCCAAGCATCACTTGGGTCGAAGCGTCGAACCGCGCGTTGCCGTCGTTCTTGCCGTTCACAATGAAGGCGACGCCTGACAACATCTGCAACCCGACACTGCTCTCGCGCCCGTCTTGTTCCCATCGTGTGTAGCGGCGCGTCTCGAGGATGGATCGGGTGAGACTGTTTGCATTGCTCGAATCCAAAAGCGAACGGCCCGCGCCTATTCCGGCGTGCCGCCACGCGGCGGTCGGACCGATCGGCAGGGCGATAAGCACGACTGCCACCGCGACGATCAAGACAGGAGTTGCCAGCCGCCGTACTCCGCCGCCACGGAGTAGTTCCAACAGGACCGCCGCCAGGGCCAACAGCGCCAGGACAAGCACGACGCATTGCCACGCCGCCACTGCCCCAAGCAACGGTAGGGCCCCGAAGCCACCAGCCAGCGAACCCCCGATCGAACCCAGGGTATTCGCGGCGTATGCGCGTCCGGTGTGCTTCCCCACGTCGTCGCTTCCTTGGCCAAGCAGCGCGATGAGCATCGGAAACTGAATACCGGAGACGAGCGCCGCGGGCAAGACGACAATACTCGTCACCACCGACCAGCCGAACACGTGACCGTAAAATCCGAGCGCCTCCAATCCTCGAAGCGTGTGCGCCACGACGGCCAACCGATCTCCGAGGGCCCACGGAAACGCCACGAACACTGCCTCTAAGGCGACGGTCGATGCGAATGCGAGGATCGTCGGCGATCTCCGAGGCGTCCAAAGCGCGTAGGCGGCCGCACCCAGCCCGATGCCCAACAGCGCCACGGCGAGAATCAGGCCGAAGGTGTAAGTCGAGCCGCCGAGTAGCGGTCCGAGCATTCGATACCAGACCATTTCCATCAACAGGAACGCGAATCCGACCGCCCCGGCGGCGGTCAATACGAACCACGATGGCGCTGCCGAGCGCTCGGATACCGTTGCGCCGGCGGCGCGCAAATCGGGCGTCGACTCGCGCGAGAGTGAGCGAGCGATAATCGCAACCAACACGTTTAGCAGGCACGCCAACCAAAGCGTGCGGCGAGTGCCGAACGCTTCGATGAAGAAGAACGTCGCGATGAACGCGCCCAGCACCGCGCCGAGCGTATTCAGCCCGTACAGGAGCGCGACCGTGGTTCGCGCCGTGTCATCACGTCCGGCTGCTGCCCGGGCCGCGGCGGGCAAGGTGCCCCCCATCAAGAACGTCGGCAGACCCAAGACCAATGTCGAAAGCGCGAGGCGAAGTACGGTGGCGCCCGTCATTCCGAGTACGTAGCTGCCGCCCGTTTCGATGTACAGCGCTCGAACCCAACCGAGCAGCAATGGCGATAGCGCCGCGCTAATCGCAATACCAAACTCCAACGTCGAGTAAAAATGAAGTGGGACGCGCCTTCGATCCGCGACGCCGCCCAACAGCGCGCCCCCGATCCCGAGCCCGCCCATGAAGATGGCCAACACCGCCGCGGACGCGGCGGTCGACGCGCCGAATATCAGCCGGAGTTCCCGAAGCCACGCGATTTGGTAAATGAGAGCGCAAAATCCGGAGCCGCTCAGCAGCAACCCAATTCGAACTACGCGTCGATCCATTGTTTCGGCACAGCACCAATCAAACGTCGAGTAGCCTCAGGTACGAGGCGCAAACTTCGGGCTTGCCTGCGCGGGCGGTAATCTGGCGATCAACGCAGCCAATGTCAACGTCGAATTTGGCGACGCACACGAACACGTGGAGTCGAACGAGAGGCCAGACGTCGCTTGGCGCTCGAGACGTTCGTTTAAGCCGCTTGCGCCGGCTCGATGTCTTCGGAATTCTCCTGGCGCTTAACCCGAGGGCGCACAACCTCGCGCGCGAGCCCGGCCCACTGCATCGCCCTGATCGTCCAGTAGGTCATGTCGATTTCGTACCAGCGGTGCCCGTGCGCAGCGGAACGTTGGTCCGCGTGGTGATTGTTGTGCCAACCCTCGCCAAACGTGAGGAGCGCCACCCACCAGTTGTTCCGGCTATTGTCGGCGGTTTTGTAACGCCGGTAACCCCAGAGGTGCGTCGCCGAATTCACCAGCCACGTCGAGTGCCAAACCGATACCGTTCGGAGGAAGCAACCCCAGACCACCAAGGACAACGCGAGTTTCCAGCCGCCGAACGCAAAGCCGATCCCGAACATCGCCAGCGCGATCGCAAAGTAAACGGGAAAGAACATCGTTTGAAAGAAACGATGCACTGGATCACGATCCAAATCGCGGGCCATGTGCCGATACTCTTTGTAACCCTCGAAGTTCGGCACTCGGTAGAGGTTCCACAACATATGCGACCACAAGAACCCCTCGTTTGGTGTGTGAGGGTCCTTTTCGAGATCGGATTCCTTGTGGTGTAGACGATGCGTCGCTACCCAACGGATCGGCCCGCCCTGCAGCGCCGACACTCCGAAGAACGTCAACACGTACTCGATCCATTTCGGCGTGCGGTAACTGCGGTGTGTCAGGAGGCGGTGAAAGCAGAGCGTGATGCCGAGCGATCCCGTCACGTAGTACATCACAACACAAACGATAAGGCCGGTCCATGTGAAACTGAAGGGCGCGGTAAGCGCGAGCAGATGAATGGCGGCGATGACCCCGAGCGTCCAGGGTTTTAAGTTCCTCCGAGTGGCCCACTCGGGCATTGCGATTTTCATGGCACTCCTTCAAAAGCGATTGGGCGTCGCGCCCGCTTCAGTAATTATACACGAAACTTAACATGTGAAACGTTAGACTTCAATCAAATTCCCATTTCCATGTAACACCGGGCGATCTTGTCCAGAGCCACCACGAACGCAGCCTCCCGTAGGTCTGCAACGCCCCTTTTGGACATCATCGTGCCCCGCATCTCCCCGTATGCGCGGCGCATCGAATCATCCAAGCCGGAGCGTACTAAGTCCAATTCATCCGCGCCTTTACGCAACTTCTCCGAGAGCGAATCGGGGACTTTCTTGCCCGTCATTTGCTCGACCAAATCGATAATTTGAGTGCCTCGAATCTCGTCCAAACGTCGTTCCATTCTTCCAAATCTTATATGCGAAAGATTCTTTATCCACTCAAAATACGAGACGGTAACGCCACCCGCATTAAGGTAAACATCTGGAATAATTACCTTCCCGGCCGCGCTTAGAATCTCGTGCGCCTCGAACGTAAGCGGTCCATTCGCCGCCTCGGCGATCAGCTTCGCGCGGATACGTCCCGCGTTCTCCGACGTGACCTGCCCCTCCATCGCCGCTGGGATCAGAATGTCGCAATCCATCTCCAACACTGTCGTCCCGTTCTCAACGTATTGCCCCTCGCCGTACCCCTTCACACCGCGTTCGCGTTTGATGTGTTGGCTCAACGCCTCGATCGCAATACCCTTCGGATCGATGATCGCTCCGTCGCGCTCCACCACTGCGACGATCTTCGCTCCGTCCTCTTCGCTCAGAAACTTTGCAGCGTGATATCCGACGTTGCCTAGACCCTGAAAAACAATGCGCTTGCCGTCTAGGGTGCCGTCTAGGTGCGCGCTTTTTACGTCCTCGGGATGACGGAAGAATTCCTGCAAACCGTATTGGACGCCCCTCCCGGTCGCCTCGACGCGCCCCGCGATGCCCCCTTGGGTCACGGGTTTGCCGGTGACGCAGGCGATCGCGTTGATGTCTTCGGGGTGCATTTGGCGGTAGGTGTCGGCGATCCAGGCCATCTCGCGGGGGCCGGTGCCCATGTCGGGCGCGGGGACGTTTAGGCTGGGGTTGATGTAGCCTTTGCGCGCGAGCTCTTGGGTGAAACGTCGTGTAATGCGCTCGAGAGCGTCCTCGTTGTACTTGGAAGGGTCAATCGCAAGGCCGCCCTTTGCGCCGCCGAAGGGGACGTCGACGATGGCGCACTTGAATGACATAAGCGCCGCCAGTGCTTCGATTTCGTCTTGGTTGACGTGGGGCGCGTAGCGGATACCGCCTTTGACGGGGAGCCGGTGTTCGCTGTGGACCGCGCGCCACCCGGTGAATATCTCGTAGCGCCCGCGAAAGCCGATGGGAAACCGCACCATGAATACGGAATTGCAGCGCTTAATCTTTTCGGGCAATCCGGATGGCAGGTCGAGGTGTGCTACGGCGCGGTCAAATGATTTATTTACGCCTTCTAGGAAAGTTGAGTCGGATGATCCTGCCGGCATGCGAATCCCCCCTCCGGACGCCCCCGGAGTGCCCTCGGGCGGCGTCATTCTACCACGGGACGCCAGGAAATCGCCGCCGGAATCGCCTCATTTTCCCGGTTCGAGGTGATCGCGGACGGCCTTGATGACATTGGGGAGGTCGCGGTTGGTCAGGAAGTCTTCGAGAACTTTGGGGACGTTGCGGCCGGTGTCGACATATACGCTATACACGAATAGTGAGCGCTCGTTGCCGAGGCCGCGCACGACCCACGCGCCGAGGGTGTCGGCGATGTCGTTCGTCTTGGAATGGTCGAGACCGAAGAGCAGCGTGCCCGCTTTTTCGTCGAGCTTGAACAGGACGTTGTATTGCACCTCGCCGACGATGGGGACTTTGATCGTCGGATGAATGCCGATGAGGCCTTCTTGTTCGGGTGTGTACAAATCCAGCGAGACCATTCGGGGGAAGTAACTGACGTGTTCCTCGAAGTCGCTCAACGCGGCGAACAGTTTGCTCGCAGGCGCGTTGATGATACCCACGGCGAGTCCGCCGCCTTTGCGCTTATCGTCTGATTCGATTTTCTGGAGAATGATCTCGCCGTCTTCGAGTTGCTTCCATTGGTCGGCGGTCAGGACCTTGTCAATGTCCGGCGGCTCGCCTAATTTGGGTTCGTCGGCGAAGGACGAAACCGCGAACAGGAAAATGAGCAGGACGTTGTTACTACGCATGTTCGACGGAATGAATGGCGCGCAAACTTGGCCCAATGCTGGATTCGGCGGTTTTCAGGTCGTAGTCGGCCTGGAGGTTGAGCCAGTATTGCGGTGATTGGTTGAGAGCCTTTCCGAACCGCAGGGCCAATTCAGCCGTCACCGGACGCGCGCCCTTGATCACATGCGAAATTCGCATCGGTGACACCCCGACGGCGCGCGCGAACGCGGCCTGGGAGAAGCCGAGCTCCTCCAATGTTTCCGCCAGAAATTCACCCGGGTGTATGGCGGACAATCGATGTTTGGCCATGATGCCGTCTCCTCAGTGGTAATCCACAATCTCTACGCCAAATGCATCGCCATTCTTGAAACGGAAGCACACACGCCACTGCTCATTGATGCGCATGCTCCACTGACCGGAACGATCTCCGCGCAATTGCTCCAACCGATTGGAAGGCGGCAACCGCAAGTCCTCGATTCGGGTGGCCGCGTTCAACTGGAGAAGTCGCATGGTTGCGCGCTTTCGAATGTCCGCCGGCAAGCGGCGCGACTTGCCCGTGAGATAGAACCGCTTCGTATCACGGTCGGCGAAGGTCTGAATCACAGAAACAGTATAAACATCCTGTTTATGATGTTCAAACGCTATTCAGTCAGAAGCGAACACCGCGACGGGCGCCGCCGAGAAAGCAAACGAGTCCACTTCGTCAAGTACAACTTGGGAGCGATCCCAATTGAGCCGCAAGAGAACCCCTGCTTTCGCAGGGGCAGGCGCAAGGAACACGAAAGATGGTACGAATTGAGAACGTCGTCCATTGTGCACACAATCGCTTCAACGACGCATAATGAGGTTGAACTGAGAGTATCGAGTGAGGGGGCGCGACACGGCGAATAGCATTGCCGCGAGGAGCAGCATCACGTCGGCGTTGCCGCGCGTCGGCCAGTTGCTTCCATCACGCTGCGCCCCGGCGCATGACGGCCCAGTCGGCCCGCCGAACTCTAATAGTTCCGCCTCGCTGACAAACCCATCAGCGTCCGCGTCCAACTCCGTAAATTCACCGGCGGTCAGTGTCGGCTCTGCCGCGATGGCTTCGGCCATCGTCAACTGACCGTCGTCGTCCACATCGGCGGTCGCGAACCCGGTTTGAAGGGCGTCCGCGATTTCTTCCAAGGTCGGGGGCTCACCCTCGCCTTCACCCTCACCTTCACCCTCTCCTTCACCCTCGCCTTCACCCTCTCCTTCTCCTT
>CAYXRK010000029.1:0-33936 GCA_964467615.1 uncultured Nitrospirales bacterium | reverse complement strand
GCTGTTCGAAGTGATTACCGCCGGCGCTTCAGACCCCAAAGGCGAACGCGCTTTCTTCGCCGCCGACGCGAACGAGACTCTCGAAAACCAACAGGCCTCGAACTACGGTTGGGCGGTGGACGTGGTGGCCCCCTCAGCGGGACGGACGTACAAATTCCTCAAAGATCCGGCAAGCGCACCGGGCCCGTCGAACCCATTGATTACCTATATCGGCGAGTGGCGCGAGGCGGGAGTAGTACAACTCTATACCCTTGGCGCCGGCACTTCGTCCGCCGTCCCTCAGATTGCGGGCCTCGCGGGTCTCATGTTGACGGTCGAGCCGCGCCTGAGCCACACGGAAATCCAGTTCGGCATGATGCTGAGCGCGCACGACCTCGACTACCTGCGTTTTAGCTATGGGGACACGATTCCCGCCGCTACTGAGACTACACCTGCTGGCAATGGACAGTACGATGTGGGTGAATCTTTCCTATGGGAAGACGCCGGTCCCGGCCGCGACTACTACACCGGCTACGGCCTGGTGGACATGGCGCTCGCCGTGACAGACGCCGACCGGGACCGCCATTGGATTAGTGTGGTCACGGACTTGAATCGGCCCGCGAATGAAACCGGTTTCAAGCAGCGCAGCCTCATGTCGCTCACGTACTACGAATCCTCCCAAACGCCTCTGCCTGGCGGCGATCTCTACATCGACGGCAAAATCATCGAGAGCGTTCCGTTGGGAAGCACAGACCTCACCACGGTCGAGAACAAGCAGGGAGAACTTGTGTGGCGCAACGACACGAATCAGATCGTCGCCCGGTGCGACCCGGACTACATCACGGACATCGGACTGGCAAGTAACTTTACCTGGCCAACCCTATACCTCGCCGGTACTGTGCATACGTACAGGAGCGACGCCGATTTCCCCGTCAACGGCAACGACGGCTTAGCCACAATCAATGGTTCCGCGGCCAAATGGGAACATGGCGCTCCCGCGATGAAGGACGGATGGGTCACCGAAACGGGCGGTCTCTGGCTCAAAGGGCGGGACTACCGCGGCGCTAATGTCGATGGTAACCTCTACAACAACGCACACATCCGCACCGTCGGTCCGGGCGGCACCGCGAACGGTTACGAATACGCGTCGATCGCAGCCGCAACCTACGCCGCGGTCGCGCACGATGTCATCGAAGTGGCCCCGGGGACCTACACTGGATTGGTCTATTTCGGTAAGGACATCGTGGTGCGCTCGACAAATCCAAACGACCCGAAGACCGTTGCGTCGACAGTAATCGAGGCGCCGCCCGGCTCCCGTGCCGTTGTATTTAGCGGTACCGAAACCGAAGATGCCGCGCTTATCGGGTTCACGATCAAGGGCACTTCAGACAATTCGGGTGGAATCGGGGGATACGGCACGAAGGCCCGCATCATGTTCAACCTTTTCATAGACAACAAGGTAACGGGCAACGGCGGCGCAATTAGCGACGCGGACGGCCTCATTGAGGGAAACCGGTTCGGCCGCGTGGGAACAGGGAACCGTGCGGACAATACGGCAAACACGAGCAAAGGCGGCGCGTTGTATGACTGTGACGGCATCGTCCGGAAGAACTGGTTCGAAGGCAACTTCGCGGACGCGGCGGGTGGCGGCGCGGAGGACTGCGACGGGACCATTGTCCAGAACTTCTTTTACAAGAACAGCGCTTCCGTACACGGCGGCGGCTTGTCGGGATGCAACGGCCATATCATCAGCAATGTCTTCTATGACAATTCCTGCTCGAGCGGTAACGGCGGGGCCATGCGCGATTGCGACGCGGTCCGCATCGAGCAGAACACCATTTTTAAGAACTTCGTCTACAGCTCGGGCAATCGCGCCGGTGGAATTGCAGATACCGCGGTCACGGGGAACTTCCGTAACAATATCGTCTGGGGAAATACACAAGGCGGACCGCCGGGGACGGGCACGCTCGCGCAGCTTTACAACAATTCGACCATAAGCTATTCGGACATCGAAGGGGGATCGACCACCAACAACAATATTGCGCTCAATCCACTATTCGCGACGCTGACGTTCAAGCCGCCGGTTGCGTTCGAGGACACGTTTGCGGGCGATGGGCTGGGTAGTTGGAACATGGTCGCGGGCTCATGGTCGGACAAGACGGATCCCTGAGCGGCGGAAACTACTACCTGTCGCACACGAAGTCGGATACAGTGTACAACCAAATCCAGGTGCTTAATCAGCCGGTCGAGAATAGGCATGTTTGGCTCAGCTATTATCGCGAGCTTGACTCCGACGATGGCAAGGAGTTCAGGGCGATATTCCGCTGGAACTCCTGGGACGACTATGCCTACGTGGAGGTCAGCGACACGACGATTTCGCTCAAACAAGTGGTCGCCGGTGGCGCGGCCCAAACATTGGACAGTGTCACGCGTATATCATCAAAACAGTTCTGGTACGACGTGACGATCATCGCCGACGGCACGTCCGTCCAAGTGTGGTGGGCGAAACGTGGCGACCCCACGGAATTGCTGATACAAAGCACGGGCGTGACTGAGCAACTGAGCACGCGGTTCTTCATGTGGGTCAGGCCCTACGGTCACTACCGCTTCGATGATGTCATGTGGCGCGCCCCGGCAAACTTGCACGAGTTCTTGAAGCTGAAGGGGTTGACCGCGCCGAATCCGATTTCGGGGAACTCGCCGTGCTTGGATCGAACCGATCTCAATGACCATACCTTCTTTAACGATTTTGATGATCACATGGGTCCAATCAACGCGCCAGATCCGCTGCTGCGAGGCGAGAACCCAAGCGAGGAGGTACGGGATATGGGCGCACTCGAATGGCGTGCCGCAACTGATGCCGTTTACTGGTGGGAGAACTTCTGATGAACGCGAAGCGCCGATTCGTCTTGACTCTCGCCGTTGCGCTCATTTGCCAAACTGCTGGCGCGATTCGATACGTTGACCAACGTAACGACTCTGGTAGCGAGGATGGTCTTAGCTGGAGTACCGCGTTCCGAACGATTCAGCCCGCGTTGGACGTGGCTTCAAACGATGGAGGAGGAGATGTGTGGGTGGCTGCAGGAACATACGACGAAACGCGCCAGTATGAGTATTTTGGAACTGAACGCGGTTCGTTGTTTATTCCCGCGAACGTGCGTGTCTATGGAGGTTTTTCTGGAACGGAGGTTGAATTCGATTCACGCAATCCCGACGGATTTGTCACCCTCATTGATGGATCGCAATCGCTGGCCGGAAGTGCCGCCGTAACCGTTGTCATTATGAGTGATGGAACTACGCTAGATGGGTTCACAATCACCGCTAGGGGCACGCAGTTGGATAACCCCTATACAGCTGGTGGAGTTCTTGCACCGGATGTCAATGTCACGGTAGCTAATTGCATATTCGAAGGTCTGGAGGCCGCTTCAGGAGCGGCGGGAGAATTGCGAGGAGAATTGGGTGGAGAAGGCATAGAAATCGTCGGCTGTACCTTCCGACAAAACGCGGGGGGAAGTGTGCTGTCCGTCGGCCGCTCAGTTACCATCAGTTCATGCGAGTTCTTTGACAACTCCGGCACGGCAATCACCGCCGGAGGAGGCCCCATTCGCGTGGTCGATACGATATTTGCGAGGAACGTGGCTCCTAGCGGCGGAGCAATTAGGTTCAACTCTGCCACGATACACGTTGAGAACTGCGTGTTCGCGGAAAACTCGGCTTCGGAGGCGGAAGGCGGCGCGATCTCTCTGGCGAATCCGCGAGCGGGCAAGAGCGCGTCAATCGTGAATTGCAGTTTCTATCAAAACACCGCAGCTACAAACGGTGGTGCAATTTTCGCCGCAGGGCAGTTCGGGGAAGGAGAATTCACGACGCAGGTGGCGATTCAGAACTGCACATTTTCGGGCAACGTAGCGGGGGAATCGGGAGGGGCGATTTACTTCGACACGGTGCAATCCGACATTCAAAACTGTGTGATATGGGGGAACTTGCCGCAGGACACTTTCCCGGTCAATCTCGCGATGGAATACTCGGTCATCACCGGAGAACGTCAGCCCAATCACAACATCGACGCCGATCCGTTGTTCGTGGACGCGGCGAACGGGGACCTACACCTGCGCGCGGGCTCACCCGCGATTGACGCCGGAACGATGGAACCCATCACGCTGTTCAACACCATCATTCCCGCGCCCGAGACCGACCTCGACGGCGTCACCCGCCCGCAAGGCGAGGGCATCGACATGGGCGCCTACGAACACGTTCCCGGTACCGAGGGCGAGGGCGAGGGCGAGGGCGAGGGCGAGGGTGAAGGCGAGGGTGAAGGCGAGGGCGAAGGTGAGGGTGAAGGAGAGGGTGAAGGTGAGGGCGAAGGTGAAGGTTGCGCCGCATCACCCGCCGCGCCGCACTCGAGCGTCCCCTATGCCGACATCGCCGCACTACTTCTCGCGGCCGCATTCGTCATCATCAAGCGGCGGCGGATTCTTACGTAACGCCGCTGTTTTGCGTGTCTACGATTATACGCAAATAGATATCGCCCATCAGGGCGTTTCGGGGCGATTTTGAGGCGGTTTTCCCGGTGTGATAAGCTACTTATAGAGTAGGCCGGGCGGTCGCGGGGCGCTCAAAAGGCGCTTCGAGGAAAGTCCGAGCTCCATAGGGCAGGGTGCCTGGTAACGCCAGGGCGGGGCGACCCGACGGAAAGTGGAACAGAAACAACACCGCCGATGGTTGGACGTAAGTCCTTCACAGGTAAGGGTGAAATGGTGCGGTAAGAGCGCACCGGCGGCCCGGCAACGGGTCCGGCCGGCTAAACCCCACCCGGAGCAATGCCAAATAGGGGCGCTATCGCGCGGCCCGCGCGGCGCCCGGGTAGGCAGCTAGAGGCGTGCGGCAACGCCCGCCCCAGACGAATGACCGCCTCCGGACGCCTCGGCGTCCGAGACAGAACTCGGCTTACAGGCCTGCTCTACTAGTCGATGCCGGCCGCATCGGTACGCGCGATGCGGCCGGTTCCACTTAACTACTTTGCTATTGACGCCCTAAATACATTCAAGTGCGTCTCCGCCGATGCGCGCCACGTAAACCCTTCGGCGCGAGCGATGCCCGCGTTTGCGAGCCTGGCCCTCTCGGAATCGTTTCTCAGCATCCGCGCTAGCGCGTCGGCTATCGCTTCGGCGCTTATTGGATCGAACAACACGCCCGCATCGCCCGCAACTTCCGGCATGCTCGATACGTTGGAACAGGCCACGGGCGTGCCGCAGGCCATGGCCTCGAGGATGGGCATTCCGAAGCCCTCGTAAAGCGACGGGAACACGAACACATCCGCGCCGCGGTAGAGATCGGGGAGATCGGCCAGCGACGCAAAGCCGGTAAATACGATTTCGCTCGCGTACGGTGAATTCTGTGCGCGGCGATGCACTTCGTCCGCGCCGTGCCAGTCGCCGCCAGCGAGGACGAGTTGGTGGGGAATAGCGTCACGTTCCTTAAGTCGCTCGAACGCTTCGATGAGCCGGACGTGGTTCTTGCCGGGGTGTTCGATGCGCGAAATGTACAGCAGGTAGGGCGGGCGAACACTGTATTTCGCGGCAACGGTGCGCGCGGAATCCTCACGGTTGCAGGGCTTATACACCTCGTGGTCAACACCATGCGGAATAATCGTGATGCGGTCTGCTGGGACGCGGGCGTGTTCGATGATGTCGCGCTTGCTGCTCTCGCTGATCGTCAGCACGCGTATGAGTTTGCGGATCATCCACGGCAGAACGCGATCCTGATACAACGTGCGCAAGGGGTCGTATTTGTTCTCAATGTGCAGGTGCGAAAAGTCATGCACCATGCCGACCGTCGGGCACGGCGCGGTGACAGGTACTCGTCGATTCCCCGCGGGCAGAAAGAGAACGTCGTAACCGCGTCGATTGCACAGGCCGCGCAACATTGCCTGGTGCCAAGCGACGTTGACCATCGCGCTCTTATGCCAATCTCCCGCGTCGACCCACGGCAATTCGCGGCCCTCGCCGAGCCAGATGGCGCGCTCGCTCGGATGGCCGATCACTTCGAACGAAACGTCGCCCTGCATCGTCGAAAATTCGCGTAACAGTCGAAGCAGGTATTGACTGATGCCGGATTTGCCCGCATCGCAACCGAGCGTCGTGATTCCTACTTTCATCCGTCGGCTTCGCTGTGCCGGGCAAGGACGATCTGTTGGCCGGTTGACGCATCGGTGTCACCCCGCGAGATTCGGGCCTCCCCATGCCGGTGACCTTTGTAATGCGCCCAATGGAACACCGCGCGGCGAGCGGGCGCTTTCACGAGTCCGCCGGTATCCATAGCTACGAGATGAGCTACCGAATCGCGCGCGACGGCGCGCACGAATGCCGCCGCCTCGCCCGCGAGCGAAGCGCTGTCGCGATAGATAAAAGCATTTGCTTCACCTTCGACGAAGCGGCGGCCATATATCTCGCGCAGCGTGTAATTGTGCGAGTGCATGCAAATGGCATCGGCGACATACGCGACCTTGCGGCCGTTCGCCGCAGCCCATGTCCCCCACTCGCTATCCTCCGAGGCCCATGCGTCGAGGTAAAACGGGTGCTCCTCCCAGGCACAACGCCGCATCGCCGAGAAGACCAGCGACATTTTCATCCACGGCGGCGCGGATCCGCGCTCTGGAAAACTTGTCGTGTAATCGCGCCGCACCCAGGTGTGCGCATCGGGTCGCGGAAGCTGGCGTCCGAATGCGGCCTGTACACCGGGATCGTCAAATGCCGCGACCAAACGTGCGAGCGAATCCGGCGAAAGCAACACGCCGTCGGAGTTGAGATAGACGAACAAGTCGCTGTTGGCGTGTTGGACAGCGCTGTTGAGTACCGCGCCGGGGAAATAAGCCGCCGCTTCGATCTCGATGAGCTCGCAAGGATACTGCCGCACGATTTCGAGCGTGCGATCTTTCGAGCCGGAATCGACAACGATCAATTCGAAGTCGCGGAACGATTGCGAGAACAACGCCCCGAGCGCCTGGCCAATCACCCAATCGGAGTTCTTAGACCGCATGATTACCGATATATTGGGCTTGGCGGTCATGTAGCGGTCTCCACTGTATCGAGACCGAGATTCCATTTTCGCATCGCGGCGCCGAAATTCGCGTCGCCGTGCTCGGCCCATGCGGCCAGATACGCGCGGCGGAGTATGGCGATGACATCTGACCTCGAGCCAAGCGAAGGGATTGTCGTGTTCCTATGCCTCTGGTCGTGAAGTTCGTAGGCTGCGACAGGAAACATGATCGCAATCCTTGCTCGTGGCCCGGCGGCGCGAAACCCAAGGCGCGCCAAGCCAGACAACGCTGTCGGCGAACGTCGTGCTTGGGCCGCATAGAAAGCCTTCTTGGCCCAAGCTCGCGGCGAAAGCGCGTCGGCAAATAGCTCGGCCCGCATGGCGACCGACGCGTAATTGTCCCATTTCAACGTGGGCGAGCCGAGGCGCTCTCGTTCGCAGAACAGGTGTACCGCTTCGAGCATCGGACGCAGTTCACCCATCCATTTGCGCGGATCTTTTTTAGCAAAACGCGCGTAGTCTGGTTTGAATCGAAACTCCATCGACGCGTCGTATATCTCCCGAAATTCCGCAGTGGCCTCGTGAAGGTCGCGCATTCTCTTCTGTCGTTCCTGGTAACTCCAATCGTAGCGCCCGCAGAAGAACAACAGCGCGTCGCCGTAACCGATGATGGCTTTGTGCACGTGTTTGGTGATGAGCCGCCGCGCGGCCGAGTCGTTCCGCCCGGACGCGATTAGCTCGTCGTTGATGACGAGCAGCGTGCCGCGGTTCACAAGCAGGTCGCGTATGTCCCAAGCGGGGATGTGATCCAGTCGGAAACGATCAAGCGAGGGCACGAATGTTGGGTCGCCCAGCACGGTTTTGTGGCCAAACCGCATGTCGTACCAAATGACGAGAGAGGGGGCGTGCAAAAGCTTCGAGACTGAAGTAACGCTGATATCGAGCTCGATGTCGAATTCGCGCGATAGCGGCAAAAGCGCGCTCTCGAGCCGCGCGCGCAAAGCCGCGCCTTTGGCGGCTGATGCGCCGGTGGCGATGAGCAAAAAGTCGAGATTGTTGTGCGGTCGCTCGACGCCGTCCCCCTCGACGACGCCGCCTTCACCCCGGCCGAATCCGCCAATCAGGACAAGCGCGCGATATTCGTTCGCGGGAATCGCCTTCGCGGTTTCTTCGGCGGCGCGTTCGACCAGCCCACGGACCCGCGCCTCGACGGCCTCGCCTCCTCGCGCGGTGAAGCGTCCCCATCGGTCGTTCACGCGGCATTCCTCTCGCGCGCGAGCTTCTCCAGGACCGCGTGAAGGCCTTCGACATGCCGCGCGGGCTGGAACCGGTCGAGGTATCGCGCACGCCCGGCATCGCCCATCTTGCGGGCGCGCTCGGGATCGGAGAGCATCTCATCGATCGCGCGAGCGAGATCGACGGGGTCGTTCGGCTTGACCAACAAGCCAGTCATGCCATCGTCAAGCCATTCGGGAATCGCGCCGGATCGCGAACCGATCACCGGCGCGCCGTAGCTCATGGCTTCCGTTCCCACCAGCCCAAACGGTTCCGGTTGACGGCTGGGCACGACCACGCACAACGCGCGCCGGTAATATTCCGCTAACTCGGCGTGCGTGAGACGTCCTAGAAACCGGACGCGATTCATAACGCCAAGCGACTCGGCGAGCCCGCGGAATTCGGCGTCTTGGCTCCCGACGCCAAGAATCTCGAGCCTTGCAGACGATTTGATCATCGTCATCGCTCGAAGCAATGTATCCAGTCCTTTTCCTCGGATGACCTGTCCGGCGAATAAAACAAGGTCCTTTTCGCGCCGCACGTCCGGCAAATGATCCGGCGGTGGCGAATACAGCGGCAGCACGTGAATGCGCGCGCGGTCGAACCCGCTTTGCGCGAGGTGCTCGCCCATGAATTCAGAGCCAACGACAAAAGCATCAAGCGGATAGTTCGCGCGTTGTTCGGCGCGCATTGTCCCGACGCGATCGATCCGCACACCAAGGAAATTATTCGCTCGGTTTACGAAACCGATACAAGGGTAGCAACGCAGCCCGATCGGCTTCTCGCAAGTCTGTTGGCGCAGCGCGGTGTATTTGTGTTTCCGCAGGCAGAGCATGTGGAAATCGTGAAAGAACCGGGCGACGGGTACTCCCGCATTGGCAAACTTCCGAATGGCCGCTTTGCCGGGCAGTCGGTGCACGAAGATAATATCCGGCGCGATTTCGGCAACCTGTCGACGAATGTCGACCATCGGGTACACGCCCTGAAATACGTCGAACAAGGCCTTCGAAACACGCGGCCTAAGGCCGTCATACATGAGAGACGAACACACGCCGCGGGCGTTGAGCAAGCTGACCGTGTCGCGGATGTACCGCTCCGCGCCCCCTACCATGTCCGGTTCTTCGTTAACCCACAGTACCCGCACGTTACCCGCCTCGTTGCGCCCATGTGGCGCGCCGGCCTCCGAACCACTGGCCCCCTGACCGATCGTGACCAATTATACCGATCTTTCCAGGTCGTCTTAAGATATCGTTGGCCCCAGCGCCTCCAACCTTTCTCGGTTGACGCGCGTCTCAATCCGAAAACGAGGTGTCTCCATGTTCTCGCGATGGTTTGTGCTCGTAGTTCTGTTCACCGTCCGCGTCTACGCCGGAAGCCTCGGCGACGACGCGAACGCTTATCTGGCGAAGAAACGCGATGAAGCCCAACTTGTCGGCGTCTCTGCGGCAATCGGCCTGAACGGCATAGTCATCTGGGAGGGTGCGGCTGGGTTGGCGAATATCGAAGACAACATCGCCGCTACTCCGCAGACCACGCATCGGATCGCGTCGATCTCGAAAGCCATGACCGCGACCGCTGTCATGCAACTTGTCGAACAGGGCCGGATGCGTCTCGACGCGCCGATACAAGAGTATGTCGCTACGTTTCCGCAGAAGGAACAAGGCACGATACTGATCCAGCATTTGCTTTCGCACACCTCGGGAATACGTCACTACGGTCCATCCGAGAACCACACGATGATTCACTACGACACCTTGCTCGACGCGACCAAAGTGTTTCAGGACGACCCGATCGGATTTGCGCCGGGCGCAAGATACAAGTACACGACATACGGCTATACGCTGCTCGGCGCAGCGCTCGAGAAGGCTTCCGGCGAAAGTTTTCGAGAGTACATGCGTGAGCATGTGTGGGGGCCGGCCGGCATGACCCACACTGACCTCGGCCTGCTGGGACAGGTCCCAGCGGAGCACTTCGAGTTGTACATTCGCAACAAGGAAGGCGAGGTCAAGCGCGACATCTACGACGACTTGAGCGTCAAGTATCCGGCCGGCGGTATGATTTCCACCGCGGGCGATTTGGTCCGATTCGCGTTCGCGCTCGATTCGGGGAAATTGGTAAAGCCTGAATCCCTAGCGTTAATGCGCACCGTTCCTCAGGTCGAAGGCAAACGCCGCATCGACTATGGTTACGGCCTCATCGTGGGCGAGGATTGGAACAAGGAACTCGGCACTTTTTACGGGCACTACGGGGGACAACGGGGACCTCGACGGACCTCGCGATCTTCCCGGAGAAAAAAATCGTCGTCGCGGTAATCGCGAACTTGTACAACGTGCCAGCGCCTGTCAAGCAAATAACGTTTGACCTCGCGGCGATGACTCTGCATTCGCGCGAAAAGTAGCTGTAGCTCCAAGCTCGTATCGCGCCGCCGTGCTCGCGTCTCCGGGGCACGCCTCCGTGCCGGCGGCGATGCTACAATCGCCCGTGCTCCATCCGAGGATCGAGGACGCGTTTCGAATTTCACGGCGCACGGTCTCTTGACCTGACACGAATAATCCAATGAACTCCGAGAATCCAGGACTACAACTGCAGCACTCGGGAGCGGTAGTCGAACAACTGCGCGCGCGCCTCCGCGAGTTGACGGAAGGCGGGAAAGGCATCGACGAGTACCAAGTTCCTTGCCGTGTGTTGGCGCAAAATTGGACGCGGCAATCCGCGGCCCTGCGGTTCCTGGAGTACGCACAAGCCTTCCCTGTTGTCGAGTTCGCTGCCCGCGCGGCCCATGCGTTCATAGTAGATTCGGCGAGAGAAATAGTCCATCGGAGCGCCGCCCTCTCGGCGGAACTCGGCGTGGAATTCCCGTCGGATCCCATGGAGGCGGTGGCCACGCGCGAGTACATCGAGATCGGCCGACAACTTCTCACACGCTCCGCCGCGAATGATCGACCTATTACCATCGGAGACGATTCCCACGAGCGCGATCTGCGAGACTCGACCCGCCGCTTCGCGCAGTCTGTCGTTGCGCCGGAGGCGGAACGCATCCACCGCGAGGACCTCCTGGTCCCCGAGCACTTTATCGCGCAGATGAGCGACATGGGTTATTTCGGTATGTCTGTTCCCGAAGAGTACGGTGGCGTGGGAATGTCGAACTTGATGATGGTCGTCGCGACGGAGGAGCTTTCCGCAGCGTCGCTACCAGCGGCCGGCAGCCTCATCACGCGTCCGGAAATCCTTACGAAGGGGCTGCTCGCGGGAGGAACGGAAAGACAAAAGCGCGCCTGGCTTCCTCGGATCGCCTCGGGCGAAATCATGGTCGCCGTATCGGTCACCGAGCCAAACATCGGATCGGACGTGGCGTCCATCAACTGCCGCGCGGACGACGCGGAAGTGGGCGGTAAACGCGGATTCGTGATCAACGGCGCGAAGGCCTGGTGTACGTTCGCCGGACGGGCAGACATTCTCGCGTTGTTGGCGCGCACCGAGCGCGACGCAGCGCTCGGGCATAAGGGCCTCTCATTATTCATCGTAGAGAAGGACAGGTTCACTGGCCATACGTTCGGGATGACTCAGTCCACGGGCGGACGCATGACCGGCAAGGCCGACGCCACACTCGGCTACCGCGGCATGCATTCGTTCACGCTTCAGTTTCAGGACTTTTTCGTGTCCGCACAAAACCTCGTCGGCGAGGAAGACGGCCGAGGAAAGGGTTTCTACTTGCAGATGGGCGGGTTCGCGGCTGGACGCCTCCAAACCGGAGGCCGCGCCGTGGGTCTGGCGCAGGCTGCGCTTGAAGCTGTTGCGCGATATGCCAAGGAACGGCCCCAGTTCGGCAAACCAATTGCCGAATACCAGAGCACGCAATACGAACTCGGCGCAATGGCCGCCGAGTTGGAAGCCGCCCGGCAATTGACGTACGCCGCTGCCCGCTCCGCCGACGCCTCCGCGCCCGATGCCGAACTACAGGCCGCGATGGCCAAACTGTTCTCGTGCCGAATTGCGGTGAACGTGACCCAACGTGGGCAAGTGCTGCACGGCGGCTGGGGGTACGCGGAGGAGTACGCCATTTCGCGTTACGTCGCCGACGCGCTCGTGCTGCCAATCTTCGAGGGTGTCGAACCTATACTCGAGATGAAGGTCATCGCGCGCGCGCTCTTGCGATAATTCCGGCCAAACGCCCGGAGTGGGCCGCGCGCGCGATCCATTGAAACCAGCCACCGCACAAAATTGAACGGAAATTCGCGCGCGGCACATTTTCGAACACGCGGTCATGCTTCGCGGTGATGCAAATCGCCGAAAATTGGGCATCCCTTCAATGCCCTACTTTGGCACGCCACGTGCTTTTATGACTGCGAATGGCCGCTCGGATCAGTGGCGATTCTACCGGGGGAAGGTGGGAAGCAAGTAATGGAGGCGAGGGGAATCATGGGGGAACGTAACGGCAATTCACAGAGGGTGCTTCGAACGAAGTCGCCCTTGAAGGCTTGGTATCTACAAGTATTCCGCGGGCACCGCGTCCGATCTGTTCGTAAGGAACCGTTGATCTCGATGATGGGAGTCGTCGTTTACTCCCAAAGTTGGGTCATGGTTCGTTAGGTTTCTAAGAGGCGCCTACCTCCAAAATACACCACACTCCGCACAAGGACCATCCGGAGACAGCCCACCCTCTATATTGTCTCCGGATGGTTCGCCCTCCTTTTAGGCGGGCATCGCCAGGTTCCGCGAATCAGGCTTGGACCAGTTGCTTGCCCTTGTTCTCGCCGCGAAGCATGCGGATGAACGCCTTGGGCATGTTCTCGAAGCCGGGCATAATGTCCTCGCGATACACGATCTTCCCCTCTTTGAGCCACTGCGCCATTTGGCGGATGCCTTCCGGCCAACGGCTAAGGTATTGGTTGACGAGAAATCCCTCGGCGCGGGCCTGGCGAATCAACAACATTGCCCAGAGCCGGGGCCCCATTTCGGGTTGCTCGAGGTTGTATTGCGAAATCACGCCGCAGATGCTTATTCGCGCAAATTGGTTGATGCTCTGCAGGACGGTGTCCGTCATCGCGCCTCCGACGTTATCGAAATAACAGTCGATCCCTTTCGGACACACGCTGCGAAGCATCGCGAAGTAGTCGGTATGCGTCTTGTAGTTGAACGCGGCATCGAAGCCGCATTCGTCGAGAAGATGCTTCACCTTCTCGTCCGTGCCTGCGCTCCCGGCCACGTAGCAGCCCTTGATCTTAGCGATCTGCCCGACCAGCGCGCCAACCGCGCCCGCCGCGCCGGAAACGTAGACCATCTCGCCGGCCTTCGGCGAGCAAACATCGAGAAGGCCGAAGTACGCCGTCATGCCGGGCATCCCGAGTACGCCGAGCGACGCGGACGCCGGAGCGATCGACGTGTCGAATTTGTTCGAACTGGCGCCGTCGGCGATCCAGTATTCCTGCCATCCGCCGAACCCGACTACGGTGTCGCCCACCGCCAATTTGGGGCTTTTGGACTCGACGACTTCTCCCACCGTTCCGCCAACCATGGTGCCGCCGATCGCTACCGGATCCGCGTACGCGCGCGTTTCGTTCATGCGGCCGCGCATGTACGGGTCGACGGAGAGATAGGTCGAACGGACGACCGCCTGGCCGTCACCCGCTTTGGGAATCGGGCCGCTCTTCAGCGCGAAATCGTTCTCCTGGGGAAAACCTCTCGGACGCGCCGCCAGGGTCCACATGCGGTTTTCAGTTGCCATCATGATCTCCAATGCTCGGTTAGACGTTTAGGCAGAACAAAGACGCTACACGCCCGACACTCGAATATACAAGGCCCGCGCTCGGGCGCACTCCACCCCATCCACACTGAGCGAGCCAGAAACCCGGGCTTTGCGACCCTCAATCAAGTCAACCCGCGCCGTCACGTCAACTGGCCCCTCTATTGGCGTAGGTTTGAGATAGTCCACGTTGAGGTTGGCGGTGACAAAGTGAATTCGGGGTTCGGCGCCAATTTCGCGTTCCTCGATCTCGTACGCCCGCGCCACCACCGCCATCGCGAGGTGGCAATCGAACAGGCTCGCGATCACCCCGCCGTACAGCATGCCCGGGCCCGCGGTGTGGTGGGGTCGTGGCGTCCAGCGCATCGTGGCCGCATCGCCGTCCCAATAGCTTTTTATCTGGTGCCCGTGCGGGTTCTCGCTGCCGCATCCGAAACAAACGCCTCGCATCAATTCTTGCAGAGGGCCTATCGCAGTGCGTTCCATCGCGTGCCTTACTCCAATCGAAAGGGCGGCCTTCGATGGCCGCCCTCGCGCCGAGCAATCGTGTATTCGATCCGACTATCCGAAATAGGTGTGAGACGTACGCGCCGCCGCCAAGTTTTCCTCGAAGTGCTTGAAGTTCTGCATGTCCGAATTCACGACGTCCAAACCGTGTTCCAGCACGTACGCATACGAACGCTGATAGGGACTCAGTTGCGCAGTCATCAGCTTCTCGCCGTACAAATGATCGAACGAGGTCGTAACGCTGTCATCCGCGACTTTGCCATAGATGCCGCCGTACGGCGTCGTCGCGATATATCGCGCGGCCTTCATGCCCACTAATCCGATACCGGCCTCGCGCGCCCCGTCTAACGTAGGCCGAAGTTCCTTCATCGCGCCGCCGTCGCTGAGCAACTTCCCCTCGCTGTAGTCGTACCAACCGGCAGGCGTGATCGCGATCATCGCCAACGAGTAGTCCTCAATTTCGGTGATGGTTTCGAGGCACGCTCTCGCGTTTTGGTGCGTGCTGATGCCTAGATTACCGACTTTCCCGGCCGCCTTCGCGGACTGGAACGCGCCGCGAATTTCGTCACTCTTTAACAAATCCGGATTGCTCGTTCCCATAACGTAGTAGGCGTCGACATACTCAGCGCCCAGGCGCTCGAGACTCAGGTCGAGTTGGCCCAGCCAGTAATCCGCCGCTCGACGCGCCTGCTTCGTGTCAAACTTCGCGCCGGGTTCGGTGCGCGCCGGGGCTTTCGACGTGATCCACACCTCGCCTCGATGGCGCTTGTAAAACTCCGCCAAGTTCTTCTCGGAGCCTTTGTAGTAATCGTCGTAGCCGACGTCGTAGTGATTGATACCTTGATCGAACGCGCGCTCCAACAAACGTACCGCCTTACCGCCCGCAAGCGCGGCGCCGCAACCGAACACCAAGCGGCTGCACACGAAATTGGTCTTTCCAAGTTTGCGGTACGTCATGCGATCCGCGCGTTCATTGCGATGATCGAGAGAGTCATCGGCGGCGCGAACGCCGCTCCCGGCCAGGACCACGCCCGCCGCTCCCGCGCTCGCCTTGATGAAATCCCTACGTCGAATCGTACTCATGGCTCGCCTCCTGGCTCTGCTTACGATGATGGCCTGCGTACGCTAAGACTCTATCACACCGCGGACCGGCCGGAATAGAAAAACGGCCCCAGAGCGGAACTCCGGGGCCGGGATGTGACCGTAGTTAGTTGACTACTTCGCCCGCTGCCACTTCCAGAACGGGTCGCGCAGATCCTGCGGCCGAATGGCGTTCCTCCACAACTGCTTCGTAGCATCCACGTTTTCCGGTAACCCGCCCAAGCGATCGTATTGCCGTTGCATTCCAGGCGTCAGTTCGGGCATCTCGTCCGGCAGGATGTGGGCGGTCATGAAGATGAGCAACTCTACCTTCTCCTTCACAACGCTCTGTTTTTTGAACAAGAGACCAAGCACGGGGATATCGCCAAGGACCGGCGTCTTACGCGTGCTCGACTCATCATCGAACCGACGAAGCCCGCCCATGAATATCGTCTGACCGTTCTTCACACGCAGTTGGGTGGTGACCTCACGCTTGTCCTCGGGCGGTACACCTGTCACGCTTTCGCCCTTGGTGTCGCTTTGTTTCACGTCCACATCGACGATTATGTGATCATCACCCGGGACCTGTGCCGTGACTGAGAGAATCGTACCAACTTCCTTGAATTCCGTCGACGAGATCGGCGGCCCCGTCGTCGATTGCGTCAACTCTTGGAAGGGGATTTCTTCGGCGATGCTAATCCGCGCCACTTTGTTCTCAACAGTAATAATCGTCGGGTTCGCAAGCAAATCGGCGTTGTCCGCCTGCACTTGAGCGCCAATGACCGCATCGATGTCGATATCGCCCGAGATCACGCCAAACGCGATTTGCGCACCCAGGTTGAGTGGCTGAACGAAACCCGAGGGCGGGAGCAGCGAATTTATTCCTATTCCTGCGGTGGGGGGGCCCGTGGTGAAATCGTTCGTCGTTGTGAGATTGTCCAGATTGCCGATGACCTGGCCGCGCGAATTTGTGTGGCGAATGGCATTGACGGTCCAGTCGATGCCCGTCTGAGCGTCGTCAGCCAGTTTTGCATCGACGATCATCGTCGAAATGCTTACCTGTTTGACCGGCACGTCGATCTCGGTCACGACGCGCCGTATTTCCTCGACCTTGATCGGAATGTCGGTTATGACGAGCGTATTGCTGCGTGGATCGCCGGTAGCTTTACCGGCTTCGCTCACGAGAGGCGTGATTATCGGCAGGAGTTCGTCGGGCGACGAGTAGTTCAGTTTTATCGTCTCGGTCCGGGTCGGTATTACCGGCTCGGCAATATCGAGCTCATAGACGACTTCTTCGAACTCCAGGACGAGTTCACTTGGTCCTGAAAGAATTAAAATATTGCTCGTCTCGTTGGCGGATACGGAAAGCAACTGCGCGCCGGAACCACCCCCCTGGACGATCTGCTGAATCGTGGTTTGTACTTCGATGGCCGACGCGTTATTCAAGAAGATCATTTTGGTATCGCGCCGGGAAGCCACTGCTTCTTCGTACGTCGTGATGCGGTAAATGCCCGATTCCTCGATGATGCCGAGGCCATTCTGCCTCAACACTATTTCGATGGCCTGACCAAGGGGAATATCTTGGAGATTGGCGGTAACGGTCCCCGTCACCTCCGTGCCGGCGATGACATTGATGCCCGCCTTGGTGGCAAGAAGGTTGACTACGTTAGCGAGAGGCATATCCCTAAAATCGATATTTACGGGCTGCTGTAACGGATCGTCCGCTGCGGAAACGTCGGGATTGTAGAGGGTATATCTAGGCCGCATCGCGGTCCGCTCGCCAGAGATGTTGAGTTCGCGGCGGCCCCCGGCTTTGCTCTCGGCGGCGCTCGTCGCGGGTTGCAGTTCCTCCGCCTCAGCGGGCGCCTCGGCTTGGGCTTGGGCAAGCACGATGATGCCAGCTTCCTCAACTTTGCGTAACGCCTCCGCGTCGGGGCTTACAGCGCTGAAGTAGTCGGCGTGTGTATGACTCAGTCGTCTCGTAGCATCCTGCTCGCGACTAGTTGGCGCGCCTTGATCCGTCACCAGTGCGTTTGCACCACGGTCGGCGTTTTCGATCCGCATCACGTTCAGCGCATCTTCCAGTTCAAGGATTGGCGAAAGACTTTTGATGCTCGATTCACCTGAAGCCAACCGCGCGAGTTGTCTATCCAGATCCGCGAGCGGCGGGCCGCCGAGTTCCTCGCGTGAAAGTTCTACTAAGAGTTCGTCAATCTGCTGTCCGACGTGCTTCGCATCAGTCCACAGTGTCGCGAACATCCGGTTGTAGGATTCGTATTGGGCCTCAAGCTCAGTGGCGTCGGCCTTGCCGATCTTATTCGGGCGCCCCTCGTCCATAATTGTTGCGAATCGGAATGCAAGATCGCGGTACGCGGATGCAGCGAGCGCGCGATGCGTCCGGATATCGTCACCGATCAAATTTGGCGTCGGCTGGTCCTCGTCTAACGCAAGGCGCTCGAGCGACGACGCCATTCGGGCGACTTCGCTATCTTCCAGGGTCTGAGACGCTTTTGCGAGGCGAGTTCCGAGTTCATTTATGCTCACTTCCAATTCCGCCGAGAGTCTGCGTCGAAACTCCTCCGCGGCGAGTCTGAACGATTCATCGGAGGGTCCGGAGGCGGCGCGGGCGGCGCCGGCTGCTGGAGCAAGCGAAATCGTTACACTTTCGTCATCAATTCGGGCAGAAGCTGTCGCCGGCGAGAGAAGCTGTATATCGAGTCTACTTACGAATTGCGGCTCGACACGCGCCAGGTATGCCGTAAGCCCTCCGACCAAGTGACCCCCATCGACTATGGTGCGACTTGGTTCGGGAACGATTATGGCGTCGTACATTTGTATCGTTAGCGTTGCGCCGTTCGCGGTTTGGAACACGTCCACGCCGGAAACCCGACCGCGCGTTTGGACGACGATATTGGCCGCGGCACTTAACGAATCGACTGAGAAGGAATACACTTCGGCGGCGCGGTCGATGGCCTGGGCAAACGCTACAGGCGACAACGCGGGTAGTTCCCCGTCAAGCACGATTCGCACCATGTCCCGCTTCATGTCCGCCGACGCGTCGTTCCCAATCGCCTGGGCCGCGGCCACGCACGCGAGCAGGAGTACGTTGGCGTACTTCCGTTTGGAGTGGGGCATTAGTCTACTGCTCCTTGAGTGCCTTCGTTATTTTGACCGGTTCTTCATTTTGTATTTTCACCGTCAGTACGACGTAGTTGACGCCGATTTCAGTTACGACAATCCCACCATTTCCGAACACGAAGCCGACGTTTGCAATTTGATCGCCCGCCTCGGGCCCATCGCCTGGCGTGTGGATCACGGCAAGCGGCAATTTCTCATCGTACATGATCCCGGTCACTTCTTTTCGGTTCGCGGAATAGACCAGTTGGTCGTTCTGGATGGAGGGTACATCCGGGCCCTCTCCCGTCGGATTAAGTGCGAGGGACGAAGAACCTATAAGGGGCATCATCGGATCCCGCGCTTGTTGGTTCGTGTCGTATACGAAATCAACCTCTTGAATGTTTTCCGTCAGCGATGCGACATTCAACTCGACGTTCTCGAAAACCGATTGAACCGCTACACCCGGTTGGACTGGCGCTGCCGCGGGTTGCGCTCCCGCAACGGGGGCCGGCGTTCCCCGGAAAAACTGCGTATAAATTACGGCGAGCATTACAACGCCCAATACGCCCAATCCGATCGCTCTATTTCGTTGGGCAGGGTTCACGAGGGACTCCCCTGCAGGAACCGATAGGTATTCAACGTAAATCGGGCCTCGGTCGCGCCGTCTTGAGTTCGAGTCACGGAAAGCCCGGTCACCTTCAAGTATCTGCGAAATCGTTCGAGTCTGTTGATAAAGCTGGTCACTTGATGGAAGGTCCCCCGGGCTATTACGTTGTAGGGAATCGTCTCTTTGCGCTCGTCCCGGCTCGGTTCGAGACGATCAAGGCTGACTTTGACGTCTTCTTCGCCGCCCATCGTCTCGAAATCGACTATCAGCGTCACGATCTCACGCTCGGTCGGAAGCCTTTCTTCGAACTGGGAAACCAATGCCTTGATTTGGCTCGTCTGGGCCTCGAGTTCGCCTATGTTGCGCTCTATCTGTCGCGCCTGGTCGAGATCTTTCATAATCTGAGCGTCACTCGCTTGAATTGCCTCAAGTTTGGTCGTTTGGTTTGAGTTAACGACCAGATAAAATCCAACCGCGATCGCCACGGCTATGGCGGCGATACTGCAAGAGATCGCCCAATCGCGGGGCGTGATGGTCCCCTTGAGGAAATCGATCATTTGCCGTCCTTGGCCTGCACGGGGTTGATAACGTATTCCAACGTAAATTCTCTAACGGCGGTGTCCTCGATAAATGTGTCCTCGAACGCTGGCCGTTCGAGTTGGAACATCGAGTTGAATTCCGCGTCGTCCGCGAAAGCCGAAACCAACGGGCCGGTGTCGCTCTGGCCCTCCGCGCCCGCGATTACGAAGCCGGAAACGACCAGAACTTGTTTCTGCACCACTAAGTTGATGAGTTCGAGTTTCTTGGTGTCCGCGTTGAGGCGCGTTTGAGTTTCATTGAAGGGCTTGGTGGTCTGCGTGACGCTCTTGTACCAGGCGTTCTCGGTAAGCAGCCGGCCGAGGTTAAACAATTGTCTCGACCAAATGATCCGATCGCTCACGATTTCTTGAATGGTCTCGACCTGTAGCACGAGCTGTTTCTTCTGTTCGGTCAACTGGTTATATTTCTTCACCGTCTCTTGAAGGGCGCCCAACTCGGTGTTGTGCGCCTCCAGGCCGTTGTTGGCTTTGCGAATCGCGTTCGCGTTGGTGAGGAACACCGAAGCGATTAAGAAAAGCACCAAAACCAAAAGCAATCCTGACGCGATATAGGGCAGAGGTGTACGCTTGATCGGCCGGAGATCGAAAGGCAGTAGATTTATAGTAATCATAGTTCCGCGGAACCCCGGGCCGCGAGCCCGACCGCGACCGTGAACTGGGCGGGATGCTCGGTAAATTCGCTGGACACCGCGCCCCCGACGACGATGGCCCCCTGACTCGGATCCCCGACTATCACGTCCTCGACGCCGAGATCCTCACGAAGGGCGTCGCGTATCATCGAGATATGCGCCACCCCACCGCTGACTACGATACGATCTACGGGGCGCTCGTACAACTGATGTTCGTAATAGTCGAACGAACGGCGTATTTCGGACACGAGCCGCGCTACCGGTACCGCTAGCGCCTCGGCCAAATTGCCTTCGTCGTCGTGCCCGGTGTCCCCCCCCATGCCGCCGATGTCGTGGCCAGTGTCCGGTTCACCCAGCGCGCCGAGTTCACCCAACTCGTCATCCAGCGGATCGAGCAGTCCTCCTCCCGAGGACGGTTTGGCCGGCGTCGGCTTCGGTTCATCCGCTACCGGGCGCACTTTTTGCAATTCTTCTTCGGCGTTATAGAGAATTTTTTCCGCGTTCTCATAGTCGCAACGCCGGGCCTTCGAAATGGCCTGAATCAGCTCGCGCGCACCCCAGCTTACGTCGCGAATGAAGTTTGAAATCCCATCGCGCGTAAAATGAATACTCACGGAGGAAGCGCCGATATTGATGAGCGCGACAGTCTCACCGACTTTTAGAAACTCACATCCCTCGGCCGCATCCGCCAGTGCGAGGCTGTCGACCGTAAGCACGCCGTATTGCAATTCCGCGGCGTCCGCGATTTGCACACGCGAATCGATCACTTCATGTTTCGCCGCCACCAAAAGTACCTTAAGCTGCTTGTCGTCGCCTTCGCCCTCTTCTTCGAGCAGGGACCAATCTAAGAATACTTCGGAAAGATCGTAGGGAATATTCTTCCCGGCCTCGGATTCGATGGATTGATCTATCTTCGACGGATCCGTATTGCGTAGCCGCGGATAGCGAATTACCACGGTCTGACCCGGAAGCGCTCCGACGAGAAGGCACTGCGAAACAGGCATTGAGCGAATCGCCTCCCGCAACGCGTTGGCCTGCGCTGCGACGGGGTCGATGTTTACTTGGTTTCGGTCAACCAACGCATAACCGGCGTTGTCGATCCTCAACCGTCCGCCGGATTTCGACATCTGGATCGCCTTCACCGAGTGCGACCCGATATCGAGACCGATGACTTTGGTTGGCTTAGTAAAACGCAAAGACGGATTACTCCTCTTTAGGCGCTGTGGCCGAAAGACAATCCCCCTTGCGAGGCCCTCGGCCCATCCCTCCGCTGAAGGATCCCATCCCCTGGCACCCCCGACTACCACCCTCGCAATAAGGTAAGGCTACCAAAATTGCCTTCACCTGTCAACACTTAATTGCCGCTATGTCTCGATTTGCGCAACCCGCGCTGCCTATCCCCCACCGCGACCCTAAACGACCTAGCCATTTGCTACGCTTAGATTTATAGCGCTTGGCTTCCCCGGAATTCAAGTCCGACAACCGATATCGATGTAAGGATTATCTCTTGACCGAAAACGAATTTACTGAAAAAGCCGAAGGCGGAAGTTCTCTTGTCCGGTTCCGAAGCGACAACGCTAGGCCTTCCAAAAATTGCGTACGCCAGATACGTTCTCCGCAACCAAGGCCTCCCCGCCATGTGCCGGTGGCCAAGCAACTTTAGAACCTTTATCCACAAGGGGGGCGCCCTCACGGTAGTCGTCCGGCTTCCACTGGAATGGCGGCTTGCCGTAGGCTACACAAATATCGGGCGCCCGGTTCGAATTTTAAGGATCAAAGTTGACTCGTCCGTATCGAACACTGCAGGGTTTCACGGCCTCGATTCGCGCCAGTGTACCAACGGTTGGAATATGGGTCAACCGCTCACGCGCGGTCGCGGTCACCGCGGCGAATTCCGTGCCAGCGGCTCGCTAGGACATTAGGGATTTGTAGATAACATGAGTGTACTAGGTATAGATGTAGGTACTACGGGCTGCAAGGCCGTCGCATTCAATCTCGAAGGAGCGCAAATTGCGCGTGCATACCGCGAATACGCACTCCATTCGCCACGTCCCGGATGGCAGGAACTGGATCCGGACACGGTCTGGAACAACGTCCGCGAAACCATCCGCGAGACGGCCGCGGCCACCTCAGGCGATCCCATTCGCGCGCTCGCGATCTCGTCCCAAGGTGAAGCATGTCACGCGGTCGACCGTGCCGGCCGCTGCCTTTCGCGCAGTCCCGTTACGTTCGATGTCCGTACATCCGATGCGCCGAAGTGGTGGCGGGAACGAATCAGCCATCTCGAAATCGCGCGCATTAGCGGAATGCCTTTGCATGGAATGTATTCGCTCAACAAGATTCTCTGGTTCAAGCACAACGAACCCGATACGTTCGCTCGAGCCTGGAAATTCCTCTGCTACGAAGACTTCGTGTTGCTCCGCCTGGGCCTGCCTCCGACTATTAGCCACAGCCTCGCCGCGCGAACGATGGCGCTCGACGCACAATCTCATGTCTGGTCCGAAAGGCTGCTCAATATCGCCGGGATAGACCCCGAATTGTTTGCCAGTCCCGCTTCTTCCGGAAGCGTCGTAGGCGAGATTCCCTCCTCGATAGCCGCTGACCTTGGACTGCGATCCGGGGTCCTGGCCATCACTGGCGGCCACGATCAACCTGCGGGCGCGCTCGGCGCAGGCATCTTCGAGCCCGGGGAAGCGCTGTACGCAACCGGCACGGTCGATTGCATTTGTCCGGTGTTCGGTGACTTCGTAATGACCGAGGAACAAGCCCGCAACAACTTGTGCTGCTATCCGTCCTGCTCGCCCGGGCTGTTCTGTTCGATCGCGTTCAATTTCACGGGCGGTTCTTTACTCAAATGGTATCGGGACACTCTAGCCGGCGACGAACGAGCGGCCGCGGCCGCCTCGGGACGCGATGTCTATGACATCATTTGCGAGTCAATCCCCAGCGAACCCGAGCGCCTGATCATTCTCCCCCACTTCACCGTGACCGGCACGCCGTACTTCGACACGGCCAGCCGGGGAGCGATTGTCGGGATGACGCTCACCACCCCGCGCAATGAGATTGTCAGCGCAATCCTCTCCGGTGTCACGTTCGAGATGAAATTGAACCTCGAAGTGCTCCAGAATAGCGGGGCGCGGATATCGCGGCTTCGCGCCAGCGGCGGAGGCGCGAAGAGCCGCCTTTGGATTCAACGGAAAGCCGATATCATGGGACTACCGATCGCGGTGCTTGAAGTACCGGAAGCCGCCGCCCTGGGGGTCGCAGCCCTTGCCGCGGAAGGTGCCGGACTTATCGGAGCGGCGAGCGAATTCGCTAGCGCCCGCGTCCGAATCCGGGAAACTATCGATCCGGACCCCTCACGCATACTGGCCTACCAAGAACGCTTCGAAATCTATAAGCAACTTTATCCCGCGCTCCGCGAAATAAATCACCGTCTTAGCGAGTTGACTACTTAGCAAGCCTCACTGGGATAGGCGCCGTGAAAGCCAAGAATTTCTGGGACAGCGAAACCGCCGGGCAGGATCCCTTCGATCTCTCCCGCCGCATCGCGACCGGGATTGCACATTGCGCGGACTCCGGCGCTCCGCAACGCTCGATCCGCTACCTTTGGGTCTTTGTGACCGAAGAAAACGCCCGGCTTGCCTCCGCGCCCAGCGCTGGCCGCGCGCTGACGGTTGACGAATGGCTGAACGTAATCGACGAATCCGCCGCGCTTGGTGCGGAATGGCTCGTCATTCACGCCGGGACCTCTATCAGCGCCTGCCCCAACGTTTGGCGCATGTGCGAATGGGCGCAAACCGCTCACGGCATGCGGGTCGGAATCCATTTGTGCGGGTGTTCGCTGAGCAACGATGATGTGGAACAACTCAAACGTCTGGACTCCGCCTCCACCTATGTCGTCGCCGACGATTGCGATCTCGGCGCTTTGGGATACCTGGCGCAAGCGGGCGTCCAAATTTGCTCCGCCAATATCCGCGAGGAAGATCGTGTCTCGAATTGCGCCATGCCCCACGATATGACCTGCGTCGGTATTGACGGCACGCTGTACACGTGCGGACTTGTCCTTGGGGACGAATCGTACCGCCTGGGATCAATTCTCGAGCGCGGCCTCGGCACCGTGATCAGCGACGCCTCACTTCCTCACGAAGTCGCCGATACCGCTGGGTTCTCCAAACACGGTTGCGATGGCTGCCCACCCCATGTCGCCCATCGCGTCACGCAACTCCTTCCTCACTGACGACCAAATCAACGGGCCACGCGCAACACGAGAATTAGTTCGCCTTCGTCAAGGCGCAGTCCGCCAAGGTTGACGTGCTTTCCCGGCGCCATGGTCAGTTCGGTGCGCAGCGCCGTCACGGGTGCGGCGCCGGCCTTCTTCGGAACCAACTCTATCCGGGCCTCCACTTTGACGCGGCCATCTTTCGCCCGAGAGACGTACTTCAGGACCAGTGCGTAGGTATCGTTGATTGCAACGCGAGTGTCTTCGTCCGACTTTGCGGTAACCGTAACGCCCTTGACCTTCGTAAAAGAATCGAAGTCGAGACCCTCGATAGCTGTCTTGACGTCCTCGAGCCCGGGGCCGAAAGTTTTCGTGGCGCCACCCTCATTGCGAGCTTGCACGGCGACGACGGAAATAGATACCTCATCCGCCGATTGCGCCCACCCGCCTGCGGCGGCGAGGAACAGCAGCGGCGAAACGAGCCTCACCACAGATCGCTTTCGGGAAGCGTCACCCACACGGTCGCCGTCCCGTCCGATTCATAATCTACGCTGGTGGTCGCACCCGAGATTTCGCTCCCGACGGCGTCGACTGTGTTCGCCTGCGCCGGGGACGGCCCCCCGATGACGATGAACATAATCGAAATCGCAACGACCACGGCAGCAGCAGCAGCAGAGGCAAGCGCCCACATGCCGCTCCAGCCGCGGCGCGGCGATTCAATCTCGTCACGAATGCCGCGCAGAAACTCGCCCATCCGCGCATCGCCGATACCCGGCGACTCCGCAATCGACGCAACCGCGCTCCGCGTGCGCTGCAGATACTCCAAATATGCGGCGCTCTCGGGGCCCGAGTTCTTAACGTCCGATTCGCCGTCGAACCAGCGTTCGACGCGCCGTTTATCATTGCGGGTGCTCATGTCAATTGGTCTCCACTACGCCCATACCGATCAAGGCGCGCTGCAGTTTTTTTCGAGCATGATGGAGCCGGCTCATCACTGTCCCTAAGGTGCAACCCATGACCTCCGCCATCTGTTGGTACGAAAGCCCCTCGAATTCGCGAAGCACAAAAGCGATCCGATGCTTTTGCGGCAAGCCGTCCAAGGCGACCTCGATGGCCGCCCCCAACTCGCGCGATTCGAGTTCCGACGACGGATCGCGTTCCGTAGATGCTCCAACCTCGCCCCCGAGTTCCTCGAGCGGGACGGTTGAGACGCGTCGCTTCTTAAATAAGTCCTTGCAGCAGTTCGCGGTGATCCGCAATATCCAAGTCTTGAAACTCGCGTCGCCCCGGAACCGGCCCAGCGCTCGGTGCGCTCGAATAAAGACCTCTTGGGAGGCGTCCCAGGCGTCCTCACGCTGACGCAAATAGTGGAATGCCAACGCGTACACGTCGTTGCGGTACCGCCGAACCAGTTCCTCAAACGCCGCGTAGTCGCCCGTTCGCGCGCGCGCCACGAGCCCTGCGTCGGATTCGATCCGAGCGTCCCAATGAGATTCATCCGCCACGGGTAGCACATCATACAGAAGAGATCCTTCAAGCGGCACGCTCATCCACGCCTCTCCCAATCCCGATCCAATGGACGAAGCATCGTGTCTCCGTATTCACTCGTATCCCGTCTTTTTTGGCCCAAGGGTCGAAATTGGGGTAGTCTAGTGACAGAAAACCATAGTTTCTTTCACTTTACTTGGATTTCGATCTATGGTATATTGTCAAAATTGTTGCGGATTCGTCCCTTCCGGGGGGTAAATGTGAAAGGGGAGCTGCTCGCATGGGGAATATCCCAGAGGACTCGCGTCCGATCGCGGAAACCGCGAAGAGAGTTTTGACGCGAATGAGCAAGATGAGGGTTCCGGTAACGCCGGAGAACTATCACGTCTGGTTCGAGCACGTCTCCAGCGTGAACCCTGAGCTCTCTGCCGTAATCGAAGACCGCATCCGAAACGGCCAGCCCTTTACGGACGAAGTCAACTCCAGTCTATTCCTGGAGTTCATCGGATTTAGTCGCGGCGATCTGCTTGCGAAACACGCCCGAGAGCAGTCTCGAGCACTATTGCGCATGGTCTTCGAAGAGATTCTTACCGCCGGGACCCTCGCCACCGAGTACGGGGACAATCTGACTCGCTACGCCGAGGCCCTGGGTGAAACGTCCGACCTCGGCGATATTCAAGGAATCGTCCGCGGCCTCATCCAGGACACGCGGCACATGGGGGAGTCCAGCCGAAAAATGAAGGATCGGCTCGATGAAGCGAAGGCCGAAGCCGAGGAACTCAAACAACAGCTTCAAGTCGCTGAGCGCGATGCTAACACGGACGCCCTGACCGGCCTATACAATCGCAAGGCAATCGACAAAAGGTTGGAAGAACTTCTAGCAGCGTTCCGTGAAAACCGCGAGGCGTTTTCCGTGATTATGTCCGACGTGGACCACTTCAAAAAGTTTAACGACACGCATGGTCACAATGTTGGCGACCACGTCCTCAAGTTGATGGGCGAGACTCTGACCGAATGTATCAAGGGCGTCGACTTCGCGGCGCGGTACGGCGGCGAAGAGTTCATGGTAATCCTCCCCACCACCGACCGGGCCGGCGCGACCGCGGTCGCTGAACAAATTCGCTCGCGCACTCAGCGGAAAAAACTGCGCGTCCGCGACACCGGCGAAATGATCGGACAAATCACCATGAGTCTCGGGGTAAGTCAAGTCAACGCGCAGGACACCCCTGAGTCTCTCGTCAAACGTGCAGATCGCGCGTTGTATCTCGCCAAGGACTCCGGTAGAAATAACGTCAAGACCGAACTTGACCTCAGCTAACGCCGTGCAGGCACGGCGAAATCGTTGCAATTCCGGCGTTCATTCGCTATCGTTATTGCCCGTTGCCGGAGTGGTGAAATTGGCAGACACGCATGGTTCAGGTCCATGTGAGCGCAAGCTCGTGGGGGTTCAAGTCCCTTCTCCGGCACCATCTTTTACCGTGATTTGAAACCGTCCCGCCGGACCCGGCCGGGCGGTTTTTCGTTTTGTGGAGTCACTGATATGACCGACGGCCGCATCGAAATCTCGCTCGTCATCCCGGCGTACAACGAAGAGCGCTATATCCCGCGGCTGCTGGATACCATCGACGTAGCGCGAGAGAGATTCCGGCTCGGCGAGGATGTGGTTGAAGTCGTCGTCGCCGACAACATGTCCACCGACCGGACGGCCGAGATCGCTAGCGACCGTGGCTGCGTCGTGGCGCGGGTCGAGAAGCGGGCAATCGCCTGCGCGCGCAACGGCGGCGCCAAGGCGGCGAGCGGACGGATACTAGCGTTTGTAGACGCCGATCAACGCATTCATCCGGAGACGTTCAACGCGATCCACGACGCGATGACGAATGATCGCTACATCGCTGGGGCATCGGGCGTACGGCTCGAGCGATGGT
Organism: uncultured Nitrospirales bacterium; assembly: GCA_964467615.1. GTDB lineage: Bacteria > Hydrogenedentota > Hydrogenedentia > Hydrogenedentales > CAYXRK01. Next base: position 5,727 of record CAYXRK010000029.1, on the reverse strand, counting down.
CCTTGGGCATCGCGTTGACCTACGCGTCGATGTTGCCGATGGTATGGTTGACCGGGATGGACACCGGTGTCGTTTTTTACCGCCGGGAGGATTATCTCGCAGTCGGCGGATACAATGAAGGGCGTCTCTACGCCGAGGACGTGCAACTCCTGATGGGCCTTCGGCGCATTGGCAAGGGCCGCGGCCAAAAGCTCGTGCGCCTCAAGAACGCGAAAACGCTCAACTCGATGCGGAAGTTCGATCAGTTCGGCGACTGGCACCACATCAGGGCGTTGCTCGTTGCGCCCTTTTGGTTTGCCTTCTCTCGAGCGAAACTGGACGGCTTTGTCCGCAATTACTGGTACGAAAACCAGGACCGGTGAGGTCCCTATTGCGGGACCGGCTCTCCTCCCGAGTCCCGTACGCGCCGCCGCCGCTCCATTTCCGCGGCCTCGTCTTGGTCGATGCCGCCGTCGGCATTGATGTCCATGCGCGTGAAAAACGGCTTCACCAGCAGCGGCGCCTCGGCCCTTTGGAGCTTGCCGTCCTTATCTTCGTCGTACTGTTTAACAATCTGCGGCACGGACAGCACGCCGTCCGCGCGCTCCTCCGGCGCCTCGACGGACGCCTCCGCCGCGCCATTCGCTTCGCCGAGGGCCGGGATCGCCGAGTCTGATTCTGATACCGGCACAGCCACGTCCGATTCGGCCTCGGGCTCAGGCGCGCGCTCCACTTCTCGCGGCATGAGTATCGCGGTAAGAACAGCCGCGCCGCACGCGGCCACTGTCGTAATCAGTAGCCGGGTACGGAACCTTGCGCGACGTTTTCCGGGTTCAGTCGTCATTCGCCCATTGTAATGACTACTCTAGTTATTTGTCAGCCTCGCGACTCTACCCACTCCGTCTCCACTTCGGTACAATGCGCGCTCCCGCAACCCACAACGTTAGGAGAGAGAATTCATGTTGAGACAACTCGTGATTTCCGTCGCGGGCGCGACGTGCATTGCCGCTGCGGCCGCGACGTTCCCGTACGATCACGTGCATCTTTCCGCGGACGACACCGCGAAGGCGGTCGCGTGGTACGTGACGAACCTGGGCGGGGAGGACATGGGCAAGCCAGACCGCCTGCGATTCGGTGAGACGCTGGTTATTTTCTTCAAGAAAGGGCCGGGCCTCGAAGGAAGCGAGGGCAGCTCCGTCGACCATATCGGATTCTCTTTCCCGGATTTGGCCGCGAAGATGAAGCAGTTCCAGGAATCCGGCGTAAAAATCGTGGCGGAAGTCAAGGAAGTGCCGGGCAAGTTCAAGTATGCGTTCATCGAAGACCCCTGGGGCACGAAGATCGAAGTCATGGAGGATCCCGAGACGCTCGGATTTCATCACATTCATCTAAAAGGTCCGGAACCTGCCGCGATTCTTGATTGGTACGTGAACGCGTTTGGCGGCGAACGGACCAAGTACAAGGACATGCTCGACGCGGTGAAGTATGGAAACGTCTGGTTGGTCGCGCAAAACTCCAACGACGAACTCGCCGCGACGAAGGGCCGCTCGCTGGATCATTTGGGTTGGCAAACGCGCGATCTCGACGCGGCCGCGATCGAGCTCAAGGGGAAGGGCGTCAAGTTCACGATGGAGCCGAGGCCGCTGGGCGATCCAAAAGCAGGCATCAAAATTGCCTTCGTGGAAGGCCCCGGCGGCGTTTCGATCGAACTCGTGCAACGGCCATAGCGCCGGGGCGATTGCGTGCGACCCTTCCTCGCAGCGTCATTTCTCGCGATCGCTGCGTGCGGTCAAAACCCGGCCGTTGATAGCCTCGACCGCGACTACTCCGCCGAACTTCCACGAATCGCCCCGCTGAATCCGCAAGCCGCGTTGGCCTCGTTCGAGGTCCATCCGGACTTCCGCATGGAACTCGTCGCCGCTGAGCCGCTCGTGCGCGATCCAATCGCCATGGCGTTCGACGAACGGGGGCGTCTCTTCGTCGTCGAGATGCGCGGCTATTCCGAACAGCGCGAGGAAAACATCGGCTCGGTGCGCCTCCTTGAAGACAAGGACCGCGACGGCGTTTACGACGTAGCGTCGGACTACATCGACGGCCTCGCGTGGCCGACGGCGGTCGCGTGCTATCAAGGTGGTGTGTTCGTCGCGGTACCTCCGGACATTCTCTACTGCAAGGACACCAACGGCGATGGTCGCGCGGATACCCGCGACGTGGTGTTCACCGGCTTCGGTCTCGAAAATGTGCAAGGCCTGTTGAACTCGTTCAATTGGCGCCTTGATGGACGAATTCATGGCGCGACGAGCAGTTCGGGCGCGAGCGTCACCAAGCCGGGCAGCGCCTCTCCCCCACTCTCGTTGCGCGGCCGCGATTTTTCGTTCGACCCGCGCACGCTCGAGATGCGCGCCGAGAGCGGAGGCGGCCAACATGGTTTGACATTCGATCTCTACGGGAACGAGTTCGTTTGCCACAACAGCCGGCACATCATCCACGTCGTCTACGAAGACCGATACATCGCGCGCAACCCGTACCTCGAGGCCCCGAGTGCGCTGATCGATATTCCTGTCGACGGCGCCGCGGCGGATGTCTTCCGCATCAGCCCCGTCGAACCGTGGCGAATCGTGCGCACCCGCCTGCGCGTCGGCGGTCTCGTCCCAGGACCCATCGAGGGCGGCGGCACAGCGGCGGGATACTTCACGAGCGCCACGGGCGTCACCATCTACAAAGGTGATGCGTGGCCGGAGGAGTATCGCGGTCAAGCGTTTATCGGCGATGTCGGCAGCAACCTCATCCACCGGAAAACGTTGAGACCCAGCGGCGTCACCTTCATCGCCGAACGCGCCGATGCCGGAATGGAATTCATCCGCTCGACCGACATCTGGTTTCGCCCTGTCCAATTCGCCAACGCGCCGGACGGTTGCCTGTACGTTGCGGACATGTACCGCGAGGTCATTGAGCACCCGGACAGTCTTCCGCCTATCATCAAGCAACACCTCGACCTAACGAGCGGCAATGATCGCGGGCGTATCTACCGAATCGCGCCGAAGGATTTTCGACACCGGCCCGCTCCCGACCTCGGCGCGGAGATGAACGCCGAGTTGGCCGAACTCGTCGCGCATCCGAACGCCTGGCGCCACGAAACAGCGATGCGCCTGCTGCTCGAGCGCGGCGCGGAGGACGTTGGCGATCCGTTGCGAAAAATTGCTAGGCGCGACGATACCCCGGACGCCTGCATCCGTGCGCTGCACACGCTCGAGAACCTCGGCCTGCTTGATGCCGCCGACGTGACGGATGCGTTGGAATCCAATTCTCCCGCGATGCGTGAACACGGGTTGCTCGCTGCGGAACCGCTACTCCGCACCGAGACTGATACCGAACTGATCTTCGCCGTATTGCGATGCACCTACGACCCAGACGAACGTGTGCGGTATCGCGCTGCGTTCGCGATCGGCGAGGCGCATCCACCGTGGGATGTGGCCGGCTTGCAACCGCTCATCCAGCAAGGCCTGGACGATCCGTGGATGCGGCTCGCCGTCCTGAGTTCAGTTGGGCGACGGCCGGCGGCCGTGCTGACCAACCTGCTTCTCGACGCATCGGCGTTCCAGACACCGCTAGACGGCGACTTCATCGGACCGCTCGCGGAATTCGCGGGTGCCATGGCCGAGACAAAGGAACTGGCAGCGTGCATCGCGAAGCTGACGTTAGTTAAAAACGACAACGCGAGAGATCGAATCGTTCGTGGCGTGCTACGCGGCGGACAGAACGCGGGACGGCCCAGCGCAGTCGCGGAGGTCGTCGCTGCGAATCCGATAGCGCGAGCGACATTGGACAAACTCCGCGCCGATGCCATCGACAACGCGGCGAACCGCAACAGACCATCCGCCTCTCGCATAAACGCGATTCACGATTTGGGCTTCGTCATCGAGGAAGAGGCCGTACCCATCCTCGAGCGATGCCTCGCCGCCGATGAACCCGGTGACGTGCAGGCCGCGGCGCTGCTGACACTCTCGCAAATGGATTCGGCGGTCACGTCGAAGATCCTGCTCCGCGCGTGGCCGGGACTGGGCCCTTCGCTTCGTGAACGAGCGATGGAGACATTGTGCTCGACGCCCGCCGCCCTGGATCTCGTATTCGACGCGGTGGAAACTGGCTCGTTCAACGCCCGCCAAATCGATTCCGTCCGGGCGGCGCAATTGAGAAACCACCCGGATGAGCATATCCGCGAACGCGCATTGAAGTTGTTGACTCCGAGTTCTGACCGCGAATCCATCCTCGAGCGATACCGTCCCGCACTGACAACGCCCGGCGATACCGCAAAGGGAAAGGTCCTCTTCGCCGAAAACTGCGCACAGTGCCACCGCTTTCAAGGCCAAGGCAGCGCCGTGGGCCCAGACCTCGCGACCGTCGCGCAGGCCGGGCCAGAGAAAGTTCTGACAAACCTTCTCGATCCGAATCGCGAGGTCAACCCTCAATACACCAACTACGTCATCGAGACGACCGACTTCGAAACGCACACCGGCATCATCTCGTCCGAGACGGCCACCGCAATCACCCTCCTCCGCGCCCACGGCGAAACCGACACCATCCTCCGCTCGAACATCGAGTCCGTCACCAGCACCGATCTCTCAATCATGCCCGAGGGCCTCGAAGAAGCGCTGCACCTGCAAGGCATCGCAGACTTATTGGCTTATTTGACGGGAAAATAATCGGGTGTCTCCACGGATGGAAAACAGGAATGACGAACCTAACCGCCTCCGCTCCGCGATGTGTTGATGGCCCTCGAAATCAAGCGTATAGTTTCATCCTGTTGGAGCAAAACAGATGACCAAAGAAGAGTTGTACGAAACAGCGGTCTCCTTGCCAGTCGAAGAACGCGCGCTTCTCGTTGACACGTTACTGCGAAGCTTGACCCCTCACGATTCAGCGATAGAGAGGGAATGGGCCGGCGTTGCCGCGGTCCGCATGGAAGAAATTAGTTCGGGAAAAGTGACTACGATCCCTGGCGAAGAAGTCGCCGCAGAGATTAAGCGCCGTTTCCGATCGTGAAGTTCTCGTTTCACCGGGAAGCGAGATCGGAATTTATTGCCGCGATAGATTACTACGAGGAGCAATCGCCCGGACTCGGACCAGATTTCGCAGATGAAGTTTTCCGAGCAATCGATCTGGCGATGGCATGTCCCAATGCCTGGCCAGAACCAACCAAAGGAGTCCGGTGTTGCCTCGTGCGCCGATTTCCCTACGGCGTCCTCTACTTCGTGAGAGAAAGCGGCCTCTTTGTCGTTGCGATCATGCACGTTCGGCGGCGACCCGGCTACTGGAAAAACAGGCTGAACTAAAACGATTGCAACTCCTTCCTCCGGAGTTTGTATACGCCTCTCCAGGCGTAACTGGACTTTTCGTCAAATCTGCTAACATCTCAACTACTTTGACGCGCCGTGCGGCGCGGTTGACGGAGACGGCCTATGGCTGAGTTTCACCTCGATGACGAACAGGCGCAAATCCAAGACGCGATGCGGAAGTTCGCATCGGGCGAACTGCGCGGCAAGGCGCGCGAGTGCGATGAGTCGGCCAGTTTGCCGGAATCGTTGTTCGCGCAGATTTGGGAATTGGGCATCTGCGCGCAAAGCGTGCCGGAGCAGTACGGCGGCTTCGGACTTGAACGATCCGCCGTAACGGGCGCAATCGTTTGCGAGGAACTCGCCTGGGGCGATGTCAGCATCGCGCTGGCGGGTATGTGCCCGATGCTCATGA
>CAYXRK010000028.1:0-34416 GCA_964467615.1 uncultured Nitrospirales bacterium | reverse complement strand
CCGACAAAGGGTGGAGTTCGGTTGATCGAATGGCCTCGTCCGCCACGTCGGGCCACGCCGCGACCGCCAACGTCAGCACTCGTTTTGGTTTTCGCGGGCCGGCGATCACCATCGGCAGTGGATGCGCCACCGGGCTCGACATGATCGCCTGGGCGCGCCATCAGATCCGATCCGGCGCGGCGGACGCCGCTGTAGTCGGGGCGACAGAGGCCCCCCTTAACCGAATGTTGTTCGCGGCCACATGCTCACTTGGAATTCTGAGCCAGTGCAACGAACAGCCCCATCGCGCCATGAAACCCTTCGACGCCAAAAGCGACGGCCTCGTGCTGAGTGAGGCCGCGGTCGTAGTGGTGCTCGAGCGCGAAAGCATGGCCATCGCGCGGGGCGCGCGAGTGCTCGGCGCGCTCGCTGGGGCCGGCGCGGCCGCCGAAGGCCGCAATCCGATTGTCCTCGAGCGCGACGGCTCGGCCGTATCGCGCGCCATTCGCGGCGCGATGACGGAAGCGGGGATGCAGCCCACGGACATCGATTGCATCCACAGCCACGGCGTCGCGATAAACATGTACGACCGCTCCGAAGCGAACGCGTTCAAGACCGCGCTCGGCGACCACGCCTACCGTGTGCCCATCTGCGCGACAAAGTCGATGATCGGCCAGGCGTACGCGCCCGGCGGGTTGCTCGGCGTATCGGGAGCGTTAATGTCACTCAACCGCGGTATCTTGCCACCCACGCTCAATCTTGAACAACAGGACGAACAGTGCAACCTGGATATCGTGCCGGCGCAAGCGAGGCTAAATGACGTACACACGGCGCTTGTGACAGCGTTAAGTTTTGGAGGGACCCACAGCGCGGTAATCGTCACCAGCCCGCGTTAGGCGATCTCGACCCTCTCGAGAATGCCGCGCGCTCTAGCGTTGGAACGTCCCAATATGAGGGACAAAGTGAGGAATTGAACAGAAGTTACCCCATGGTCACACGGCGAAAACACTTGTCAGTATCGCATACAAAGGAATTATCTGCTAAAATACCAGAAATGTCGGATTGCAGTACATTGCATTCCTGAACAGCCTGGTGTACGGGGGATCCGCAACACAAATTGCAAATGGTTCTTGCGTAATGTACTGGCGTAGACGGCCATACGGCCTCAAATGCACACTCGCCACTTAACGGACCTTTGGAATATCTAGCCGGCCCAAATGGAAACTTTCTTCCCAACGATTTGCAACGCGCTGGCCGCGCTTATGTGCGTCGGCTTGGCCATCGTCGTGCTCGCCCGCAACCACACAAAAATCACGCACCGCATGTTCGCCGTACTCGCGGTCAATCTTTCCCTGTGGGCGGCCGCGGTCGCAATGGTGATCCAAACCGACACCGACGCCAGCGCGACGTTCTGGGTAACGTTCACCGAGATGGTAGCCTGCTTCCTTCCCGCCGTTACATACCATTTCGTGTGCTACTTCCCGCGCGGCCGCTTCGAGGGCAACCGCTGGATTCTCGGCGCATTGTACCTCTGCGCCACGGTGCTTTATGTGATGGCGACCACCGAGATCTACATCAAAGACGTGCAGGTCGTCCCGGGCTATCCCCCCCGCGCGGAACATGGCCCGGCCTTCGCCGTATTGGGCGTGATGATCCTGACCGCGCTTCTAGCGGTCCACAACAATTTGCGCGGCAAAGGCTCGCGCACCGAAGGGCAGGACCGCCGGCAGGCGCAGTTCGTATTGTTCGGCATCTACAGCATCTCCGTGCTCAGCATACTCGGAATTCTGGGCGCGGAAATGTTCGGCAAAATTATTCTGCAGGCCTATCTGCCGGTCTCCACGACCCTTTTCGCCGGGTTCTTCGCCTACGCGATGATCCGCTTCCACCTCCTCGACACTCGAATGCTCGTCTCGAAGGCAATTGTTAACGCCATCATGGGCGCCGTGGTCCTCGGGGTCTTTCTCGCCCTCGCGGCGCTGGGACAGCGCCTGGAAGGCGGCGGCATGCGTCCTGTTAATACCGGCGCGGCAATCCTGACGACCGTCTTCGTCGTAATTTGCTATCAGCGCATGAAGGAGTTCTTGCGAAACTACGTCGAAGGCACGCTGCTCAAGCAGCGCTACGATATTCACCTCCTCTATCGTCGCATCGCGGAACAGGCCGCAGCCGAAGTTCAGCTCGGTCCACTGCTCGAGTCTGTCGCAGGAGACATCCAGCACACATTGCGCGTCAACCTGGTGCGCGTCATGCTGGTGGACGAAAAGGATCCTTCGAACCTAATCACGTACTTCAGCACGCTCGAAAACGACGGCCCCGCCGAAACGCGCGAACACGGGCCCTTGATGGATTACTTGCGTAGAATTCCCCAGCCTCTTCTACTCGAAAAAATCCTGCATCGCGCTCAAGACACCCAATTGATCGCGCTCGCCGCCCACCTCGCGGACTTGGAAGCCTACTTCTGTCTGCCCCTCATCACGAATGAGGGCATCGTCGGGATACTCACACTCGGGCAGAAGCAATCGCACGATGTCTATTCCGAGGAAGAGGTCGCGGCGTTCCGCGCGCTCGCTGGACCCTTCGGGACCGCCATTGCGAACGCACGCCTGTATCAGGAACTCGAAGACTTGCACCAGCACCTGGCGCGGGTTTTCGCGCAGATGCGCGAGGGGGTCATCGCCGTCGATCTGGACGGTGCAGTGACCACGGTGAACGATGCCGTCAAGCGCTTTCTGGGTCCAATCGAACCCGGTGCGCCTCTCGATTCCTTGCCGCCCGAGGTCGCCGCAATCCTTCGCAAAACCCTGCGCGAACAACGCCCCATCAGCGATTTCGAGACCTCGCTGATGACGCCCCGCGGCGAGCCCCTGCCCATACTCATGTCCTCGTCGTGCTTTAGATCGAGCGGGGACGAAACGACCGGCGCGGTCGCGCTGCTATACGACCTCTCGCAGATCAAACAACTCGAAGAAAACGTCATTCGCGCAGATCGGCTTTCGAGCGTTGGCGTGTTGGCCGCCGGCATGGCCCACGAGATCAAGAACCCGCTCGTTTCTATCAAGACCTTCGCGCAATTGCTCCGAAAGCGCTTCTCCGATGAAGACTTTCGGGCCACCTTTGAAGAAGTCGTGCCGCATGAAGTCGATCGAATCGACACCATCGTGTCACGTTTGCTCGACTTCGCCAAGCCCAGGCCAATTAACTTCGGTCCCTTGTCGCTCGAATCGCAGTTGGACGAGGTGATCGCCCTGGTCGACAGCCAGGCCCGAAAGGCGAACGTGGAAGTCGTCAAGGAGTTTCCAAGCGATCCGCTTGTGGTCGTCGGCGACGACCAACAACTGCATCAAGTGTTCCTGAATCTCGTGCTGAACGCCATCGAATCCATGCACGACGCGGACGGCGGACGCCTTGTCGTTCGCGCTCGTACCGGTTACGCGCATTTTCGGAAGCGCGGCGCCGCGGCCGCACTCGAGTCCGCCTGCGCACGTATCTCGATTACCGATACCGGCTGCGGGATTTCGGAGGCCAACTTGCAGGCGCTATTCACCCCCTTTTACACAACGAAGGAAAAGGGCTGTGGGTTGGGCCTTTCGGTGGTACACGGCATCGTCGCCGAGCACGGCGGCGAGGTCCACGTCCAGAGCGTCGTGGGCCGCGGAACAACCTTCACCGTGACTTTGCCCCTCGCCGCCAGCTTTTCCCTGGCTGGCGCGAACTGACGATGTTCCACATGGACTCGCTCGCGTATAATCTTTACCACCTGGTACAGAACAGAGTATGAACATCGTTTTAGCCATAGCCGAAGATCGCGCTATCTGCGAATCACTGCGTGCCGCGCTTCCCAAATCCGATCTCCTGTTGATCGAAAATACGCTAGATGAGGCCTTGCGCAGACTCGTATCCGTAAAAGTCGACCTCATTCTACTCGACGATTCGCCTCACCTCGGGATTCGCGCGTTGCGCGCCGTCGCGGAAGAGACCCCCGACACCCCGGTCATCATCATTTCCGGCCGCAGCGATGGCGAATCGCTCGCTTCGTACACCCGGGCCGGAGCTCGCGCGCATCTGCTTAAGCCCTTCAACTGCGACGATTTGGCCGTAGTGACCAACCGCTGCATCGGCGCGCGGCATGCAGCCCGTGTTCAGGATTTGCCGGCGGTCGCCTCGGTCCCTCGCACGGCTTCGATCATCCAGTATCAAATGGCGTTACGCTGGATGACGCGGAACACCGGCCGCCTCGAGGACGTCAATCGGCTCCTCCAAAGCATGGTCGATGCACTCGTCGACATTTTCGACACCGTGCGCACGGTCGTATTGATGCAGACGAATGGCACGGTCAAATGTGTCGCATCACACGGTGTCCAGCAGCACGTCGTTCAGTCGATTCAACTTCAATACTCCGTCGGACTCATGCGTTGGCTCGAGGAGAACACTTGTCTCTTCGACCGCGACGTCAATCGCGACGCGACGGACGCGCTCAAGGAAATCCAAGTCCTCGGCGGACGTCTAGCCGTACCGCTTGTCAGTTTCGGCCGCACCTGCGGCGCGATCCTCCTTGGAGAGAAAGCCAGCGGCGCGCCCTACAGCACCGAGGAACGCGACCTCTTGGTCATGCTCGCGCGCGGCGCGTCTTCATGCCTCGAAAAGGCCAATCAGTATCGAGATGCTGCCCGCCAACAAACCCGGCTCGACGCGGTACTCGCCAACATTACCGCCGGTGTCGTTACCGTGCGGCCAGACAAGACCGTTTCGATGATGAACGAAAGCGCCGAGCGGATTTTGCAGCTGCGCGCCGTCGATGTCCTTGGCCGAAGCGTTCAGAAACTTGGCTCTGCGTTTGCGGATGTAGTGCTCCGAACGCTCAACGAGAACAAACCTCGCGTTCGCCAGAGTGTACGTGACATGGCGATCAACAAGACACTCGGCGTCAGTACCGCCCCGCTCGGCCCCGAAGGTGTGGCCGCGATCTTCTCCCTGATTCCTGGCGACGCCAAGGGCGAGCAAGACGACATCGCCTACAGCCCGATGTGGGAGTACCTGGCTTCCCGCGTCGCGCAGGAAATCAAGAACCCGATGGTCGCGATCAACACTTTCGCCCAACTGCTCCCAAGGCGCCACGAGTCGGAGGAATTTCGCCGCGACTTTTCAGAAGTCGTTCTGCGCGAAGTCGCCCGAATTAACAATGTCGTCGAGACCCTCTTCGACTTTGCACGCCATCCGCGTCTCTCGACCCGCCTGGACGACTTGAACTTTGCGGTCAAACGCGTCATGGAGTCTTTCGACGACGAACTCAAGTCGCGTCACATCCGCGTCGAGGCCGACCTCACGTCGCAAGAACTCTCCGCCGAAATCGACTCCGCTCTATTCACCACCGCGCTGCGCAATATCGTCCGCAATTCGATTGAAGCCATGAGCAGCAACGGCGGGACGCTACGGATCAAGACCGAGCGATCCAACGGTGACTGTAAAATATCCGTCTACGATTCGGGTCCGGGCATCAGCGAACAAGACGCTAAGCTGGTATTCCTGCCGTTCTTTAGCACCAAAGAGCGTGGGATGGGACTCGGACTCACCCTCGCCGCGCGAATTATGGAACAACATCACGGAAGGCTCGAGTTGCTGGCGAACGGCGAAGGCGGTGGGGCCTTTGCGTTCTCGCTCCCTGCCGCGGCGAAGGCCTCTTAAGGCGCGTTATCGCGCCGCACGATCGGTGACGGGATAGACGCGCCGTTCGCGGGGACGTGTGGACATGCAAACTGTATTGGCGATTGACGACGAGCCGAGCGTTCGCCAGGCCTACCGCGCCATTCTTAACGGCGAATACAACGTGCTGCTCGCCGAGAACGGCGCGCGCGGCCTCGAACTGCTCGATCAACGGCACGTCGACCTTGTCCTCCTCGACCTGACCATGCCCGGCATGTCGGGCGAAGAAGTGCTCGCTACGCTGCAAAAACGCGGGATTCCAGTGCCGGTCATTGTCGTGACCGCCTCGAACACCATCACCTCCGCCGTCGAAGCGATGAGGCTCGGCGCGCAGGACTACATCCTGAAACCGTTTGACGTTGACGAGTTGCTCCGCAACGTCGAACGCACCATCGAGTCGGCCCGCCAAGCCCGCGAACTGTATACCCTGCGCGAGCGCGACTGCGTCGAATTTGAGTCCATTGTCGGCAACAGTCCCGCGCTCATGCGCGCGCTTGGCCAGGCCCGACAGGCGATGAAGGTTGATTCAACCGTCCTCATCACCGGCGAAAGCGGGACCGGGAAAGACGTCGTGGCCCGCGCGATTCATACCGGCGGCCTGCGCAAGAACAAACCCTTCGTCGCTCTCTCCTGCTGCGCCATTCCCGCCAACCTGGTCGAAAGCGAACTCTTCGGCTACACGAAGGGCGCGTTCACGGGCGCGGATCAGACACGTATCGGCAAGCTCCAAGTTGCCGACGGCGGCACGTTGTTCCTCGACGAAATAGGTGAAATGCCCGTCGAGGCGCAGGTAAAACTGCTGCGAGTGTTACAGGACAACCGCTTCTATCCCGTCGGCAGCACAAAAGAAATCTCAGTCAACATCCGCCTTCTTTCCGCCACGAACCGCGATCTGCCCGAGGCGATCTCCAAAGGTCAATTCCGCGAAGACCTCTACTACCGCCTCAACGTCCTCAACGTCCACATGCCCGCCCTGCGCGAGCGCCGCGAAGACGTCCCCGCCCTCGCAGCCCACTTCATTGCCAAGCACGCGCCAAGGGTCCACGCCCGCGCCAAGGACATCGACCCCAGGGGCATGGCCCGCCTCAGCGGTTACGCTTGGCCAGGAAACATTCGCGAGCTCGAGAACGTCGTCGAACGTATCCTTGTGCACTACACGGATTCCGAAATCATCACCGCCGAGCAGGTCGTCGAAATGCTTCCGCGCGCGCAACGCGAACCAGTAACCAACCTCGAAAGTTTCGAAGGCCTCCCCCTCGACGAAGCCACCCGCCGCCTCGAACGCTACCTCATCAAACGTGCCCTCGAACGGCACGAAAACGTCCAATCTCGCGCCGCCGACGCCCTCGGAACCACCCGCCGCATCCTCAAATACAAAATGGACCAACTCGAAATCCCCTCCGAACAGCCCTAGAAACTCACGCCAGTACATCTCTACTTGATCGCCCGATTCGCGCCGCCTACTTTGGAAGTTGGGCCAGCAACTGCTTGAGCGTAAGTACGTAGCCGATGTGGAGACCTTCGTGGAAACAGTGGAATGCGATCGCCTCCTCGATAGAATCGATGGTGTGCTGCGGCGTGATTTGCAACGGCTCGTATGTGGCGAACTTTCCCGCTCTGTAGTCCGCCTCAATGTGGGGCGGTAGTGCCCGGAAGCGCAGGAGCACATCTTCGACATCGGGCGGAGATGTCCAATCGGTTGCGCGGGTGTCCTTGCCCATGAGGTCGAGCCATGCTTCGGGTAGGGGCAAGGGCCGGCCGGCGCGGACGTAGGTGAGGCGGGCGAGCGAGCAGGTGACGTGGCCGAGGTTCCAGAGGATGTTGTCGTCGCGGCCCTCGGGGATGGCGAGAAGTTGCTCGTGCGAGAGGTCCTTGAGTTCGCGGACGAGATGGTGGCGCGTGATTGCAAAGGTCTTGAAGGCGAGGGGGAGTTCCATGAGAGTTCCTATCGGATGCGGGGAAATGATATCGGAAGCGACGCCGAAAACGGAACACATTGAGCGTTAGAAGCCGTAGGCGTCGAAAACGGCAGCGAGGCGGGCGCGGAGATCGGTTTCGGAGAGGTCGAAGTCGGCGAGCGAGTAGTGATGATGGCCTGGGCTGTCCGCTTCGCCGATGCTATTTCCGATATCCGAGGGAGAACCGGGCAGTGTGAGTTGGGAGTAGACCTTCTCGATTGTCGCGCCGAGATCAGATTTGAGATCGTGGTACCGGATTTCGACGAGTTGATCGGGGCGCAGGAGGGCGCAATCGCGCTGGGCGTAGGTGTAGGTGCGGACGCTGTCATCGACGATCGTGGCGACTTGCGCGAGAGACATGCGTTCGAGTTCGGGGTAGCCAAGCCGCCAGATTTCACGAATGAGGCTGAGGCGCGAGGGAATGGTTTCGAGAGGATTGCGGACGAGAAGGATGAACTTGGCGCCGGGAAACACCCGCAGCAATTGGGGAATTCGCTGGCTGAACGCGGGATTCTTGGCGACAATCCAAACCGGCGCGCCCGATTCTCGCGAAGGTTCGCGATTGACCCTCTTCAGGAGGCAAGCGCGGTACCACGCGAGCGCGATCTGTTGTTCGCGTTCGGACCAGGACCGGAAATCGCGGAAGTAGTCGAGTTCGCGGCGGGACACGGAGGCGGGGTTGTCGTTCACGCACATGCCGGAGCGGAACGCGGACCAAAACACGAATTCGTCCTCCTCGATGGAGTCGAGGCGAATGCGGTGAATGTGGTCGAGGCGGCCGAGGAACCGATCCTGGAGGCGATCGATGCGTCCACGAATGCGGCCGCCGTGGCGAGAATCCCAACGCGCGATGGCGCGGATCACGCGATGGGCCGAGATCGCTGGAAGCACCATCTCGTGCATGGCGAGCGCGCAGGCGTTGGGGTCGCGCGCCAGAGCGCGATGCAGGAGCGTGGTGCCGGAGCGTTGGTGGCCGATGATGAAGACGGGGCCGAAGAGTTCGGTCTGGTCCCAGCGCGGGAAGGCGAACTGATCAAGCGTCCATGCCGTCTGGTTTACGCCGAGAAGCGCGAGGCGCACGGCAACCTGTGCGGAAACTCGAAGCGGCGATTTCGTGTCGCGCAGGAGGTACGCTTGTTTGCGCCAGAATTCACGCCACCCGAAGGGCACGAACCAACGGGGCAACTCGTCCCAGCCGGATGTTGTCATGGCCGGCGCGCTAGACCGAAACGCCGCAACGCCAACTCGCGCAGCGCTTCCTTATCTACCTTGTTCTGGCGTCCGGTGACTGGAATAGGATCGACGAGGAGATAGAAATCGGGGCGAGCGTCTTCGCCCGTGACAGATTCGACCGCGGCCTTGAATTCGTGTTCGTTGACGTTGACGCCGGCCATGGGCTGGTAACAGAGTACAATGGCTTCATCTTGTTTCGCAGGGTCCCACAGTCCAACGAGTGCGGCTTCGCGTAGAAGCCGCCGCTCTTGCGCGCCGGTAATTGCGCGCAATTCGGGTTCGAGGGTGCCGGGATACACGTTGACGCCTGCGCGGACAATCATGTCTTTGGCGCGGCCGAGAAGCACCAGCGCGTCGCCGTTACTCGTCTGTACGATTCTACCCAGGTCGCCGGTGTGGAGACCTTCGCGCGGCGGGCGTTCGGGTTGTCCGAGATAGCCGGTGTATAGCGCGTTGCTGTGGACGATGATCTCCCCCACTCCGCCGCCCTCGGCCTCGGCGCTCGTGCCGGGCATGCAACGGCCGACGAAAGCGCCGCCCTGGTTCCAATCGATTTTATCCTCGGCCGATGCGACGGCTACGGGTCCGGCTTCGGTGAGGCCGTAAATCGCTAGCACGGTGGTATTCGGATGGAGCCACTCGCGCAGCGCGGCGAGGAACTCAGGCGTGACGGGCGCGCCGCCGAGTAGGACGGCCTTGAGCGAAGCGGGCAGGCGAATGCGGTGCGCTCCGGCCTGATCGAGCATTTCCATCCAAAGGAACGGTGAACCGAAGTAGGCGTCGATCATGCCTCGTTCGATGAGGGAGCGGACGTAGGCGGCGCGGCGGCGGGTCCGGCCCTTGGTAACGAAAACCTCTTTGCCAAGGTTGAGGCCGTAGAGCACTTGCTGCGGCGTGTCGGCGAGAAATGTGTTGATGTCGAGGCTCCGCGCGATGCCGGCGATATTGTCCAGGTAGTGACGGAGCGCGCCGTGTGAGAGGCGGACGCCTTTTGGCGCGCTCGTCGTTCCGCCCGTGAAGATGATGATGGCGTCGTGCCGGGCATCGACGTCTTCGACGACGGCCTCGCGCTTGGAATTCGCGGTGAGACGCTCAAAGAATTTGTTAGAGACGACGATTTCATTCAAGCCTAGCGAACGCGGCATGAGCGGGGGGACGTGCAATTCGCGGCGGCGGAGCAGGGCGCGCGCGCCGGGTATCCAATTGACGCGGCGGATGATCGGGTGGACGAAGACCCACTTGGGGCATGCGGCGTTGAGGCGACCGAGGTAAATCTCATCGCCAAGTCCAGGTTCACAAAGTACTGCGATGCCGCCGAGCGAAAGAACGGCAATAGTGGCGACGGCGAATGCGTTGCCATTCGGGACTTGGATGACAACGGAGTCTCCGAACCGGAATCCGCATTCGCGCAAATAGTGTTGAAACGCGGCCACTTGGGCGTAGACGTCCGCGTAGGTGGCCGCGTGGCCGCCGGGCTCGCGGATCGCCACGGCCTTTCCCTGGGCGCGGAGCGTTTCGAGAAAGGGGCCGGCGAGGTTCATGGCGGCTGCGGCCGCCGGTCTAGTACGTCAGAATGACCGCGCCGAGCGTAAGGCCCGCGCCGGTGCCCGCGAGCATGACTTCGTCGCCGCGGGCTATGCGATCAGTCTTGACGGCTTCGTACAGCGTCAAAGGCAGCGACGTAGCGACGCAATTCCCGTAACGGTCCAACGTAATCACCACTTGGTCGTCAGCGAAGCCGTTCCGACGAAGTGCGCGCAAGGCGAGCAAGCTGGCCTGGTGCGGGATGACGAGGCCGACACTGCCGGGGTCTTTGGACATGCCTGGGCGCAAGCGTTCGAGGAAATCGTCGATGTGCTTGCGCGCGAGGCGGTAGACCTTGGGGCCTTCCATGTGGAACATATTGTCTTCAGGTTTCGTCTTCGCGCCCTGGGGGGGAAGTCGAGAACCGCCGCCGCGTATTTCGGTGAGGTGCGCGCCGACGCTGTATGTCTCGAACAGCGCTCTGTGTACGCCGCTCGATTCGCCTTCGGGTGTTTTGGTGACGACAACGGCGCTGGCGGCGTCTCCGAATAATGCGGCGCTCTCGGGCTGCTTGAAGTTGAGCGCGATGGAGGAGATGTCGGCGCTGACGATGAGGATATTGCGATAGCGGTCGCAGGCGAGCATGGTGGAGGCCATGTCGAGCGCGACGAGGAAACTCAGACACGTGGTGTGGACCGACATGCAGGCGATCCCGGATTCGCCCAAACCGAGTTCGCGCTGGATTAGGACGGAAGTGTCGGGGATGGCCTGTTCGGGCGTGCCCGAGGCGTTGAGAATGAGGTCGATGTCGCGGAACGAAAGGCCGGCGTCCTTGACGGCTTCCTTCGCGGCTTCGGCGCCCATAAAGGAACTCGTCTCGCCGTTTGCCCAGCGGCGTTCCTTGACGCCGGTGCGCTGCTCGATCCAGCCGGGCCGAACGCCACACATCAGTTCGACTTCGCTGCTCGGTACGACGCGTTTAGGCAGGTACCTGCCGACCCCCGTGATTTTCAGCGGTAAAGGCATTATCGCGCTGACTCCTCCAACTCGCCCAGTTCGCGCCATGCGCGCGGGCAATGCGATGGAACAATGATCAATTCGGGCCACTCGTTGCGAAGGCGGCGGAGCCTCCGATAGGTTTCATCCTGGGCTGGCTTGTCCACCGCCAGCATCCGATGCAGGCCTCCGCGGTATCCTTCTGCTTCGAGCGTAGCGCGGTTCCAACACCCGTCTGCCGCCAGGAACACGTCCGTTCCGTCCGTGCGCCTGACGAAAGCCCCCAACTGGCCGGCCGCGTGTCCCGGTAGTTCAACGACTCGTATCGACGAATCTCCAAATATATCAAGACTGGACTCAAAATCTCCAATCACGGGGCCGTCCGGTCCAGGCAGAAGAAAGAGCCGGCCAGCCAGGTCATCGGGAAGATTTCCCGGAAGAATGCGCGAGCGGAACGCCGCCCAGCCTTTCTTATCACGTGTATTTTCCCAGGCCTTGGCCGAACACATTACCCTCGAGCGGGGAAAATCTTTCAGTCCGCCATAGTGATCCGGGTCAAAATGCGACATTAAGACCCACTTTACATCGTCGGGATGGTACCCGAGAGTTCGAAGTTGGAACACAACCGAGTCAGCTTCGGTGGGGCGGGCGGGGGTCAACCACCGCATGATTCGGAAGGGAAACCGGCGTGTGCCTTCGATGAAGCGGGGCGAGTATCCGGTGTCCCAAAGGATTAACCCTTCGGATGGGTGATCGAGAATCGCGTACAGCGCCGGAACGAGGATTCGCTTGAAGCCTCCCGCGGGCAGAAACATACGTGCGGGTACAACCAAGGTGCCCGCGGTCCGGATGCGGATTCCAACACGCGTCTCCGCGGTCCGCCGGATCGGCTTCTTCGCCCAAACGATCCCTTGGCCTGAGCGCAACGAATCGAGTGTGTTTTCTATCCCCTGCTTGATTGTGACGCGAGGGACATAACCGAGATCGCTCCGCGCGGCCGAGATGTCATAGGTCTGCGACATACCGAGAATCCCGACTTTGTACTTCGTCAGCAGGGGTTCACCTGGAAGGTACAGCGTTCGCCAGAGGAATTCCATCGCCTCGGCGGCGAACTTCGCCTTCGTCAAGCTCAAGCGCTTCGTCGGCGCTTCATGGCCGACGCACACGACGACTTCCTTGATGACGTCCCACATGCGGACATCTTCGCCGCCGGTAATAACGTAGGTATTTCCGAGCGCTTCGTCCCGCGTAAGCGCCAAGATGATAGCTTCGACAACGTCGTTTACGTGCGTGAGATTCGTAACTGCCTCGCCATCTCCGATGATCGGTAGGCGCTTCTTGGATGCGGCTTCGATCAGGCGAGGAAAGATCGCGTTGTCGCCGGGGCCGTAGATGGCCTTGGGGCGCAGGATGACGGCCTTCAATTCGTTTGCACGCGCGGCGTTGACGCGATCCTCGGCGAGCTTCTTGGTCTCCGAATACATCGATACGAAGGTTTCGGGCAACGTATCGCTCTCGCTCAGACCGAATTGATCCTCAGGGCGCGTCATCACGCTTGGCGAGGAAATGTAGACAAGGCGCGCAACGCCGTGCGTGATGCATGCCTCGATCACGTTTTCGGTACCGCGAACGTTGATGTCGTAGAAGTCCGTGTAGCGGCCCCACGCCGAGGAGAGCGCCCCGCTGTGAACTACGGCGGCCACGCCCTCACAAGCGCTGATCATGCCCGCGCGATCTCGAAGATCCACTGGCCTAAAATCGGCGCCAGCCGCCTGAATTTCGAGGCCCGTTTTGAGGTTTCGGCCCGTGGCGCGGACGGGTTGGCCCATGTCGAGGAACCGGCGGACGAGATGCCCGCCGAGAAATCCAGTCGCTCCCGTCACGAGTATCGGGCCGTCAAACAGCGGCGCATCGGCGACCGACTCCCCGGAGTAAGGGACACTCTCTCTTGCGCTCGAATTCATCGACCGTGCAGCCTGATTCGGTGCGTTTATATCACGCTTCCCAGCCGCCCGTGCGGCGCGTACATGGTACACCGTCGCGCCTCCCGCATGTTTCACGGGGCCGCGGCGTTCAAGGCGTCAAGCGCCTCGCGCGTGCGCGATTGGTCCGGATCCAGTTCCAGCGATTTCGTGAATGCCGTGCGGGCGCGCACGATGTCTCCAGCCTCGCGGCTGACCGATCCCAACAAGTTCCAGGCGATGGTGTTGTCGGGATCCAGCGCCGCCGCGCGTTCGACCGCAAGGGCGCATTCGCCTCTTCGGCCGGCCAGAACAAGTGCCTTTGCCAACGCCAGATGGTCGGCTGCGGTATCGGGCACGTAGAGTTGCGCGTCAAAAAAATCCTGGACGGCGCGGCTGACGTACTCCATCGCGATTCCTGTGGATTCCGGCGAGAGCGGGCCCAACGCCTCGATTTCGGTCATGCCCTCTCGTACCCGGCCGCGGTGAATCAGCGAAGCCGCCAGACCGATTTTGGCGCGCGGCGCATTGGGAACAAAGGAAAGCGCTTCGCGAAAGTCTTGCTCCGCGAGCGATGCATGATTCATTAGGAGCAGTAGGTCTCCCGCGTCCTCGTGGGCGGCAGCAACTAGTGCGGGATCGTTCGTCAACCGGATGCACGACCGCATTGCGACCAGTGCTTCCTCCCAATATTTCGGGCCGGTAGCACGGAGGGCACGCCCCAGATTGAGCCATAGCGTCGGGCTCTGGGGGGCGCGCTCGGCCGCACGGCGGTAGACGTTGGCCGCGAGGTCCACGTCGCCCATGCGTGTGAGTATGTCACCGTACGTGGCGAGGTCCTGCGGAACATCGGACGTTTTAATGCCGCTTCCCTCGAATGCGGCCCGCGAGCGCGCGAGGAGCGACTTCGCTTCATCGCCCAGGGCCTGGGCGCGTTGCGAATCGCCGACGTCAAGCGCGGCCTGTACGTCCGTCGTGCGGGCTGAACAGGCCGCGAATAGATCGCGCGCAGTCTTGGTCAGGTCCTCGCGAGCACACGAACATAGATGCGCGGCGGTTACCGCTGCCGCGAATGCGCTTCGGCGGACATCGTGCGCCGAGATCATCCGGCGGCCGCCTCAGCCGAATATGCGGAATCGTGCAAAACGGGGATCGCCGAGCGACCGCCGCCTACCCAAAGAGCGCTCTCGATGCGCTCGAGGAGCGGCGCGAAGGTCCGGGGATCAAGGGCAGAGATGGGGACCCCGTCCAACTGCCGCGCGAGACCGTCCACGGTCGCGGCGTCGCAACGATCGATCTTGTTCAGAACTACGATCGCTTTTTTGTCGTCGAATTCCAACTCGGCCAACATTCGCCGGACAGTCTCGAAGCGCTGTTCCACTTCCGGGTCCGACGCGTCCACAACGTGAAGCAATAGCGACGACGGCGCAATTTCCTCGAAGGTCGTTTGAAACGCGTCCTTAAGTTCGTCGGGCAATTGCCGGATGAAACCTACCGTATCGGTGAAGATCACCTCCCGTTCCCGCGGGAAACGCAAGCGGCGCGAAACAGGATTGAGTGTCGCGAAGAGGACGTCTTGCTCGGTGACGGCACTGCGAGTTAAACGATTGAGCAACGTCGATTTTCCCGCGTTGGTGTAACCGACGATGGCGACGGTCGGCGTTTCACGCTCGATGCGCCTTTGGCGGCGTAGACGGCGGCGATCGCCGAGCTTTTTGACCTCGCGCTGAAGCAACGATATGCGAGACTCCGCGCGCCGGCGATCGATCTCGAGTTTGGTCTCACCCGGCCCGCGGCCGCCGACGCCGCCGGTGAGGCGGGACATAGCGCTGTGCTTCGCGCCGAGACGCGGCAACAGATAACGAAGCTGCGCAAGTTCCACCTGGATCTTCCCCTCGCGCGTCTCGGCGCGTTGACCAAAGATATCGAGAATGACCTGAGTGCGGTCGAGAATTTTGAGGTCCGTGAACTCGGCCACAAACTTTACTTGCGAAGGCGACAAATTGACGTCGAACACCAGAACTTCGGCGCCCAGTTGCATAGCCCGAACCACAGTCGACTGGAGCCGCCCCTTGCCCATAACGTATTTGGGATCAAGGGGCCGGCGCTGGACGACCTCGTCCAGCACTCGGATCCCGGCGCTACGCGCGAGGTCACGAAGTTCGCTTAAGGACGCCTCCGCCGCGGCCGTCGCCAATGACGACACGTGCACCAGAATTGCGCCCTCGCGGAGGTCTCCGGCCGCCTTGGGTTGTCTGCGGCGGGCAAACTCTTCTTCGAGGGCAACGAGTTGCGCGCCAAAATCGTTGTCGAGATGATGCACAGCAGTGGGCGGGTAAATTTCCCAGGGACGCCTTTCCTCGTTCGCCGGAAGCAAGCGAGCGACATGCACTGGACCTGGCAATCCGTCTTCTGCGACTTCAATCGCAGCAGCCGCATCGAGGCGAAGACACACCAAATCCGTCAAGTCGTCGTCATCAAGGCCCTCGCCGTGCAAATGCGTGTGGACCAGTCGTAGTCCGCAGAGGCGGTCGCGGCCCTGACGATAGGCCGACAAGTCCGGAAGTTCGAGGCGGCGGGCGTCTCCAACAACGGCAAAACACACTTCTCCACGGCGGTTAATGAGAAGCCCAATCTGTCGCTGAATTTCGGCGGAAACCTCGGTGAGTGCCCGCGCGAGTTCCGGCGTAATCAGCGATTCGGCGCCGATGCGCCTACTCGTCAATCGCTCAATCCGCCGTAACGGAGACGCCTTGATTCCGTGTGTATTGCCGGTGAGACGAATCGCTCAGCCACTCCTTGCGGCTTGGGCGATCATGCGCCGCGTGAAGACGCGAGTCAACTGCGTGCGGATCGGGTCAGGCCTGGAGCATGACCCTGCGGATAATCTTTTGGCTTTCGACGGCGTCGAGCGTCTTTTGTGCTTTACGCAATTCCGCCGAATCCAATTTTTCGAGCTTCTTCCAGAAGATCGAAAGATTGCCAATCGCGATTTGGCACGCGTGGCTGGGATCCATGCGATGGGGTGTGATGTCGATCGTGACGAAGCCCTTGTATTTCGTCGTCTTCAAGTAGAACAGCACTTCCATCAATTCCCACGTATGGACCGTTCCCGGCACCAAGTTGTCGTCCCACAAGCGGTAGGAATCGCTCATGTAGCAGCCGAACAATTTGCCGGCCCTTGTGAGAAACGCGACGGACTCGCCAGGGTTCTCGCCCGCCATCAGCGCGTGACTGAAATTCATCCCGACGCCGACGTTTTTCATCGCGATTTCCTGGCAAAGCGACAACGACTTCCCCACGGTCCCGACCGTGAGATGCTTGCGCGGTTCGCGCGTCTTGTACGCGATCGCAACGTTCACCTCGGGCGACGCGTACTTGGCGATGGTTTTAATTGACGAGATTACGGTGTTCCATTGTTGCGTATAGTCAATCTGGAATGGGTAGTCGAACCCATCGGTGTGCAAGCGGACGGTGACTTCCGAACAGCCCAACTCTTTGGCGATGTCTACCGCTTTACGGCCTTCGTCAATGGCTGCGTTGCGCGTCTTTTGGTGCTGATGGCCGAAGCCGCCGAGCGCAAACCGCCGATCATGGGTCAAGGAGGCCGAAACGGACGAACAAATCAGGCCGTAATCCTTTATCATCCGCTTAAGTTCTTTCACTGGAACGTCCGGGGTCACATCGGTTTGCTCAATCTCGATGCCTTTTATATTTTTCAGTTTCGAAACGGCAGCCAAGCGCTCCTGGAGTCGCGGAATTTCGCGATACCCCTCGGGATTCGCCGGGTCGGGAATGCCCGAAAATACGTTGAGCGATAGTGCAATTCTTAGCGACATGATGCTCTCCAGGTAAGGGAAACGCTTTGTAACCAGGCCTTGACACTGCATTTCGCCGATCGTGGCAAAGGGCGAAATCGCAGGGACTGCGTTCGACCGGCATCACCGACGTGCGTCACCGTGAAGGGGGAGCAAGGCCGTTGGGGTGAACAGTGGGGATAGCCTAGCGCAAAAGTCGAAAAAAGTCAACGGTTAATGCACGAACAATATGGATGTGATCGGTAAACTTCGTTTCAACATGCCTTCGATCCCTCGGTGGCTGTCTGTCCTAAAGTATAGCCTGCACTAGACTTATGCCAAATGCCTTCCACCCGCGCAAAAAGAAAAAAAAGAGGCGAGTGCATGGCAGCGGGGGAACTACCGAATCTGCACTCGCCGATGGTGGGAACCAGTCATTTCTGACTGTACCTTCAGGGCAGACTGGGGGAAGGCCACCCTGAAGACCTGGAACTTCCTACCTGGCATTCCCTTGCCAGTGACGGGAAGTAATACACTCGCAATTCAACCGTCTCGGTAGAGAGTCCGGCTAATCGCAAACCCAAAAATACGACTTAATAAGTAATACTCGTAGCGAGTATACAAAACGAAAGACGAATTGTCAACACTCTTTCCACAGTTTTTTCCACTTTCCATAGGAGGCGACCCGCGTGGGCGGAATCGTTCGATTCTCCCCCATGTACGGAAGTTCTCCACAGACCCCAGCGTTTGGACGACCCGCCCGGGCCATAACATTCGCCCGGAATTTCCCGGTTCGCGTCAGCCGTCTGCCGCCGGACTGTGTTCGGATTGGGCGGTTCGGCGTACGTCTTCGGTCTCACTGGCCAACTTTTCCGAAACACCGTCGTACTCGAACCCGGCATCCAGTGCATCCAAAAGCGCGTCACCCGTGGGATTGAGCCGCTGCAAATTTGTCGAGGCCATGTTTCCGTATTGGCTGTCGGGCATTCGCACGCATATTTCGTTGTACAGCGCGATGGCCCCCTTCGCATCGTCCAAGGCCCGCTCGCGGATTTTCGCCAATCGAAAGGTCGCCTCGGCCCAAGCCCGGTTATCGCTTTTCACCTGGCGGGCTATTTCCTCGAATAGTTCGGCCGCCTCCGCAGATCGACCGTCCGACTCCAGTATACGTGCCGCGGCAAAACACCCGTTTATGCGCCGCCGGGAATACGTATTCGACTGGGAAACCGCCGCGCGAATCTCGCCGTTCATGGCCAAGTCCTGCGCCTCGTAGAATTCGTCGCCTTCGCCGAATTCCTCCGGATCAGGAATTGTCAGTTCGAGCCAAGAGTGCCGCTCCACCGAGTACGATTCGAGTGCGGCGAGCAACTTCTGACTGAAGTACGCCACTGGAAACGTCCAAAACGCCAAACAGTACAACAACACCGTCAGTACGCGCGAGGGTGGATTAGGCGGTGCGGGCTCGTCGATTTGCTCGTTAAAGTCGTCTAGAGGAGACACCGCACGCGAGGACTCGGTCAACTCTCCCGACAGGCCTACTTGAACCGTCGTTTCCGTGGCTTCGCCCAATAACCTGTCTCGAGGGCTTCCGCTCTCCGCGCCAATCCAGAGAAACCGGGTGATCAGCAAATAGAGTACGAATGCCCCCACACAAACGGGAGCAGTCAGAAAAAGGGGCGGCGCCTGGGCTTGCCGGGTCCACGGCCGGAAGGATAGCCAACCGATTAGAATCAACGCGGCGTCGGTAGTGACGAGTATGCTGAACTCCCCCAGCGTCAGCAGATACTGCATGGTATCCCTCCAACATAGGATTCCGCGGAAACCCGCGCATCACGAAGTCAGGCCGCCAGGACCCAACCGCAAAACGACATACTATACCAAAACGGAGATCGGGCGAAGATTGGGTTTGGCCTTTAGCGTATCAAATCGCCATTATATGGACTTGCACGATCAAATCCTTGGGGGAACGCACCGTCATGCCCGAAGTCCGCGAAGACAAGGCCGTCAAACAGATCGCATCCGAAGACCCTCTCGCGTTGCCGGACATCGAATCGGTGCTGGATCGGTTGCTTAGCCTAGGCGAGAACGGGGTCGTCAAGTCGGTCGATACCCTCATTTGTCAGGCCGTGCATCACCGCGCGAGCGACTTGCATCTCGAACCCTGGCGCGACTGCCTTTCACTGCGCTACCGGTTGGACGGCGTGCTTCACGAAATCGCCATGCTGCCGAAGAAGTATCAAGAAAAAGTTGTCGCGCGCGTGAAAGTCCTCGCGAACATGATCCCGTATCAGAAAGAAATCCCGCAGGACGGCCGCATCGACGGGCATAAGGACAGGCTGAACCGAGCATTGCGCGCGTCGACGTTCCCGACAATTCACGGCGAAAAAGTCGTCATTCGAATTCTCGACTCGCAACAGGACCTCCTTCGTCTGGATTCGTTGGGTTTTCTCGATCAGGTGGTCATCGGCCTGCGCAAACTGGTGTTCAAACCCCAAGGGACGCTCTTGCTCACTGGCCCGAGTTCCGCCGGAAAGACCACAACGATCTATGCGTTGCTGCGAGAGTTAATGGTATTGCACGCATCGTCGCGCCACATTGTCACCGTCGAGGATCCCGTTGAGTACCAGCTTGGACGAGTATCCCAATCTCAGATTAGCCCGCAGTTGGGATTCACCTTCGAGATGGCGTTCCGCGCGTTGCTTCGACAGGACCCAGACGTGATTATGATCGGGGAAATTCGAGATCCCGAAACCGCGCGCACCGCGATCCAGGCAGGCCTCACGGGGCACCTCGTCATTAGTACGATCCACAGCGGATCGTCGGCGGGTGTATTCACGCGGCTGCTCGACATGGGCATCGAGCCGTTTTTGGCGGCGTCGTCCGTGTCAGGAGTATTGTCGCAACGGCTGGTCCGCTCGAACTGCATTCACTGCAAGCAGCCGTACAAACCCGAGCCAGCGCTACGCGTGCAGTATGGTTTGCCTGAGCGCGGCGTGAAATATCGGCGCGGCATCGGCTGCGAGGAATGCCGCGGCATCGGCTTCAGAGGGCGCACGGCCATTGGCGAACTTCTCAAGGTGGACGATGTGCTCGCGGACCTCGTGTTGACCCGCGCCCGAACGAGCGTGCTGCACGAAACAGCCCTCGAAACGGGAATGACGACGCTGCTCGAACACGGCGTGCAAAAAGCCGCCGAAGGAATCACGACGATTGAAGAACTTCGGCTCGCGATTCCCCCGCCGGACATTGTCGAGAACGCGCCCAAGCGCCGCGCGAACTCGCGGCCGAAGAAAAAGAACGGCGCGCAACAACGGTAGTGCGAGGGCCTTGCTGCGCTACTTCTGGCGCGTCATGGTGGCGTAACGGGTCGAATACTGCTTACCGCCGCTCCAAAGGGCCGAGATGGACTCGATCGTGTTCTCGTCGACGATGCGAATTGTCGTGTCGTGCGCGTGGCCGTCCTTGGTCACGTCCATGTTGGTCCCGCCGCTGAACAGAAATGTAATCGTATTCGGATCGGAGCAGGGTTTGAACTGCATCGAGGGCTGGTTGCCCGCCGCGCAGTAGTGCGTGTGGATCAACTTGTCCGGCCCGTCTTGGTGGAAGAGACTCACCATTTCCGTCGGCGTGCCCTCGCCGTAGGTGGCGACGATGCTCGTGTCGTTGGCGATGACGTTGTACGTTACGCTCGTCTCGCTCTTCGTGCCTTCCTCTTTCGGCTGGCCCTCTTTAACTACATTCGCTTCGCCAGTCCATGTGCCATCGAGGGACTTCATCGCCTCGAACGCTTCGCTCGCGGTGAACGTCTTTGATTCGAGTTTTAGATCGCCCGAGAACGCCGGAACGCATACCACCGCCGCTATCAGTACCGTCAATGCCGTCTTCATGGTCCTCTCCTCCTCTGCCCATTTGCCGCGAACGCGCGTTAACGACGCCGCGAATTGTTTACTCTTCCTTCTCCGGTTCGAGCGAGCCGAAGTATTGACGCACGTACTCTTCCGAGCCGCGCGGAATCTCTTGCTGGGTCAGCGCTTGCTCGGCGGCCTGTTGCGCCGAAGCGAACGCTCCCGAAATGTACTCGACCGTCGCTTGTTCGCCTTCCTCAGGCGCGGACTTTTGCAAGATGTCGGCCAGCATTTTGCCCCTCGTCATCGGGCCGGGCGCTTTGGTCGGCTGAAAGGCCACTTGCGGATCGCCGAGTTCGCCGACCTCGTTACCCGCGCCGCGGCCCGCACCCCCCATGCCCGGACCGTTGCCCGAACCGGCGCACGTGCCACAGACGCCGTTGTGCTTGTGGCCACCCTGCGCATCGCACTCGCCGCCCTCGCAGTCGCCGAGCTTCGCGCCGCAGAGGCGGCAGTAGTCACTTGGGCCCCACAGGCCCTGTTGCCATTCCTGGACGGACGCCATCACTGTGTCCAGCTGGCTGAGCTGTTCGGCCAAGGACTCCAAATCTTCGAGCGACATTACCAAAGCTTCCATGGCCTCGCCCGCGCCTTCTTTCCCTTCGCCAGACGCCAGGGACGCGCTCGCCTTCGCCATCGCCTGGGCGAGTTGCTGGCCGAGCTCGGTGTTCGCGCCGCCTAGTTTTTCGGCCATTTTCTTGAGGTCTTCCGAGAGCTTCCTGGCTTCGTCCTTCGTTAACTCGCCCGCTTCGAGTTTCTTCTTGAGGTCTGCCGCCGCCTGGGCAGCCTTCTGCATGTTTCCATCCTGGAGCGCCTTCGCCATATCTCGCGCGAGCCCGAGGTTCTCCGGATCGTCAACCATCTTCGGAAGCGCGCTCTTCTCAGCCAACGCCTCGCGGTGCTCGGAGAGTTCGTCGGAGAGGTTTGTCAGCCGCGCCAACGCCTGCTTGTCGGTAATCTCGCCTGTCCGCAAATCGTCGGCGAGCGCGTCGATCTCGGCCATCGCGCCGTCGACCAGACCGCCTTCGACATTCTCCTCGTGGAGTTTCATCGCGGCTTCCTGGATTCGCTCGACGTGCACGGCCACCGCCTCGTCGCGCGCCTTCGCCTCGGCGATACGAGAGCGTTGCTTGAATAGGTCAAATTCGGGGAGAAGCGTGCATGTCAGCGCAAACGCGAGTAGCGGCGCAAAAGTCCAGCGCATCGCACGAGTCGAGACGAAGGGGAATTGTGCGCGGGTGTTGAGACGCGCGAGATGACGGCGGGCGTCGGCGTGCAAGGCCTGAACCATTTCGCCCTCGACCCCCGCGAGCTCGAACGAACTCGTGAGGCGTTCGCGCAGGCCGAGTCTGCGATCCGCCTCAAGCGCGGCGTCAAGCACTGAGGGCCGGCGAAGGACCGCGAATACAGTCCCCAGGAGCACCCCCGCGCCCACCGATGCAGCGCTAATGGGGAGCGGATCGCCGAGCCCGGGAAAGAGGCGAGCGACGACCACCCACACGGTCGCGCCGCACGCGCCGAAGAATACCCCGGTGGAGACATAGCCCGCCCAGCGTTGGACGGCGAGCCTGCGCGCGAGCCTGCGCAATTGGCGGTGCAGCGGATCCAAGGGGTCAAACCCTCCGTCAGGGATTCGAGAACATTCCTAGACTCTCGACACCATACTACGCCAAAGGTGCGAGCGTGTAAATCCCTCTGAAAACCCCAGTAGATACAGCGCAGGAAATTGTCTCGTATCCTGTCCTTTACGTTCTCTTCGCCGCAACCAAGAAATGGGCGGCAGTCGGCCGGCTTGAGTCTCGGCAAGACCGAAGCCCATGTTAACGTAGTAACTTGTCGGCCCGGCCCGGCCCGGAACAGGAACAGCGAACATGCGAAACTTACGTATCTACCTCGACACTTCAGTCATTAGTCACCTATTCCATGATGACTCGCCCACGTTACAGGAGGCCACGCAGGAATTGTTCGAAAACGCGATCGCAACGAATATCCACGATTCGTTCATTTCTGGCGTTGTCTTGGATGAACTTCGCCGCGCGAAAGACCCCGTGTTGCGGGCCAAATTCCTCGAAGTCGTATCTCGCTATCCATTGGGTATTCTGCCAAGTGACGACCCGGAGGTGGCCCGCATCGCGCGCCTCTACATGGACGGTGGAGTTTTGCCGTCGAAGAAGCCGGAGGACGCCTTTCATGTGGCATTTGCTACAGTATTCGAAATGGACGTACTCGTGACGTGGAATTTTCGTCACCTTGCCAAGGCCAAGACAAGCGCGATGGTCGCCGGTATCAACCGAATGGAAGGGTATTCCAAGCCATTGCAATTGCTCACCCCGTTGGAGGTATTGGAGCCATGATCGGACCGAACGAATCGCAGGCGCAACGATTGACGTGGGAACTTAAGGATGATGCGTGGCGCGAAGTCGCACACCTTCCGTTGGATGAAGCTATTCGGAAACGTCTGAAACTTGCGACCGAAGCCGTTCGGGAGTGCGGGCTCGAAGACCGCGTGCTAGACCCGAGAGGCGGAAAGATTGGGGCGCTCACGACACCGGAGATTTGAACAGCGGCACCGGACGCGTGACATCGTGCGACGGGCGGATGTCGGCGGTACGAAGTGGCTACACGAAGCGCTCGTAGGCGGTGCGGTAGCTTGAGTAATAGGCGAGGGCGAGCACGCCGAAGAACGCGATTTGGGCTGATAGGAAGAGGAGCGCGGCGAGAAGTTCCTGATTGCTAAAAGCGGTTCCGCCGCTATATTGCGCCAAAGAGACTGCGGTGACGATTCCCGAGGCGATGCCCAACAGAATCATCCAACCGATGTAGTGTCCCATGCCGGCGATTACCTTTGGTCCGATGGTGTTTCGCGCGCTGGATTCCAAGCACGCGATCGCGACGATGTACGCAACCTGCACGATTGCCGACACGACACTGAACACAATCCATGCCGCAACCACGTACCAGTCCCAGCTGGCGCTCATTGGAGAAGACATCATCGCCGACAACATTCCCGCCCCGAAAAACATGAACGTGCCGCCGGGTGATAGACCCGCGACAGCCAACGCGGGCACGTAGAACGCGGCCCGTGCGACTTGCGCGATGTAGATTTCCTTCAGGAAACGGCGAGGCCACGGGGCGGTGAGGCGCAGGTCGTCGAAGATACCGCCCTTGCGCGATTGCTCCATCGACGCGACGACGTCGTACATGATGAGGCCGACGACGAACAACGGCCCGATGCATGGAAGCACGGCAACGAAGATGAGGCCAAGTGACGCGAGGATCCGAATCGGCAATGACTCGATTGCGCTCGACAATCCGCCTGAACCCCTCGCGAAGACTTGTCCGACCGGAGACAGACGGAACACTCTCGGCGTGAGCCGCCTGCGAGCTTTGCGAAAAAGTTTGGGAACTTCAGGCCGTTCCTGCGCCTGGCGCGGGAGGAGATAGATGGCGAGCATCGACGCGCCGATCCACACACCCAGCCCAAGCAGGGTGGCGGGAAACCAGTCCGACGTCGTGCGAGCGAAGTTCGCGGCGTCGAAGGCGCTGGCCGCGGGGTGGAGCGTCATGCCGAAGCCAATCGCGTCCTCGAATAGGCCGACTTCGAGCATGATCGCGCCGTAGAAACTGCCGAGCGTGAGCGCGGTGGCGAGGAACAGGGCCGCGCCGGTGCGTTTGCTGATGGTCGAGCAGAGGACGCCGACGGCGCAGGCTGCCCCCGCCGTGAGCAAGAACAACAGCGTCTGCGCGGTCAACGCGCGCACCGACAGGCCACCGAGGAGGCTGGCAACAGCCAGCACCGGCAACGCGCCGAGGATCAAGTACGCGCAGTAGATGAACGCGCCGGTGAATTTCGCGAGGAAGACATCCCCGCCACGAAAGTCGGCGAGCAACAGGAGTCCGAGCGTGCGCTCGTGTTTCTCCTGCGCGATGGTCCTCGCGGTAACAAACGCCGGCAGCAGCATCGCGCCGCCAAACTGGATCGTCAGGCCGATGCCGTAAAGGAATTTTCCGACGCTCTCCGGCGTGACGAAATCTCCCGCCGAGGAGATGATGAACATGAAGAGGACGTAGACGCACGCCACGCCGCCCACGACGGTGCGCAACGCGTAGGTCGTCCTGCTACGCGAGTGGCGCGCGAGTTCGCGATCAACGAGAGGCAGTTCCATGACGGGTCGTTAGTCGTTCACCATCCCGTTCCCTCTTACTTCACCCTTTTCTGACGCGACGGGCCCAATACTGCGGGCGACGACGATGGTGGGCCACCGCCAAGACCAACAAGCAGTCCTTCTCGATCGAGTAAATAAGAGAGTATCGGAAACTCCGAAGCGCGCGCTTTCGGATTCCGGGGGCTAACTCTTCGGCTGATTCTGGAAACTGCCCCATGAAGCGTGCCGCCCTGCGAACTTCACTTTGGAAGCGTCGCCCAAGCCCCTTCGCCTGGAGTTCGAGGTAACCAATTTCATTCAACAACTCGCTCTCGGCGGCCTCGTGATACTTGATGGGCGTCACGAGAAGAGATGTTCGGCCTTTGCATGTACAGCGTTCGCATCAACGGCGTCGGCACGGCCGGCGCGGTACTCCTCCAAGCGATGTTGGGCTTCGTCCGCCCATAAGCGCTCCGCTTCCTCTTCGGTCAAGTGCTCGATGCTAGCCAGCAACTTTTCCGCAAGCGCAGCGCGGTCGCGCACCTCAAGACTCAACGCTGCGTCTAGAACCTCCGTCAGAATTGCCATAGTATCCTCCACATCAATTATATCGCGCCCGCGAGGCGATGCCGTCGACTGCGGCGCGCGGGTCTAATGGTTTTGCGGGGCGAGTTCGCGATCAACGAGGGGGAGTTAAAAGACGATTTGACCTCGGTCGCGAAAGACTTGAGGAAATTACTTTTCCCCCTGGTTCGATTTGACATATTGGCTCATCAAACGCTTAGCGTCGTCGGATTTCATCAGCTTCCAAAAGTTCTCTTCTTCGAGGCGCAGAGCGTCTTCGATGGGGAGTGCTGCGCTTTCGTTGATGACTTTCTTGATCAGCGCGAGGCTCATCGGCGGGAGCGACGCGAGACGATTCGCCACTTTCATGGCCTCGTCCATCAACGCATCGGGCGGCACCGCTTTCATCACCATGCCGATGCGCTCGGCGGTCTCGGCGTCGGTGACCATGCCCTGCAGGATAAATTCCTTTGCCTTCGCCGCGCCAATGAGCCGCGGCAGGCGCACCGTCCCCCCCGCTCCCGGCAAAATGCCGACGTTGGCCTCGGGCAGGCCGACGCTTCCGGGGTTGGTCAGGATTCGGAAGTCGCACGCGAGCGCGAGTTCGAACCCGCCACCGTGCGCCTGGCCGTTGATCGCGGCGATCACGGGTTTCGAGAGGCGTTCGACTTGGAGGTAGCACTGGTGCGTCGCGTGCAGCTCCGGCCCAGGCAACATGTCCGGATTCTTCTCCAGCGCGGTCGCTGTGGAATCGAGTTCGCCGACATCGTAATGTTGAATGAAGTAGTTGGGCACGCCGCCGGTAAAGACGAGCACGTGCGTCTGTTCGTCGGCGTCTACCTTCTTAAGCAGGTCTTGGATTTCCGCGACCATCGGCGCGTTCATGAGGTTCGTCGGCGGGTTGTAGAACTTGACGACACAGACCGCGCCCTGCCGCTCTCCCTTGAGAAACTTATAGCCCTTCATCGCGTCGTCCAGTTCCGCCGCCATCGCCACGCCCCCCACTGCCGCTATCACGCACATCGCTACCGATTTCATGTTCGTTCCCTCCATAAATTCGCAATCCTATTCCTGCGATTCGCGCGATTCAACGCGACACATTGGCTGTATTAACGGCGTTGTGGTTAAATCCTCCGCGTGGACCCCTCGCTCAACCATAACGAAGCCGGTGTCGAGCGCGTCGTCGTCGAGGGCGTTATCGAGCGAATCGTCTACGAAAACACGGAGAACGGCTTCTTCGTGGCGCGCCTGCGCGAAGAAGGCAATCCCGACCTCGTCACGTTCGTCGGCAATCTGATGGCCGTATCGCCCGGCGAAACCATCCGTATCGCGGGGCGCTGGGTCGACGACAAACGATTTGGCAAACAGATTCGCGCCGAGTCGTACGAGACGCTGCGGCCGAACACGGTCGACGGAATCGAGAAGTACCTCGCGTCGGGGCTGATTCGCGGCATCGGCAAGGTATACGCGAAGCGGCTGGTCGATGCATTCGGAGTGGACACGCTGCGCGTCATCGACGAACAGCCCGAGCGGCTGCGCGGTGTCGAAGGCATCGGGCCAAAGCGCGCTTCGCAAATCCGCGAGGGCTGGAACGAGCAACGAGCGATCCAATCGATCATGGTCTTCCTCCAAGGCCACGGGATTGGGACCGCCCAGGCGGTGCGCATCTACAAACGGTATGGCGAGGCGTCCGTGGCGGTGCTTCGCGAAAACCCCTACCGTCTCGCCGAGGACGTATCGGGAATCGGCTTCGACGGCGCAGACAAAATCGCAGCGTCGCTCGGGATCGCAAAGGACTCGCCTCGAAGGCTCGAGGCGGGGCTGGCGCATGTGCTGGGGAAAGCGTCGGGCGAGGGTCACGTGTTCTTGCCGGACGGCGAACTCGTCGAGCAGGCCGTCAAGTTGCTCGGTGTGGATCAAGCGGAGGTGAGCAAATCACTGACGAACGCAGTAACCGAGGTGACCGTCCAACGCGAGGGCGAAGCGATTTTCTTGCCGCGGCTCCTCGCCGCCGAGACCAACTGCGAGCATCACCTAAAGCGCCTGCTTCGCACGCCCCTGGGCGGGACTACGATCCACGCCGAGAATGCGATCAAGTGGGCGGAGAAGTCACAGAAAATAGAACTCTCCGAGGAACAACGCGAGGCGATTCGCATTTCGGCGAACGCGAAGGTAATGGTAGTCACCGGCGGACCGGGCACGGGCAAGACGACGCTCATCAATTGCCTTATCGCGATCTATGCAAAGAAGGACCTGAGTTTTGCGCTCGCCGCGCCGACTGGCCGCGCCGCAAAGCGCATGGAATCGGCCACGGGCCGGGCGGCCAAGACGATTCACCGGCTCCTCGAGTTCAGCCCGAAGGAAGGCGGCTTCAAGAAAAACGAGAACGACCCGCTCGGCGCAGACCTCATCATTATCGACGAAACGTCCATGGTTGATGTCTACCTGTTCGACGCGTTGCTCCGCGCCGCCCCGCACCACGCGCGGCTGTTTCTCGTTGGCGACATCGACCAGCTCCCGTCCGTAGGGCCCGGCAACGTGCTGATGGACGTCATCGCGAGCAACGCCGTGCCGACGGTGCGATTGAAGACCGTGTTTCGACAGGCGGCGCAAAGCGGAATCATCTCGAATGCGCACCGCGTCAACCGGGGCGAGCGGCCCGAGTTCAACGCCGAGGATTTCTTTTTCGTCGAACGCAAGGAGCCCGAAAAAGCCCTGGAAACGGTGGTCGAGCTGGTCACCGATCGCATTCCCAAAAAGTTCGGACACGACCCGCTACGCGACATACAGGTCCTCGCGCCAATGCACCGGGGCCAGACCGGGGTGTCTCGCCTAAACGAAGCGTTGCAGGCCGCGCTGAACCCGAACGGCGCGCCCCTCCCACGCCGCAACTTTCGCCTCGGCGACAAGGTCATTCAGACGCGCAACAACTACAAACTGGAGACGTTCAACGGCGATTGCGGCATCATTTCGCTCGTGGACGAGGACGCGCAGGAACTCCACATACGATTTGATGACCGCGAGGTGCTCTATGAATTCACCGACATGGACGATCTCTCCCTTGCCTACGCGATTACGGTCCACAAATCGCAGGGCAGCGAGTATCCCGCAGTCGTGCTGCCGCTCATGCCCCAGCATTACATGATGCTCCAGCGCAACGTCCTCTACACCGCGATCAC
This sequence comes from uncultured Nitrospirales bacterium, assembly GCA_964467615.1. Lineage (GTDB taxonomy): Bacteria > Hydrogenedentota > Hydrogenedentia > Hydrogenedentales > CAYXRK01. The sequence continues at coordinate 5,472 of CAYXRK010000028.1, read as the reverse complement.
CCGCGCGCGAAAACTCGTCATCATCGTCGGCGACCCAAAGTCGCTGCACCAAGCCCTACGAAACACCCGCACCACCCGCCGCCACACGCGCCTAGCCGAGCGGCTAAGGAACGAAGTATGACGGCGCATTAAAATCCGGCGACCGCGTTGGAGAGTTCCTGACGCCGGGTCTGAATGGCAAAGTATTTTTGGGCTTCGGTTATTTGCGGTTTTCGCGGATCACCATTCTGGGCAATGAGATAGCAGGCGAAACGGGACAAGCGATAGTCAGTGATTTCACGCTTCCCGCCCTTCCCGTGCTCGATCAATTTGCCGGCGTCGGCAAAATGATGAAGTGGGTCATTACCCGATTGTTTGCAAGAGGTTATCGCTCGTTGAACGGCCTCCTCGAAGCGACGCCATTGGCTCTAACCCAATAGGGTCTGGAGATCCCGGGCGCTCCAATATTCGGCGCCGTGACTGTTCAGGCGGCGTAAGTCCCCGAGAGGTGCCTGCTTCCCGGTCGGCGTCAGTTCGTTGGGCACATCCATACCCTCGTGGTGAATCAGGTGCAATACACTGGAAATATATTCACATAACTTGTCTTGTGCTTCAAGTGTCGCCAAACTGCCCGATATTTGAGTCAATTTGCGCATCTTCTTGAGATGTACACCCAGCGCCCCTCTTGCCTCCATGCGCGCGACATTTGGAAACCCACATCAATCGGATATACTTGATCTTCGAAGAAGCACCTTAGCCGGAGGCGTTACCGCCATGCGATTCCCAGCACTCACCGCCGCGACGCTCGCCACATTCGGCGCGGCCCTCACTGCCGCCAACGAGAACCCGCCCGCGCGGCCGACCTTTTACAAGGAAGTGCTTCCGATTTTTCAGGCGAACTGCCAGGAGTGCCACCGGCCCGCCGGAACGAATTACGGGGGCATGGTCGCGCCGTTTTCACTGATGACCTTCGAGGAGGCCCGGCCCTGGGCGAAGTCCATCGCGGCGAAGGTGCAGGCGCGGGAAATGCCGCCATGGCACGCGGATCAAAAGCATCGCGGCGTTTTCAAAAACGAGCGCTCCCTGACGGACGCACAGATCGCGACACTCGTGAGTTGGACAGAGAGCGGCGCGAAGTCCGGCAATCCGGCGGACGCGCCCGCGCCGCGCGAATTCGCGGCGTCGGGCGGTTGGATGATTGGCGAGCCCGACCTCATTGTCGCGATGCCTGCGCCGTATTTTGTGGGCGATGACGTCAACGATCAATACACGGCCTTCGAGGTCGATTTGACCGATACGCAACTGCCCAACGACGTTTGGATCACGTCGTTCCAGTGCAAGCCCGGCAGCAAGATTATTCACCACTTCAATTGCCACCTGCTTGCACCGGGCGCGGACGGAAAGCTCACGCCACACCGCGATGCGCCCGAGTCCGACGCCATCTCGCCGGTCGGCGCGGGCATCTACATTGGCGGCGTCTCGTCAGGCACGGACGCGAACTTGTTCCCTGCGGATTTCGGCGTGCCGCTCAAGCGCGGTTCGCGTGTGACGTTCGACATCCATTATCACAAGGAGCCGGGTGCCGGCACGGCGGTGACGGACGTCTCGCACATCGGCTTCAAATTGACTTCGACCCCGCCTAAGCGCCAACTCGGTGGTGTCAAGCCGCTGATGAACTTCGACATCAACATTCCGCCCTACGAAAAACGCTTGCAGATCGGGCCGATCAAGCAAACGATTAAGGACGACGTCGATATCATTTCGTTCATGCCGCACATGCACATGCGCGGCACCGAGGCGCTGTTCGAGCTTTTCTATCCGGACGGCACGAGCGAGGTGGGGCTACACGTTCCGCAATACGATTTCAGTTGGCAAACCGTCTACTATCTGAAAGAAATGAAACGGATTCCGGCGGGCACTCGGATCGAGTACACCGCGTGGTACGACAATTCCAAGGAAATGGCCGAGAAGCGCGGTTTCGACCCTGCCCAAGAGGTTCACTACGGTGAAAGTTCGACCGACGAAATGACCATGGGCTTCATCATGGCGGCTGTCGCGAAGGACTAACTTCGACCGCTTTTGATCGCGTGCCGTGAACGCATTCGTCACCCTTCTCGTATTCGGCGCGTCGCTGGCCGCGGGCGGTGGAATCAGCGGCACGGTGCATGATGCCGATGGCGGCGCGCTTCCAGGCGCGCGCGTGTTTCTCGAAGCAGGACTCGTGGGCCCGGTGCAGGAAACGCGCGCGGACGCGAACGGCGCCTTTCAGTTCAGCGGCCTTGCGCCCGAACTTTACAGCCTCTTCGCTATCGCCCCTCGCCAGGCGTTCGGGGGACGTTCCGTGAATCTCTCCATTGACGAGTCCGTGCCGAACGCGGAAATCCGGCTCAGCGCTGCGGGAACGATTTCCGGGCGGGTCGTCAACTTCGAGAACGCGCCCGTCGCTGGGGCGCAGATTACCCGTGTGCTCTTGATGGATCAGAACGTCGGGATTCCGCTGACGAAGCTGGCGCCCCTTGGGTTCGACGTCCCCGTCACCGATCAGAACGGCAAGTTCTCCATCGGCGATCTTCCGCGCGGGCAGAAAGTCGCGTTGAAGATCGCGCACTCGATGTACGCGCAGGAAGGCGCAGCGGGCCTTGTGGTCGGTGGTAACACTCCGGACATTGTCCTGTATCAGGGCATATTGCTCACGGGCAACGTGCTGACCGACGGCGAACGCGAGCCCGTCGCGAATGCGTTGGTCGAAATCACGCGCACCCAACCGATCCGCGAAACCACGACCACGCGCTCCGGGCCCGATGGTTCGTTCGTGATTCGCCTCAAGCCCGGCGGATACGATTGCTTCGCAAGCGGCGAGGAATTCCGTGGCACGACGCGTCAACCGGTCTTCATATCGGGCGAGAGTCCGGTTCAGCACGTTGACGTATTCGTGGCCAGTGCCGCGACAGTGACCGGGAAGGTCCTCGACGCCGTCACTTCATCGCCGATCGCGGGCGCGCGGATCTACCTCGAGCGCATGGGCGTGCGCGTGGCCGTTTCGAGCACAGGGCCCACGGGCGAGTATCGATTCACGGCAAGCTCGGGCCCCACGGCGCTGGGATTCGAGTCGGCCCATGGCTACGTTCTGCCGCCGAACGCCTACAGCGAAATCGATCTCGCGCCAGGCGCCGCCTACGAAGCACCGACGTTCTGGCTGCCGCCCGTGCCCGAATATCGTGTGACCATCGTCGATTCGACCGAGAGACCCGTGAGCGGCGCGGCGATTCGCCTTCTGCGCCCCGCCATCGACGGTTGGATTTCCACGGATGAGAACGGCTCGACCACGCTGCCGCTCGATACGCTGCCAGCAGATGGCGTTGTCCTCGGCACTGCGGAACATCCGACCGCAAACGAGGCGGCCGTCTTCGCGTTGCGCGAAGAAGATCGAGCGGACGCCGTCGTGCAGTTGCTGCCTTCGTCACGAATCGAGGGCCGCGTCGTGGACGAGAAGGGCAAACCCGTTTCCGGCGCGCACGTATCGCTGCTGTATGCGCCCGACGAGGCCCGCCAGGCCGCGCCGTTGTGGGACGGGTTTACCGCGAACGACGGGACCTATCGTTGGATCGGCGCGCCCGCGCGGGTGCCCATCGTGGCCGCCGCTGCGGCACCGGCGAAGGAAGGGCCAGCCATCGAAACGCACTCCGCCGTGCTCGTCGCCGAACGGGCCGATGGCGTACACATTTCCGATCTTGTCCTTGCGGGGCCGATCGCGCCGTTACCGCGTGAGACGCCGCTCGACTTGTCCAGCGCGAGCGTCATATGCGGATCGGCGGTTCCGGCAGACGCACCCATCATCGCCGCGTTTGCAGAGGCCAACGATGCCGCCGAAACCACGCGGGCGCTCGTGTCGCTAAGCGAACGCGTCGAGTGCAGTATCGCGCTTCTAGTCGGCGGCGCGATACCGTGCGAAACAGTAGGGATCGCGGTGTATTCCGTGGCAGGACCAGTGTCGGCGAGGTTTTACGTGGTTGGCCCGGATCGGAAAGTCCTCTATCGCTGCCTGTCTACGCCGTCGCTGATTCATGTGCGCGAACTTCTCGGCGGCAGGTAGACTAATCCGCCATGGAAGTAATCATCCGCCCCACCAGCGAGGCCGCGACGCGCCTCGCCGCTGCGATCACGGCAGACGCGATTCGCGCCAAACCCGACCTTGTGCTCGGCCTTGCGACGGGCCGCACGATGGAGCGGCTGTACGCGATACTCGTCGAGGACCACCTCGATCGCGGCCTGAACTTTTCGCGCGTTCGGACCTTCAACCTTGATGAGTATATCGGAATCGGGCCGGACCACCCGCAGTCCTATCGGTACTACATGGACAAGCACCTCTTCGGACGCATAAACATCGTGCCGAAGCACGCGCACCTGCCGGATGGTCTCGCCGATAACGTGGACGAAGAATGCGCGGCCTATGAGCGCCGTATCGCGGCGTGTGGCGGGATCGACTTGCAAGTGCTCGGCATCGGGCTATCGGGACATATCGGATTCAACGAACCGCTCTCGGCGCTCCATTCCCGCACACGCGCCAAGGCGCTTTCGCAGGAGACGATCGACCAGAACGCATCGCAGTTTAAGCGGCTCGAAGATATGCCGCTGCGCGCAATGACCATGGGCGTCGGCACCATACTCGACTCGCGGCGCTGCGTGCTGCTCGCCGTCGGCGAGTCGAAGGCGGACATCGTCGCGAAGGCCGTCGAAGGTCCCGTCACGTCGATGATTTCCGCCAGCGCGCTCCAGTTCCACCCTAAGTGCGTCGTAATTCTCGACGAAGAAGCCGCCTCGCGCCTCGAACATCGAACATACTACGACCGCATCTACGAAACCGAACCCGAATGGGCGCCCTATCGGGACGCGGGACTGTAGTCCGCGGAGACAGCTACTTCTCGACCCGCACGACCGCATTATAGTCTGGAATGCCCGATTCCGAGTCGCGGCGATCCTTATCGATGAGTGCATTTACTTCGGGCCAGTGCGCCTGGAGATTGCCGGGTCGAACGCGAGCGATGTGGACTCGGCCCGCAAACGCGCCTCGTTCGTTGACCAGTTTCACTGCGCTGCCCTGGGCGAGGCCCAACTGTTTCGCGTCGTCTTCGTTCATAAACACGGCGTCGCGAGCCGCGCCGGTGATGGCGTCTTCGTTTTCCTGCGCCATCGAATTGAACTGCTTGCCGCGCCGCGTCGAGAGACGAAACTCTCCAGGGCGCAACGCGGATTCCGACGGTCTCACTACCGCGAATCGCGCCTTGTTGTCGGCCGTGGGAAAAATCCAGTCGGCGCAGAGATGCGGACCGCCATATTGAAATTGGTCGCCCTTGGCGCGCAAGCGTTGAATGCCGTCGTAGAACGGAATGACGGACGCGATCTCCTCGCGTATGGCCGCGGTGTCGCGAAACGCGAGTTGGTGGTTGATGTCGGGCCGCACCCGCCGCGCCATGTCCTCGAACACTTCCCACT
>CAYXRK010000027.1:0-34649 GCA_964467615.1 uncultured Nitrospirales bacterium | reverse complement strand
GACGGTGTTCTCGGACACCTACGAAAGCCGGCGAAACCTGTTGCGCGCCGACCAACCCGTGATGATCCGGGCGCGCGTGAACTACCGAGGCGATCAGCCTGGGCTCGTTGCTGAGGACGTGATGCCCATGGAGGACGCCGAAGCTAAACTAGCGCGGTCCATGCACATTCGAATCAATGGCGTCGATCCAGAGAGCGACACCATCGAAAAATTGGCCAAGCTGCTCGGTGGTTTCGAAGGTCATTGCGAGGTCTACTTGCACGTGTTGCTTGCGGATCGCGAAGAGGCGATCGTCCAGGCCTCGGGCGGCTGCCGCGTGCAAGCCAGCCCCGTACTCGCCGGGCAAATCGCGGACCTCATTGGCCCAAATTCCGTGTGGTACGCCGGCAGCAACGGGGCGGCGTAGTCGATCTCGACAGAAGAAACGCGCATGGATCGGTTGTCCGAGTTGATCGCCGCGCTCGAAGAACTCTAGAGCGGGTCACGGCGATTTGGCTGATGCGATGTCGATGCATGCGATCAATTCGCGGACGACTTCGGCGCGTTGGGCGTCCTCGATGTAGAGTGCGAATACCTTCTCGCGGGCGCGTTTGAGATCGTTGCAGGCGCGGCCGCGCTGGATGAGTTCGCGGCAATCGCGCGGCATGGGGCCCCAGAGGCAACAGAGCGCGAAGGCGTCGTTGAAGAAGCCCATTTTCGGGACGGATTCGGTCCCGTTCGTGTGAAAGCGGACGAGCACATCTAGATTATCTGCTCTAGTTATATATCTAACGACTAATTTTCCCGAATACTCCGTCATTTTCTGGAGCACCGGCACGTGGCGAACGACGTCGGGACACCAGTCTTCCGCCATGACGAGGACGTTCACGGTGCGGTCAAGCCGCGCGAGAAACCCGCACGCGTCGGGACCAAGTACTTGATCCTTGCGGATGGTCTCCATCGCTTCGAGATTTTTCGGATACTCGCCGCGCGCGCGCCACTGGTCGTACGTGTTCGCCGCCGCGAAGATCGCGCGCCAATCCGGCTCGGGAATGACGTTGGGCTTTGGCATTGCTCGAGAATCCTGGGCGGCGGAGTATAACAAAGGAACTATCCGGCCGTTTGATATAGTGCCCGGCCCGGAATCATCGCTATGTCCAATCCATCGCTTGAACGTCTGCAGGAGAAGCTGGGTCAAGTGCTCGACATGCGCGCGGCGATTGCGCTGTTGCATTGGGACCAGGAAGTGAACATGCCGCCGAAGGGCGCGGCGTCGCGCGGGCGGCAATTGGCGACACTCTCGGCGACGGAACACGACATGTTCACCGACGCGGAGACGGGCGAACTGCTCGCGCGGCTGGCCGATGACGCTTCGTTGAACGCCGACGACGTCAAGCTTGCCGCCGAAGCGAAGTACGATTACGACCGCGCGACGCGGCTTCCGACCGAGTTTGTCGAGCGGTTCGCGCGAGAACGGAGCGACGCGTATGAGGCGTGGGTGAAGGCGCGGAAGGACTCGAAGTTCATCACGTTCCGCCCGCACCTCGAACGCCTCGTCGATCTGCTCCGTCAGAGGGCGGATCTCCTGGGCTATCAAGGCACGCCGTACAACGCGCTGATAGAGGACTACGAGCGCGGCATGACGGCCGAGCACCTGGAGCGGGTCTTCGGCGACCTCGCCCCGAAGCAGTCGGCGCTGCTCGAACGGATCATGGCCAGCCCGCAGCAGCCGGACACCAAGTGGACCGAGCGTGAATGGAACGCCGATGCGCAGTGGGCGTTCACGCTGCGGGTGCTGGGCGACATCGGCTACGACTTCGACGCTGGCCGGCAAGACCGATCGGTACACCCATTTACGACGAACTTCGGGCTGTACGACGTGCGCGTCACAACGCGGGTCGATCCGCGCGATCCGTTTGCGGCGCTGACCGGTTCGTTGCACGAAGGCGGTCACGCGCTCTACGAGCAGGGCTTTCCCGCGCGTGACGAGCGCAGCCTGCTGGCGTCCGCGGCGTCGCTGGGAATTCACGAGAGCCAATCGCGGCTTTGGGAAAACATCATCGGCAGGAGCCTGCCGTTCTGGCGGCATTACGCGAACGACTTCCTGGCCGGGTTCCAACTCGCGGCGAACGCGAATTCGGTCACGAACATTTACCGTGCGGTGAACGCGGTGCGACCCTCGTATATCCGAGTCGAGGCGGACGAATGTACGTACAATCTTCATATCTTTCTGCGGTTCGAGTTGGAGAAGGCGCTGATCGAAGGCACGTTGGCGGTGCGCGATTTGCCGGAGGCGTGGAACGCGAAGTTCAAACGTTATCTCGGCCTCGACGTTCCAGATGACGCGCGCGGCTGCTTGCAGGACGTGCATTGGTCCGAGGGGCTGATGGGATATTTCCCGACGTACGCATTGGGAAATTTGTACTCGGCACAGCTTTTCGAGCAAATCGAGAGCGACGTCCCGGGAGTTTGGAATTCGATCGAACGCGGCGAGTTCCAACCGTTGCTCGGGTGGCTGCGCGAGCACGTACACCGGCATGGCCGGCGCAAGACCGCGCCGGAAATTGTCCACGACGCAACTGGCCGCCCGCCCGAATCGGGCCCCTATTTGCGCTACCTCGAAAGGAAGTACCTGGCGCTGTACGGCCTGAAAAGCTGACGGGGCGCATCGTAGCCCCGATTTCCCAATCGGCGTAGCCCCACGTCACACAACTATTCTACCGCCTCCTCCACAATCCAAATTCCCCCTTCGGTGCCCCGTAGCGCCGATTTCCCAATCGGCGTAACGCCCGCACCCCCCGCCCCCGCCGATTAGGAAATCGGCGCTACGGTTTGAGTGAGGAGGCGGGGAGGCCTATCGGACGGATGCTTTGAGCAGAAGCAGGAGGAGACCCTGTTCGCCGGAATCGACGACTTGAACGGAAGTTTGGCCTTGCGCCACTCGGATGGTGTTAACGACCTCGGTCTTGTTCATGACAGGGCGTCCGACATCGAGTTCGACGCCTTCGAGTTTCTCGCGACTATCGAAATACTCAACTGACAGATTTATCCCCATCACAAGATGGCCATCGTCGAGAAGCGTAACCGTGACTCCCAATTCCATGCCTTGATTCAATTCCGCGTTGAGCATAAACGTCCCATCATCGTTCGGATCGAAATAGCTTACGGGCGTCTGGATTTTGATTGAGGCTTCTTCGTTCAATTTATTGATGATTTGTGGAAACCCAATCCGAAGGACCTCACTGTTTTCATTGCCGACGGTCGCGTCATTTTCGTTGAGGGTGAACATTAACGCGTTCAATTCGCCAATCGTGGTGGAGGGATCGATCACGCTATATGGCTCCCCTGGGCGCCAAATCTCGATTTCAGAGTCCGCGTCAGCCTCGTTGCGAATGCCGATTGTGTCGATGTCGGTGCGTGGGACACGGAATATCCCCGCTTCGATACGGCACGTTGGTTTGCTGTTCTCTTGTGCCAAACAAACGGCCATTACAACGAGCGAGACAATGAGTACGTGCGATTGGCGAATCATGTGTTTTCCTCCAGCTTGGTGACACGTAGCAAGATCAAAATGTGTCTCTCCTCGGTTTCAGAATAGAGAAACGGCGTCACGTCGCCGGATTTCGTTTGATACGTAGAGGTGAACGCCGTCGACGAAGCAAGCGCCTTGGCAGCTTCGAGCGAGGGGAATGTTTTGCGGTGGTTTTTCGGGATACGTCGACATTCGAATGCGAGCTGAATATTCAGCGCGCCATCTTGAATGGTTTGAACCTGGGCCCCGTGAAGAATTCCGGCATATTCCCTGTAGCTATCCAGCTTATTGGGGGAATTCGTCGTGCGATACGAAAGTGCTTCGTTGCGAAGGTCCGAGATGAATCCAAATTGTACGCCGACATCTGTTTTGGCGAGCCAATCGTTCACTCCCATTTGTGCCAACCAATCGCCGATGGAGGGCACACTATCGAGTACGTCCTCGCGAGGACGGGAGGGATCGCGTCCGCGGTCAACCATTGCAACCTTGTAGCGCGTGCTTGGATTTGGCCGCAACGTCAATCGCGGCGCCGACAGAAGTTCCGCTTTTCCTCCGTATGGCACGCCGCTGAGAAACGCTTCCAGGTCGGCCGCGGTTTGTTCTCGATCCCCGTTGCCATTCACAACCGGGAAGTCGTGCAGCACCGGTTCCAAAAGCATCTTTACCGGGGGGCCGTCGATCGAATGCGCGAGTACGGAGCGCGGCAGGTCGTCTTGCAGGCGTCCGTTGATTTCGTAAACTCTGGACTCGAAGAGAAATCCTTTGGTGGTGCCCGCGACGTCGGGGGTATTCGCCGCGGCCTCGCGCACGCGCAGCAGCGTAACAAACGAACCACCGTCCCGGGATACCGTGAAGAAAGCGATCCAGTCGTTTGGTTGAACCGACGGCTGAGACTCCGATTCGTCAACAAATAGAATTGGTTTTCCGATGTCCAGCGCGACGTGATCGATGCGCTCGCGTCCTTCGGGTATAGCGGCGCGAACGGCGAGCGCGGGAAAGTACGCGCCCGCGGGAAGCCGCCGGTTAGGGTGCGTCTCCGGCGTATCGACGCGTAGCGTTGCTACAAAGCCGATCCAATCGTCGAGTGTGCGGAGCCGAAAGACTCCAAGGTTATTTGGATCCACTTGTTCGAAGTATTGCGGCACGCTGGTGTCGAGCGTGCGGACGACGACCTCTTCGCCGAACCTACCTTCGATGGTGGTATTTGCGATTACCGTGGACGATTCCGGCGGCGCTGGTTGTCCGTTCCATGTGATTTCACCGTCGCGGACTCCGATGGTTAAATCTCCGATTTGGATGCCCCCACTCTGCTTAACGGAAAAGACCCCATGTTGCCGCGTGGTTTCAATCTGAAGGATTTGTCCGTTCCATCCTGCCGAGCCTTGCGCCCCGCCGTGCAGGCGATACGCGCGGATGTCCGCGACGTAGGTCCCCGGTGATTCTCCGCGCGCTGGAATGGCGTAGCCGGCGACGATAGACGCGGCGAATATCAACAATCTACGTGGCATCGGTACCGTCCTTGTTCACGACGAGTGCGCTCTCGACGCGGATTTCCGGCGGATCCGGCCCGAGCAAAAAACCGGTCCTCGATTGCGAATTCAACGCCTTGAGCGTGTCTGCGCCTCCAATGTAGTAGACGGTGACTGTGCGTTCCTGCGCAGGGGGGGCGTCCTTCGGAGTACTTCGCCCGGCATAGAACCCGGCTACGACGAGGAGCGCGCACGCGAAGGCCAGTTGCCAAAGCGCTACCGGGCGGCGATACCAGGGGGCTGACGACGGCGTCGCGCCATCGAAAAGATTGTCCATCCGCTGCGCGAGATTTTCGCCGGGTCCTCGCGGGTGGAGCTTGGATAGTTCCTGCTCGATGTTCATGTCGTCGAATCCTCTAATGCGGCGCGGAGCTTCTCGATGCCGCGGCGGTACCACGAGGCGGCGGTGTTGATCGAGACTTCGCGCGTGTCCGCGATTTCGCGGAACGTAAGACCGCTGTATGTCTTGAGCACGATGGTTTCCCGTTCGTCGAGGGTCAACGCGGCGAGTGCGTCCTCGATGAGGATCGGCAGATTTGGATCGGCATGGCCGTTGCGTTCGAACATGACGGGCTCGAGGCGCGGCTTGGCGGCCGTGCGCGCGTGATCGATTGCGGCGTTTCGGACGCAGCGAAAGACGTAGGGCCGCAAATCGCGGGGCAATCGCGCCATCCGCAATACTCCTGTGAACGCAGCGTGGACGGCGTCTTCGGCGGTTTCGGGCGTGCCGGTCAGGGAAAGTGCGTACACGAATAGCTCCTTGCCGTTCGCCTCGTAGCACTGGCGGACCTTTTCGAGGGCTGAGGCGTCCATGTTGTTCTGACCATACCACGGTGGGTGCCGCTGAATTTGTGCATCGTAGCGCCGATTTCCCAATCCGCGAGGGCTTCGGAGCCCGGGCGCTACGGTGACGGATCGGCGTTTCGAGCGTTCGTGGTTCGACAGGCTCACCATGAACGGGATGGGACGTATGGGACCGATAGGACGTATTTCTTAGAGGCGGAGGGGTAATGCGAGGCGTGCGCCGCCGATTGAAATCGGCGCTACGGATTGCGCTTTTTTCGTTGTTGGGCAATCCGCTACCATTGAACGCGCGGGCCAGTCGGATGGTGGGGCGCGGGCCAGTCGGATGGTGGGGCGCGGCCCCACCCTACGTACCCAAGCGCGGGCCCAGCGTACAGATGCAGGTCCGGGAGATGCATCGTTTGATTACCGTTTGGAAGGGCTATTTTTCATGATGACGCCGGAATCCGGCATGACATATCGCGACGCGGGGGTGAATATCGACGCGGCGGACGAGGCGTTACGGCGGGCGAAGGAGTCCATCCGGCGAACGTTCGACGATAACGTGTTGCAGGACATCGGCCAGTTCGGGGCGATGTACAACTTCAACGTCGGCAACCTAAAAGAACCGGTGTTGGTTTCGAGCGTGGACGGCGTGGGGACGAAGCTGAAGCTCGCGTTCATGTCCGGCATACATGACACGATCGGGATCGATCTCGTGTCGCACTGCGTGAACGACATTCTCGTGCAGGGCGCGCGGCCGCTTTTCTTTCTCGATTACCTCGCGTTCGGCAAGCTGGATCCGTTTGTCGTGGAGCAAGTCATTCGCGGATTGGCGACGGGCTGCCGGTATGTGCCGTGCGCGCTGATCGGCGGCGAGACGGCCGAGATGCCTGGGATGTACTCGCAGGAGGAGTACGACGTGGCGGGGACGATCGTGGGCGTGGTGGATCGCGACAAGATCGTCGACGGATCGACCGTGAACGAGGGCGACGTGATTATCGGGTTGCGGTCGTCCGGCCTGCACACGAATGGCTATAGCCTGGCGCGGAAGATTTGTTTCGAGGTGGCCGGGCTGGGTTTGGACGACGCTATGCCGGGGACGGGGCGCACCGTCTGTGAAGCGTTGATGGAGCCGCACCGCTGCTACGCGGCGCTCATCCAAATCGTGAGCAGGATTGTGACGATCAAGGCGATGGCGCATATCACGGGGGGAGGTATAACGGACAATCTCCCGCGATCGCTTCCGGCGGGACACGGCGCAGAGGTGGACCTTTCGACATGGCGCGCGCCGGGGTTGTTTAGCTTTTTGCGAAACACGGGCAACGTGGCGGAATCGGAGATGTTGCGGACGTTCAACTGCGGCGTGGGGTACATGATCATCGTGCCGGAGAAGCACAAGGACAAAGCGCTGGACGCGATCGAGCAGGCCGCGGAAGCGGGGACCGTCATCGGCCGCGTAATCAAGGGCGAACGGAAGGTGTTTTACAAGGGGACGCTTGAGTATGAGTAGCACGGTCGCCGACGACGACCGGAAAGTCCATTTCGTATCCGTGGGCATGCGGCCGGAATTTCGCGATCCGGCGGGCGATGCGTTGCGCGCGCAACTCGAGGAAGACATCGGTGTGCGCGTCGAGCGGGCAGGCGTTCGGCAGGCGTACACGATTTGCGCGGACCTTTCGCAGGACGAGTTGGTACGTGTTAAGGATGAGCTGCTCACCGATCCGATCATCCAGGAGTCTTCGGGCGGCAACGCGAACGGACAGGAGTACGACTACCTGATCGAAGTGGGGTTTCGGCCAGGGGTCACGGACAACGTCGGCAAGAGCGCGGGCGAAGGAATCTCGGACGTAATCGGGAGGCCGCTTGGACCGCGCGAAGCGGTCTATACGTCGAAGCAATTTCTGTTTAAGGGCAATCTGACCGAGGACGATTGTCATCGCGTTGCGCGCGATTTGTTAGCGAACGGACTGATTCAGCGTTGGGCCGTCGCGCGTTTGAACGGAAAGACGACAGGACCGTACACGCCGCTGCTCGGGCCGCCCATCGTGACCGACGTGAGCGATGCCGGGGTGAAGGAAATCTCGCTTGATGTTTCCGACGAGAAGCTCGTTGCGATGAGCCGCGAAGGACTTTGGGCGCTTGAACTGAACGAACTCAAAGCGGTCCAGGCGTACTACCGAAGGGCCGATATCGCCGCGCGGAGACGCTCGATCGATCTGCCAGTGGGACCAACGGACATCGAAATCGAAATCGTCGCGCAGACATGGTCCGAGCACTGCAAGCACAAGATATTCAACGCACAGATTGAGTACGTCGATGAACAGGGCAAGACGAAATCAATCGCGGGCCTGTTCAAGACGTACGTGAAGGCGGTGACGGACGAAGCGGCGAAATCGGTGGATTGGCTCGTCAGCGTGTTTCACGACAACGCGGGCATCGTGCGCTTCACGGACGACTGGAACTTCGCGCTAAAATGCGAGACGCACAACAGCCCGAGCGCGCTCGATCCGTATGGCGGCGCGATTACCGGAATCGTCGGCGTCAACCGCGACATTATGGGCGCGGGCCTCGGGTGCCGCTGCATCTTCAACACGGACGTGTTCTGTTTTGCGTCGCCGTTTTACAAAGGCGAAGTGCCGCCGCGTTTGTTTCATCCGCGCCGCGTGTTGCGCGGGGTACACGCGGGCGTGCGCGACGGCGGCAACCAAAGCGGCGTGCCGGACGTGAACGGCGCGATTGTTTTTCACGAGCGATTTCTCGGCAAGCCCTTGGTGTTTTGTGGAACGGGCGGCATGATTCCCGCCACGATTAACGGACGGCGGTCGGACGTGAAAGGGGCACGGGCGGGCGATCGCATCGTGATGGCCGGCGGACGTATCGGCAAAGACGGTATCCACGGCGCGACGTTTTCCTCCGAGGAACTTCACGAGGGATCACCCTCGACCGCGGTGCAAATCGGCGACGCAATCACGCAAAAAAAGATGGCGGACTTTCTCATCGAAGCGCGCGACGCCGGATTGTTCTCCGCGATCACGGACAACGGCGCGGGCGGCCTTTCGTCGAGCGTTGGCGAAATGGCGCGGGCCTGCGGCGGGGCGGAGGTCCACCTTGATCGTGCACCGCTGAAATATGCGGGCCTCGCGCCGTGGGAAATTTTCTTGTCCGAGGCGCAAGAGCGCATGACGCTTGCGGTGCCGCCGGAACATTGGGAGTCGTTTCGCGATCTCGCCATTCGTCGCGAAGTGGAAGTCACTGATATCGGAGTCTTCACGAACAGTGGCTTTCTCGAGTGCTATTACCAAGAGAAACTCATCGGCTCGCTTGAAATGCAGTTCCTGCACGAGGGCCTGCCGACCATGCGGCTCAAGGCGCGATGGACGCCGCCCGCGCCGGTCACGCCGATTGAGATTGTGGACACGGACCTCACGCAGGATCTCAAATCGGTCCTCGGCGCGTTGAACGTGTGCAGCAAAGAACCGTTCGTGCGCATGTACGACCTCGAGGTGCAGGGCCACAGCGTGCTCAAACAGTTTCAAGGCGTGCATCAAGACGGCCCCGGAGACGCCGCGGTGCTCAAGCCGCTGGCGGATTCGTGGCGCGGGCTGGCGATTGCATGCGGAATTTGCCCGAAGTACAGCGACTACGACACGTACCGCATGATGGCCGCGGCAATTGACGAAGCGGTGCGGAACGTGATCTGCGTCGGCGCGAAATTTGGGACCATCGCCGGACTGGATAATTTCTGCTGGCCCGATCCCGTCCAGGGCGAAAAGACGCCCGACGGCGAGTACAAGCTCGCGCAACTCGTCCGTTGCTGCGAGGCGCTGTACGGCACTTGCGTCTCCTACGGCATTCCGCTCATCAGCGGCAAGGACAGCATGAAGAACGATTACCGGATCGGCGACACGAAAATCAGCATTCCGCCGACCGTGTTGTTTACGGTTTCCGCCATCGTCGAGGACGTGCGCAAGTCCGTGTCGATGGACGTGAAGCGCCACGGCGACATTGTCTATCTGCTCGGCGAAACGCGCGCCGAAATGTTCGGCAGCGAGTATTTCGGCGTTAAGGGTCTGAGCGGCGGTGTCGCGCCAATCGTTGATACGCGGACATCGCGCGCGCGGTTTGAAAAGCTCTCGGACGCGATGGCGCGGGGCCTGGTCGCATCGTGTCACGATTGCAGCGACGGGGGACTAGCCGCGGCATTGGCGGAGTCGGCGTTTGCGGGCGGACTTGGGATCGACGCCGACCTCGGCGAAATCGAGGCCGCGAACGACGCCGTCGGGTTGTTCAGCGAATCACAGGGCCGATTTGTCGTGACCATCCGCGCGGACAATGCGCCCGCGTTCGAACGCGTGATGGCGGGCACGGTCGTCCATCTTCTCGGAACGGTCACGGAACGGCCTGCGCTGCGCATAACGCGGGGAGATCGTGAGTTGGTCAACGCGCCGATCGAAGACCTTCGGCGCGCTTGGAAGAGGACGCTGGATTGGTGACGCCCATGTTTACGCCACACGCACTCGTGCTTACCGGGTTCGGCATCAACTGCGATCTCGAAACGGAGACCGCATTTCGGCGGGCCGGCGCGAACGCCGAACGAGTCCACCTGAACGACTTGATCGCCGATCCGGCTGCGCTGGGCGAGTCCAACATTCTGGCTGTGCCGGGCGGGTTCTCGTTCGGCGACGACGTCGCGTCCGGGCGCATCTTCGCGAACCGGCTGCGCTACAAGCTGGGCGATGCGCTCAAGGAATTCGTGGACGAGGGCAACCTGGTCATCGGCATCTGCAACGGATTTCAAGTGATCGCGAAGATGGGGCTGTTGCCGTACCGCGATGGCGAACTCGCGCAGGAAGTGACGTTGACGCACAACGATTCCGGCCAATTCGGGAACCGTTGGATTTGCCTCAAGAAAGAACCGAACACCGTGTGCGTCTGGCTGGATGGTGTTGACCTGATCGAGATGCCCGTCCGCAACGGCGAAGGCAAATTCATTCCACGCGATAACGCGCTGCTTCGCGATCTCGAGCGCCGGGGCCAGGTCGCCCTGCGCTACGTCAAACCCGGCGGCGCGTCCGCGCGCGGCGAATTCCCGGACAATCCGAACGGTTCCGTCGGCGACATTGCTGGGATTTGCGATCCCTCGGGCCGCGTGTTCGGGTTGATGCCCCATCCCGAGGCACATCAATTCCCAACCAATCATCCCCGCTGGACCCGCGAAGGGCTCGCTGAAGAAGGCGCGGGACTCGCGGTATTCACGAGCGCCGTCCGGTATCTCAAGGCACAGGCGGCCATCGTTGCGAAGTGACGAAGCGGCCCCGCCCTTCGACACGCTCAGGGCGAACGGGGAGGGCGAGGCCCCCGCCGGGCCGAGGCCACGCGCGGCACATTCACGTCAACCGGCGCGAAAACTTTCGTAGAGCGCGTCAAAAAGCGTCGCGCCCGCGGCGAGCCGTTTGACGTCCTCGGCGTGGCCCGCGCAAATGCCGTCGATCGCCGAGGCGACCCCGGATGTCTCCGGCCGTTCATATCGCTGGGCCTTGAGGTCGATGTCGTGCACGATTTCACTCAAGACCCGCAGGCCGGGATCGGCGATATCGAATCGCGCCACGAGTACCTCGAACGTGCAGAGATCGCCCTCGTGCGTAAATTCACCGTCAAACGTGTCGAAGCGTAACTCTCGAGGGGCGTGTGATTGCTCGCCGGCCCTCTCGAACGCGAACTCCGCCGCGGGGTCGATGAAGCGCCTGATCAGCCACGCCGAGGCGATGCGGTCAATCTTGACGCCTGGCCGCGTGACCCAGCGCCGGCCGCGGTATTCGGCGGCGCCCGTCGTGGACGCCGCTTCACCTTCGCCACCCTTCAGCACGCCTTGTATCGTGTCCATGAGCATCTCCGCCTCCTCGCGTTTCGAGCATCCAAAGAAATCGATCCGTCGCGCCGATTCAAGACGCCGCGAGAGTTTTCGCGCGCGCGCGTCGGCCGCACCGCGCTGGGCTTCGTCGCGCCCGCTTTCGTTCAATTCGCTCAAGAGTTCTCGCGCGTCGGCCGCAATTTCAACATAGTCCGGTTCGCGCAGATCGCGGAAGGCCTGGCGCAACGGTCCGTCGGTGTATCCCGCGATCGCCTGCGCCAGAAATATCCACGCTTCTCCGCCTTCCTTAACAATACTCGTCCGAAGCCACTGTAAATCTTCGAGCGTGTCTTCGTTGGCCGGCAAAAGGTACGCCGAATTCTTGACGGGCAGCGCGCCGAGCCGAGTCAACTGGCGCAATACTCGAACGCGGAAGTATTGGGGTTGCGGCGGAATCTGGTGCAGGAACAGGTACCAACTTCCCGCATCCTGTCCAGCCGCGTCGCTATTCGCTTGCGAGTCCATCGGCCTTCGCCGTGCTCCACGTCTGCTTCACCATTCGCCGAAACGGTTCGAGTAGTTGCGCCGTCCACGATTGCGGAAAACTGTGGACTTCGTCCGGCACGCCGAATACCTCGCACGCCGCGGGACGCTTCTCGAGCGTGCCGAACAGACGGTCCCACACCGTGAGCACCGTACCGAAGTTCTTCTGGCAGGTCTTGTCCGGGAGATGGTGCATGCGGTGAAGTCGCGGCGTAACGAACACCGCCTCTGCCCATCGAAGATCGAGCTTCGTGTTCGAGTGGTTGAACACCGCGAACGCCGCGTATACCCCTGCCGCGAGCAGCGTAACGTCAAGCGGAAATCCCGCAACGATCGATAGCGCAGGCCCGAACAAGTTGCGGATTATCTGCTCCACGAAGTGTGACCGAAACGTCGCCAGCCAGTCCACGACCCGCGCAGAGTGGTGCACTTTATGAAACTCCCACAACGCATTCGAGCGGTGCAACAAGCGGTGCGCGACGTAACTGCCTAAATCCGCCAGCGCCACCGCCAACGGGAGTGACAGCCACATCGGAAGCGAGATCGTTCCGAGGCGCGGGAAGGTGACTGCGGCTTCGATCCATTCCGTCAATGGCGTGACGTATGACCCCGCAAACTGAGCGCCGAGGCCCAAGGCGGAAGCGAGGTAGATCAAATCCGACGTAAAGTAGTCCCGGAAAAAAGCAGCCTCCCGAAACCTAACGTGTGCAATCCGTTCCAATACAACGACCGCGACTATCGTCCCGCCGAGCACAAGGAATCTCATGGCTTTCTCCGTCTCTATATACCAACAGTGTCTATAAATATAGCAGTTGATATATAATTTGTCAAGCCCCTCGATCACATATCGCTCGAAATCGAGTTCCTCCTTTGTTTACAGGCCTTTTCATCGACCATCCGCGTGCGTGAACGACCTTGTAGTCCGGCGCGAAGGTCGTGGGCAAGCTCGATCGGGCTGGATCCCGCGGGCGTTTCATACAGTTGCTGACCGTATCCGGGCGGATGTGGTCAATTGGGGACCGGCCTACATCACGTCAAACGCGTGGTCGAAGTCTTTGAAGACGGGGTCGTAGCCGGCGTGGCGGATGGCGAGCGCAACGTCTTCGACGGGGCGGTGGTCTTCGGTGGCGAATTGTTCGAGGGTCTCGTCGCCGGTGAGCGAGTAACCGCCGGGGCGCGTCGAGGAGCCGGCGGACATCATGGTGACGCCGAGGGGCAGGAGCCGGTCGCGCAACTCGGGCGACTCGCGCGTCGAGAGGTTGAAGCCCGCCTCGGGCAGGAAGAGGCGCAACGCGAGCATGAGTTGCGCGAGTTCGCGATCGGAGACGAGCGCGGGGATGTGGAACCGTTCGGGGACGTGGCGCAGGCGCGGAAATGAGACCGAGATCGCGCTTTGCCAGCAGGTGCGTTGCAGATGGCGGCCATGCAGTGCGAGCCAAAAACCATCCACGCGCCAGTCGTACAGCCCGAGCAGGACGCCGATGCTAAGGCGGCGCGCGCCGGCACGGCCCGCGCGTTCGATGGCGTCGAGGCGGTAGTCGTAGCCGGCCTTTTCGCCGCTGAGGTGGACCTGCGCGTAGGTCGGGCGATGGTACGTCTCCATGTAGATGGTGACGCCTTCGAGGCCGAGCGCGCAGAGGCGGGCGTAGTCGGCTTCGTCGAGCGAATAAATTTCGACCGAGACCGAGGGGAAGTATTCGCGGGTGATCACGGCGGACCTGGCGATGTAGTCCACCGGCGTGGCGTAGCGCGTTTCGCCGGTGAGGAGGAGGACGCTTTGAAAGCCGCGCGCGGCGAGCGTTTCGCATTCCGCGCGGAGGGAGGCTTCGTCGAGCGTGATGCGGCGTTCCTTGAGGCCGGACTTGACCGAATAGCCGCAGTAGGTGCAGTCGGCGGCGCAGACGTTCGAGAGGTAGAGCGGTGTGTACAGGCCGATGGTGCGGCCGAAGTGCCAGCGGGTCAGGCGTTGGGCTTCGCGGGCGATGGGCTCGAGCAGCACGACGGCGGCGGGCGAGAGCAACGCGGCGAGGTCCTCGACGGAGCGCTGATCGCGCGCGACGGCGCGTTGGACGTCCGCCGGGGTCGCTTCGGCGATGAGCCGTTCGATGCGTTCGGCGGGCCAGTTGCGAAGGAGTTCGAGCATAGGCGTTCGATTATAGCAACGCGCGATTAGATCGTGTCCGAATCGACGGAGGTTTCCGTCGTCGCGCCGCGCAATTTGCGGAAGAGGGCGGTAATGAATCGCCAGAGCAGGGCGATGCTGAACAGCGTCACGAGCACGATAATCGGAAAGAAGCGGGCGATGCTCGAGTCGATGGTGTCGGTCAGTTCGTGGGCCCAATCGAGGAATTGCATGAACACGAGCACGGAGATGACGTTGCCGATGAAGATCGCGGTCAGAGCGACGGTGAAGCGCAGGCCAATGAGGTAACCGATGATGGTGCTGACGAGCGGGCCCGTGCCCCAGAAGGGGAGCAGCGCATAGACGGTGAGGCCGATTGCGCCGAAGGGCTCGACGAGGCGGCGGGGGCGTTCCGCGGCGTGGCGCAGTTGCAAGATGCGGCGGCCGAAGAAGGTATCGGCGAGGGGGCCTTCGAGCGCCGCGACGATCCACGGAAACGCGACGAGGACGAGGACCATGTCCTGCGGCGCGCATTGGACGAAGATGTACAGCTTGCTGAAGCCCAGCGCTACGCCATCGGCAATGCTGACGAGGCGGCCCGCAAAGGCGAGCTCAAGCACGACGCGCCAGCCTTGGGCGTAGGGGTCCGGAACGATGGCGGCACACGTGATGAGGATGGTCGCCCAGGAAAAGAAAAGGCCCCAGCCGATCGCGTGAATACGGCGGAGTTCGGGCGACAAGTGGCCGAGGACGCGATTACGAAACTGGAGAACGGAGTTCATCGCGATGCATGGTGGCCCAATTGCGCGAGTTGGCGGGCCGCCGCGCGGCCGATACGGGAGTTTGCGCCGGTCACCACGATTGTTTTCACGAACGATCTCCACCGCATCGGAGCGATCGGAACTATGGACGTACCACGAGCGATAGCGGTTTCAGCCGCCGCTTGAAGAAAAATGTGGGTCTTCCCTTGACCCGCCCGCCCAGTCGTTTGATAATGGCAGACTTCGCCGCGGATAGACAACGGCACAGGAGAACGTGATGCGAGCGATTTTGATAGTTGCAGTGGTGTGCGCGGCGGCGATTGTTGGCGCGGCGCAGGAGAATTCGGATTTTTCGGTGTCGCGCGAGATCGATAAACGCGCAGAGGCGATCACGGACAAGGTGATCGCGTGGCGGCGCGACATTCATCAGCACCCGGAGCTCGGCAATCGCGAGTTCAAGACGGCGAAGAAAGTTGCCGAGCACCTCAAGTCGCTGGGCCTCGAAGTGCAAATTGAAGTGGCGCACACGGGCGTGGTGGCCGTGTTGCGCGGCGGCAAGCCGGGGCCCGTGGTGGCGCTGCGGGCGGACATGGACGCGCTGCCGGTGGAGGAACAAACGGGACTCCCCTATGCGTCGAAGGAGCGCGGGGAATACAAGGGGAAGGACGTCGGCGTGATGCACGCTTGCGGGCACGACAACCACGTCGCGATTCTGATGGGCGTCGCCGAAGTGCTCGCGAGCATGAAGGACCAGATTCCCGGCACGGTGAAGTTCATTTTTCAGCCTGCGGAAGAAGGCACGCCGGACGATGAGAAAGGCGGCGCGGAATTGATGGTCGCCGAGGGCGTGATGCAGGACCCCGCGCCCGAGGCGGTATTCGGGTTGCACGTGGGACAGCAGGTGGCTGCGGGTCAAGTTGCGTATCGCGCGGGCGGGGCGATGGCGAGCAGCGATGAGTTTCGGATCACCGTGAAGGGCCGGCAAACGCACGCGGCGATGCCGTGGGCGGGCATCGACCCCATCGTGGTGGCGTCGCAAATCGTGATCGGCCTGCAGACGATCGTGAGCCGGCAAATCGAGTCGATTGCCGCGCCGGCAATCATCACCGTCGGGACGTTTAACGGCGGCGTTCGCAATAACATCATTCCGGAATCGGTGGAAATGACAGGGACAATCCGTTCGTTTCTGCCGAAAATGCAAAAGGAAATGCACGAACGCGTGAAGCGGACGGCGGAGTCTATCGCGGCAAGCGCGGGCGCGACGGCGGAGGTCAACATCCTCCTCGGCTATCCGGTGACGTTCAACGATCCGGCGCTGGCGGCGAAGATGCACGCGACGCTCGAGGGGGTGTTCGGCGCGGACAACGTCACCGAGTCGCCGATGGTGACGGGCGCGGAAGACTTTTCGTATTTCCAACAGAAAGCGCCCGGGCTGTTCTTCTTCCTGGGCGTCCGGCCTGCGGATGTTCCAATCGAGAAGGCGATCCCGAACCATTCGCCGCTGTTCTACGCGGACGAATCGGCGCTGACGGGCGGGGTGAAGGCGCTGGCGCATTTGGCGGTGGATTATATGGAACAAGCGAAGTAACAAACGCAGAGCCGCGAAAGAACGCGGAGAACACAAAGCGAGATACGATGTCGAATGTTCGATGACGAGTGACGAGTGACGAGTAGGATGACGTTAGAATTGGAAACCATTTAGAGGAGGAAGGGCGATGGGTATGCAACTGAAAGGCGGGAAGGCGGGGGCGTTGACACGGCGGGAATTCATGGCGCTGACGGGCGGGGCCGCGTTAGCGGCCGCGGGAGCGGCCTACGCGCAGGGCGACGGGTCGGCTGCGCCGGTGGTGAAGACGTCGAACGGGCCGATTCGCGGCGTGACGACGAACGGGATTCACACGTTCAAGGGCGTGCGGTATGCCGCGCCGCCGGTGGGGCCGTTGCGGTTCATGCCGCCGCAGAAGCCGGCGCCGTGGAAGGACGTGGTTGAAACGAGTGCGTATGGAGCGAGCGCGATCCAAATGGCGAGCGGTCCGACGGCGAATCCGGTGACGGAACTGAGCAAGCAACTCGCGACGGTGTTCACGACGTCGGTCGAGATGAAGACGCATAACGAGGACTGCCTGTTTCTGAACGTGTGGACGCCGGGGCTGGACGACGGCAAGAAGCGCCCGGTGATGGCGTGGCTGCACGGCGGGGGCTACGCATACGGCTCGGGGAGCTGGCCGGTGTACGACGGGCACAACCTCGCGGACAAGGGCGACGTGGTGGTCGTCACGGTGAACCACCGGCTGAACGCGTTCGGGTATTTGTATCTCGCGGAACTTGCGGGCGCGAAGTACGCGGATTCGGGCAACGCGGGGATGCTCGATCTGGTGTTGATGCTCGAATGGGTGCGCGACAACGCGGCGAAGTTCGGCGGAGACGCGGGCAACGTGACGATCTTCGGCGAGTCGGGCGGCGGCGCGAAGGTGAGCACGCTGCTGGCGATGCCCGCGGCGAAGGGACTGTTCCACAAGGCGATCATCGAGAGCGGTCCGGGGTTGACGGGCGTTCCGAAAGCGGCGGCGACGTCGAGCGCGAAGGGGATCCTTGACGAGTTGCAGATCAAGCCGGAGAACATCGCCGCGATACACGACGTGCCGTCGGACAAGATTCTGGCGGCGGCGTTTGCAGCGGCTGCGAAGGCCGGGGGCGCGCCCGGGAATCCGTCGCGTCTCGCGCCGGTAGTGGACGGCGGCGCGCTGCCGTCGGACCCGTTCACGCCTGCCGCGCCCGCGATATCGGCGAACGTCCCCGTGATGATCGGCTGGAACAAGGACGAGTGGAGCTTGTTCGCCGCGTCGGAACCGTGGTTCGGCAAGTTGACGGAGGCGGAACTCGCCGAGCGCGCGAAGCAAGTTGCGGGAGACAAGGCAGAGGCGCTGCTGGCGGCGTTCAAGAAACTGCATCCGGACTATTCGCCGACGTATTTGATGAACGATTTCACGACGAACATGCGGATGTTCATCGGCAGCGTGACGCTGGCGGAGCGCAAGGCCGCGCAGAACGCCGCGCCGGTATATCTGTACAACCTGGTGTGGGAGACGCCGGTGGGCGGGGGCATTTTCAAATCGCCGCACACGCTGGAGATGCCGTTCGTGTTCAACAACGTCGACAAATCGCGGCCGCTGGTCGGCCCCGGCGACGCGCCGGAGAAAATGGCGGCGCAGATGAGCGACGCGTGGATCGCGTTTGCGCGGACGGGCGACCCGAACACGGCGTCGATTCCGAAGTGGCCGCCCTATGACGCGAAACGCCGCGCGACGATGACGTTTGATATCGAGAGCAAGGTGGTGGACGATCCGTTGTCGGAGGTGCGGAAAATCCTGCAGGGCTGATTCGGTGGCGGAGTATATCGGCGGCGCCGGGGTATCGCTCCTTCTTGTCGCGTTTTTGCTGAATGTGACGGGCAAACTTGCGGCTTCATCGCGGACCTATCAGGGGCTGAACGCGGTGGGGGCGGGCGTTGCGTGTTACGCGTCCTACCTGATCGGGTTCGTTCCGTTCGTGGTGCTCGAGGGGACCTGGTGCGCGGTGGCCGTGTGGGCGCTATTCCGACCGAGAGGTTTGGTCAAGGGAGCCTAAGCGATGGCGCTTCCCGTGGTCGCGGAATGGTTTGCGCGGCGGACGATCGAGGACGGCGTTACCCATCTAACGGAGGTCTACGCCGACCCGCTCATCCGCTGCAACATTTGGCACATCCGGGGACGCGATCGCGATTTGGTGATCGACTCCGGCCTCGGCATAGCGAGATTGCGCGAGGCGGCGCGGGACTTGTTTGAGACGTCGATCATTGCGTTGGCCACGCACGGCCACTACGACCATATCGGCGGCATGCACGAGTTTGAAACGCGTGTCATCCATCGCGCCGAGGCGAAGCGGCTCGAAAAACCGCCGTTTGCTACCTTGCTGACGCGGGACTTTCCCGAGGGGGTGCGGCAGGAACTGGCGGACGCGGGCTACCCCGTCGGGGAGGAATTGGTCACGGCGTACCCGCGGGCGGATTTCGATCCGGCGCAGTTTCGAACCAGGCCCGCGGCGCCGACGCGGCTCGTGGACGAGGGCGACGTGATCGATCTGGGCGACCGCGTTTTTGAAGTGCTTCATTTGCCCGGTCATTCGCCGGGGAGTATCGGCCTTTGGGAGAAGCGAACGGCGACGTTGTTCTCCGGAGACGCGATCTACGACGGCCCGCTTCTTGACGAGCTGCCGGGTTCGGACATCGACAAATACATCGCGACGATGAAGCGTCTGCGCGACTTGCCGCTGCGGGTGGTACACGCGGGCCATGATCCGAGTTTCGGACGCGAGCGGCTCATCGAGATCGCGGATGCGTACTTGCGAAAGCGCGAGTTGTCACAGCGCGGCGCAGCCGCAACCAAATCAAGGCTATAAGGAGTGTCTACGGCCCCTCACCCGTCCACCCTTCGACACACTCAGGGCGAACCCTTCGACACACTCAGGGCGAACCCTTCGACACGCTCAGGACAGGCGGGTGAGGGGCCTAGCGCGCGGGCCGTTCAGACTATGCATGGCGTAAAACTCTTCGCAAGAAAACAAGATGCGGACGGATAGTAGTATGAAGAGTACTTTCACCACGATAGGATGAAAATGGAGGTTTGTGTGCCGCGCCCGCCTCGCTTACCGCTCCACGGCGCGCAGGGAATCTATCGCCTCCATGTAGGAGTGATGGCGGTAGATAAACGATCCGGCCACCAAGACGTTCGCGCCGGCCTCGACGACGTCGCGGGCGGTCCGATCGTCGATGCCGCCGTCGACCTCGAGGTCGCGGTCGCCGAGCATGCCTCGGATCAATTGGATTTTCGGCAACATCTCCGAAATGAAGGTCTGACCGCCGAACCCTGGGTTTACCGTCATCACGAGGACGAAGTCGACGGCATCCGCCAGGAACTCGATGTCGTCTTGTGACGTTCCGGGATTCAGCACGATGCCGGCTTTGCATCCCAAGCCTTGAATCTTGCTGATCAGCCGGTGGGGATGTTTGGCCGCCTCTACGTGAAATGAAATGAAGTCGGCCCCGGCCTGGGCGAAGGCATCGACATAGTCGTCGGGGTCGGAAATCATCAGGTGGACGTCGAGGGGTACGGTGGAGTGTGGGCGTATGGCGGCGACGATGGGCGGCCCGATCGTGATGTTCGGAGTGAAATGCCCGTCCATCACGTCTACGTGGATCATATCGGCGCCGGCGTCGATGACGGCCCGCACTTCCTCGCCCAGCCGGGCGAAGTCGCACGCGAGGATGGACGGCGCGATTTGAATTTTGGGCATGAGCTCTTGGGACTCCGTGAGGCGGCATTATGCCATCGGTCTCGTGCTGGCCGGAACGAAACGCGGGGAAGGTATAATCCGCGGGCGAGTTGGCTTGAGACGTTGGGCTACGCGTGAGCCGTCTCGTTACAGTATTAACATTTCGTCATGGATAGCGCACTTGGTGGTACGATTTAACATAGTCGTTGAGCCTGGGAATTGGGGTCCCGATACATGAGAACGTCTATCCAAGCGTCATTTGTGACGTTGTTTGTTCTTTGCGCGCCCGTAACCGAGGCGCAACGCGCTTCGAGGGACGCGAGTTTCGTTAAGCGCGACGCTGCTTCGGCGACAGCGGCGCCAGTTAAAGGTCCACGAGCACAACAGTCGGCCTCCAAGCAATTTGGGCCGAGTTTGAATTTCACCCACCAGAACTGGGGCGAGACCTATTGGGGCGAGGGCTTCGTGTACGGGCCTACCTTCTCGCCCGGCCGCGTCGCCGTGGCCGACATCGATTCGGACCGCGATTTCGATTTCATTCTACGGCCCGACCTCGACCAAAGCGTGCAAGTGATTCGGAATCTTGGCACCAGTGGGGCTTTCGTGCCCGGGGGAGGGCGGGACCTCGACCTTCCCGATTCGTCGGAAAACGTCAAGAACTTGGGTGTGTTCGACTTCGCGGACGTGACCGGGGACGGGCGGCTGGACTGCGTGGCGCTTGGGATGAATTTCTTTACGCTTGAAACGTTTCTCTTGTATTACCGGAACGAGGGGACGTTCGAGGAACCTTCGTTCTCGTTTGTTTCGACGTTGTATGAGAGCGAGCAAACAACGTTTCCGGATTTGACTCCGGATCTTGTCGACTATGACAACGATGGATTGGTTGATCTTGTATTCAGCGAAGGGTTTCTCACCAGCGGAGGCGACACGCGAGTGGCCTTGGCGCGGAACACGGGATCCCCGACGCAGCCCAATTGGGGCAGCCTCGTGGAGATAGTGGAATTGTCGATCCTGTTGCCGCCGCCCGTCAACGCCAAATCGATTCCCAAGGCCAATCTACGCGATGGCAAAGCGGATGGGTTGAAATTGCTTCGCGCGTCCAAGGGGACCAACGTCACCGAGCGGGTCACGGACGTCGAATTGTCGGATTGGGACGTCGACGGCGACTTGGACTTTATGTTCTACGACGCGCTCGAGGGCGTCCACTATATTGAGAATATCGGAAGCCGTTCTGGACCTGTTTGGGACACGGTGGTGGCGACCGAAGGGGAACCTCTGTTCGATCCAGTGGCCTTCGGCTTGAGTTACGGCCAGCCCGGTTCACTAGCGCTACGCACCAACCCCAATTTCTTGAACGATGACTGGGTCGACGATTTTTTCATCGCCGCCGGCGAAGCCCTAATCAATTTCCGGTTCTTCAAAAATCGAGGCTATGAGTTGCTTCACCAAAATTCGGTGGCGTTCTACTCAGGGCAAGGGGGGCCGTCGTTCTGGGACTACGATACAGACGGCGACCTCGACATGTTTACGGGTTCGCTCAATGATGACGGCCTGACTTCGTATCCGCTGTTGTTCGAGAACATCGGCGCTCCCTACAACCCCGTATGGGGCCAGGGGCGGGCGATTCAGGACGTGGTGATGAGCCAGGGGTCCGCCGGCAACAACTATCGTCAGGATATTCACGAATTCAATGATGTCGACAACGATGGCTTCATGGATTTTTTTATCCAGAACCAGGACGGCACGGTGACGTGGTGGTACGCGGACCCGCCGTCGGCGACCGGCGAGTTGCCCTCCTTCAACGATCCGTTCGGTGATTTTGGCGGCGTCGGAGAACGCACGGACGGTCTGTTGGGCGAGACCGGCGTCCAGCCGAGGGGCATTGCTTTCGCCAATTTCGGCCTCTCTGCCGACGGAAGCAGCCAGATGATCATGGCGTTCGCGTCGAACCAAGGAGGGCGAATCGTCTACTGGGACGAAGCCGGCCAAGTGTTCGCGGACATTTCGGACCGTTTTGATAATCAAAACGGCGGCACTCTAGCGCCGTCGTTCGTGGAGGGGCTATCGTCCGCGGACCTGAATCGCGACGGGCGTCCGGATTTGGTGATAACCACCTCTGACTTCGCGAACTATTTCATCTGCGAGCATTGGGCGTACATCAATACTCTGGCAAACGACGGTACGTACAGCTTCACTTTTTCTGGGCGGTTGGAACCCCCGTATACCTTCGACCGCTATTACTCTCGTTCGACGAAGTTCGCTGACATTGACGGCGACAGCGACCCCGACCTTTTTGTTGCGCATACGATTGTCATCGAGAGCGATCCGAACCCGTTGACAAATCGCAGACAGTGGCTCCGTTTTTATCGCAACGAGAATAATCCCGGGCTTGACTACTGGCGATCTCGTGTGGTCACAGGCCAGCCGTGGACGTTTTTTTGGAATGGAGGAACGCCGAATTTTGAATATATCATCAACGCAAGCGGCGGGTTTCTGACAAACCCCGGCGGCTACACGGCAGGCCCCAGGCCGAACGTCGTCGACGTCGTCCAGAGTTTTGGTCTGGCACGCAACACGCGATGGTTCGTGGACGTGCTGCCCGCGGTATCCGCGGCGGAGTCGAAAGCGATCCTCGTGGTGGGGGATGAGGCGGCGGGGACGTTGTTCTCCACGTTCCAGGATCTCGCGGCCTACGGCTATTTCGTGCTGCGGCTGCAAGGACTGCCGAAGGAAGCGATCCGGTTTTACGCGAATGGGCCCTACGACGCGGATGGCGACGGTTCGAGCGACGTCGTCGGGCCGCCGACCGTCGCGGGATTGGAGGACGCGGTCACGAACTGGGCATCGGACACCGAGCGCGTGCTCATTTACTTTGTCGGTCATGGACAACGCGATCGCTTCAAACTTGATTCGGGGCTGTACCTCGAAGCGGCGGATTACGCGGCCTGGTTGGATCAGTTGCAGCCGCCTTCCGGTGTGCCCCAGGTGACGACGGTGATGGACTCGTGCGAGTCAGGTTCATTCGTCAACAATCTGGCGCTGGGAAAGAAAGACGACAAGCAAACCCAAGCCAAACGGATTACGATCACCGGCGCGGGCGTTGGGCCGATAGCGGGCATCGCCCTGTTTGACCAGACGTCGTACGTGAGTTTTTCGCTCGGGTTCTGGCACCAAATTTTTAACGGCCGGACGTATGGCGACGCATTCGAGTCGGCGAAGACGTCTATCGAGGCGATCAATCCAATCCAGCGTCCGCAGATCGACGACGATGGGGACGGTGATTCGAACGAGGCGAACGACGGGCTTTTGGCCTCGAACGCGCGGCCAGGCGCGGAATTTGAGTCCGGCACGACGACGGTGCATATAGGCGAAATTCGGCCGAACGGTGCGTTGGAGCAGAACTCTGCGCAACTCTGGTTGGCCGACGTGGTGTCGAGTTTTCCGATCGAACAAGCCGGCGCACTAATCGTGCCGCCGAACTTCCAGCGGCCGAATCTCGGCAACGACGACGAACAGCCGATTAGCACGCTGGATTGGTTGCCGTTTACGTTCAGCGAGGCGCGCGATCGGTGGGAAGGCACGTACTCGAACTTTACCGAAGGCGGCCTGTACCGCGTGCAGTATTACGTCAAGGCGCTTGGGCAATTCTTCACGTCGCCGC
Source organism: uncultured Nitrospirales bacterium (assembly GCA_964467615.1). Classification (GTDB taxonomy): domain Bacteria; phylum Hydrogenedentota; class Hydrogenedentia; order Hydrogenedentales; genus CAYXRK01. Next base: position 10,575 of record CAYXRK010000027.1, on the reverse strand, counting down.
GTGTGGGGCTTGTGGATCGCGTCGGAATTCCCGACGCGTGGGAGCCCGACAGCCAAGCGTCGACGGCCCGGTGGCTGCCTATCAACAGCGTACAGGGGCATAACTTCCACGCGAGTGGCGATCAGGACTGGATGCGCTTCACGCCCGCCGCGGGACAACACGCGACGATAGCCGTGATCGCTCCTGGGCCGAATTCGCGCCCAGTTGTCGAGGTGTACCGGGTTTCCGATCTCGAGGCGGACCCAGGCGCTGCGCCTATTCTGAGCGAAACCGCGAACGGCGCGGGTAAGGAAGTGGTTATTGATAGGCTGTTCTCCGCCAGCGAGGCGCATCTACTTCGGGTCCGTAACAACAACCCGGCGGTCTTCGGCGCGGGTACCTCGTACTTGGTGATCGTGGCCATCGGGACTGGCGGTATCGTGCCGACCACGTTGGTGGTGAGCGTATCGGATGATTCGAAGGTCTTGATCGGCGGCGCAACGGTATCGTTCGAGGGCGCGACGGTGAAGACGGACTCGGCGGGCGTCGCGCAGTTTGCCGTGCCCGAATATAACGAGTACACCGTGTCTGTCAGCAAGACTGGATTTACCACGAAGAACCAACCCGTAAGCGTCAACAACGCGGTGGAATCGGTCGAGGTCGCGCTCACGCCGGAGGGTGGAGAGGGTGAGGGAGAAGGCGAGGGAGAAGGTGAGGGAGAGGGTGAAGGCGAGGGAGAGGGAGAAGGTGAGGGAGAAGGCGAGGGAGAAGGTTGTGCGGCGTCATCCTCGTCACGTGACTCGCATTACCCTTACGGGGACATCGCCCTAACGCTGCTCGTCGGATGGATAGTGGCGCGCTCGGCCGCCCCTAGGCAAGGACAGCAAAGTCGAAGATGGTGGGCCGTGCAGGAGTCGAACCTGCGACCTTGTGATTAAGAGTCACCTGCTCTACCAACTGAGCTAACGGCCCGAATGGGAAAAATGGAGCGGGAGACGGGACTTGAACCCGCGACTTTAACCTTGGCAAGGTTACACTCTACCACTGAGTTACTCCCGCTCGGGAGGACAAATAGACTAGCAAACGCGCCCGAATGTGTCAACCGAGACGCGTCCCCCGAAGCGCTCGTGACATGCCATCGCTACCGACCGAGCGTTAGGGAAGAGCGCAACGTTTCCTGTACGCTTGTGCAGGCATGGATCCGACGCCGGACAAACTTCGAAGCATCCTCGCGCGTCAGGGATTGATGACCGGGGCGGAATGGCGCATCAAGGCCGCGGAAAATCGCGAGCGCCGCGAGACCGGTGCGTTCGAGATTGACAGGGTCGTGCCGGGTGAAATCCTTGGCAGTGAGGACGACGGCTTCTATCTCGTCCGGCAGGATTTCCCGCTCGGTTTTGCGCACGGGCAAGTCACACTCGGCGATGCGCTCGCGGCAATGGGCGAGCACGTCTCGCTTGCCGCAAAGGACGAGGAACTCGTCGAGTTCGATGCTCGTTCGGCGGTGTTCGTCGATACGGAAACCACAGGCCTAGCGGGAGGCGCGGGCACGGTCTGCTTCCTCGTCGGCGTGGGTTACTTTACGCACGACGCGTTTCGCCTCGATCAGTGCTTCATGCGCGACTACGACGACGAAGGGCCGATGCTCGCGTTTCTCGCCGAACGTTTCGCGGACGCGAAAACACTGGTCAGCTACAACGGGAAAAGTTTCGACCTGCCGCTGCTGCGCACGCGCTTCATCCAAAACCGGCTTCCCTGCCGGCTCGACGCGATGATGCATTTCGACCTGGTCCACGCATCGCGCCGTTTGTTCAAGCGCCGCCTGCGCGACTGCTCTCTCGGCAACGTCGAGCGCCACGTGCTGGCCCTCGAACGCCACGGCGATGTCAACAGCGCACTGATTTCGCAGCTTTGGCTCGACTATCTCCGCACTCGCGACGCCCGCCGACTGGACGCGGTGTTCTACCATCACAAGACCGACATCCTTTCGTTGGCGGCGCTGACAGGTCGCCTTTCGCAATTGCTCACGCAAGGCGGGGGCGAAGGGTTCGAGCACCACGAGGACCGGCTGTCGCTTGTGCGGCTGCATTTTAGCCAGAAGCACTACGATGACGTGCTCGATCTCGCCAATCAGCTCATCACGACCCTTTCGGACGACCACTTGCGCTGGGAATGCTGGGAGATGCTTGCCTTCGCCGCGAAGCGCCGCGAACAGTGGGAGGACATGGAACACGCGTTTGAATCGCTGATTGCGGAATGTCCGCGCCATCTCACCGCGCGCCACGAACTCGCCAAGCACTACGAGCACCGCCGCCGCGACCTGAGGCTCGCGCACGAGATGTGCGCCGCGACGCTGCAACTCATCGGCCCCGCCCACGAAGGCGCGGCGGACTTTCGTGTCCGCCGCGATCGCCTCGAGCGCAAACTCGCGAAAACTCCCCTCGTGGATCTGTAACTGCGCGGCGCGACCCTCAGCGCGGGTTCCGGCGGCCGGTTGGCTCGGGTTGGGCCGGTGTTGCGGGCGCCGTCTCGAGCGCTTGCGATTGGGTTGACGCCTTAGGCGGCGCTACTTCGCGCGGCCCGGATTGCGTCAACGCTTTAATCCCATAAAGCTCGAGCAGCGCGTTCACATCCGTGCTGCGAACGTCCAATCCACTGCCGCCGATAGGCAGCAGAAGTATCTTTTTACCCTTCAGGCTTTCCGCGATGGTCATCCGCACCATCGCATCGCCCCCCGATCCCGCCATCGCCTCGTTCATCTTCATCAGCCCCTCGGCCTCGGCCTTTCCTTCCGCCTCGATCGCGGCCGCCAAATTTTTCTGGGCGTCATAGTAGGCGTCCGCGCTGATCTTCGCCTGCTCGAAAACACCGTCGGCCTGCGCTTTCACCTTTTCGATTTCACCCTTCGCCTCCTCGACCTTCTTCAAGTATTCCTCTTGAACGGCCTTGGCTTGCGAGCGGTTCTTTTCCACCTGCTGGTCGGCGATTTTCTTCTCCTGAATCGCCTGCTGGTACTCCGGATTGAACCGATAGTCTTTCGTCCCGACCCGTTCCACGATGATCCCGTACGGCTCGAGTATTTCGTTCAACTTGTCCCGCGCCTCATCGGATTTCAGCTCTCGTTCGGCCGCGGTATAAAAGTCCTCGGTATGCAGTTCGCCGAATATGTCCCTCGGTTTGCTCCGCGCAACCGACCTCACGATATTGTCGCGCAGTTGGTCGTCCGTTGTCGCGACGTACTGAAGAATATGGGACGCTTTGGCCGGGTCGATCCGATACGACACGATGATGTCCAGACTGATGTCGTTTCCGTCGATGGTCTTGAACATGATGTCCTCGCGAGTCGTCAAATCGCGGACGTTGCCGTCAAAGACCATCTCGAGGCTTTGGACGCGCGTGTCGAACGTGTGCCAATCGTTCAAGATAGGCACAAAAAAGTTCGTCTGACCCGGCGGATAGATTTTGTCCTGCACGCCCTTCTTGCCGAAGATCGAAAATTTCTTCGTCCGAATGCCCACATGGGTCGATCCCGTCGAATAGGGCATGCAACCCGTCGACGCGGTCACAATCGCCAATAACAGTGCGATCCCGGCCACTACACTGCGAATCGTGTGCGGGGTCATGGCTGGACCTCCTCGTTCGGAGCGTCCGCGCCGAACAGCCGCGAAACGTCGAGCGGCGGCGCCTCCCCGGGCGGACCGGACGCTGGCGACGCATCCGTCACCGCAGCAGCCCCCGCGGGAGTCGCGACGCCGAACAACGCCGTCATTTGCCGCAGGTCGAGCGGATTGAATCCGTCCGGCCCGCCCACCGGCACCACTATCGTGTCGAGACCGCTCAGTACCTCGGCCATCTTCATGGCTACTAGCTTGTCGACGCCGATGCTCTGCATCGCTTCGTTTCTCATCTCGGTGCGTTTGGCTTCGGCGAGCTTCACGAGCAGGTTGGCTTCGGCCTCGCGTTTGCGCGTGTAGAGGTCGGTCTCCGCTTGCTGCTTCGTCTTATACGCTTGTCCCTCTTGCAGTGTGATCAAGACCTGCATCTCCCCTTCCGTAGTCACGCGCATGAGCGCCGCGGCCTCGATCGCGGCTTTCTTTTCGGACTGGTTCTTAAATACCAACTGGTCCTGCAACTTCTTCGCCTCGATGTTGTGCTGGATTTCATCGCTGTACCGGAAGTAACGAATCAGCACGTGGTCCACCTGCATCCCCTTCGGCTTGAGTTCCGCGTCCAGCGCGATGCGCGCTTGCTCGGCCTTTGCCGTTCGCATCGGGCTGTTGTAAAACTCTTCCGTCGTCAACTCGCCGAGCGATTCCTTGAGGATCGGCTCCGCGCGGGGGAGGATGCCCGTCGTTAGGAACAATTCGCCGGGGCCAATCGTGGTGATCAATGCGTACGGATCCACGATGCGGTACAGGATGGTGACATCGACCGTCACAAAGAAGCCGTCGCTCGTTTGGATATTCGCCGCGTTTTTGAAGTTGTGGCCGGGTTCCCCTAAATTCTTGCCCGTGTCGGTCAACTCGAGCACCTGCACGTTACGCGGGAACCTATGAATGTTCGATATCCCCGGCACCCGGAACATTAGGCCGGGATCGTGTACCTTCTTCTGGATACCCGAGTTGATCCCGATCTTGACTTCCTTGATGCCGAACTCGTTCGGTCGAATGTACGTGAAAAACGTGTACGAGACGAGCGTCACGATGATCAACCCAACGGCCACCGCCGTCGCGCGCACACCCCGAATAAACCCGGGTATCCGTATCTTCGGCCGGAAGAACGGCACGCCGTCCCCGACGACTTCCGGTTTCTTGGTCCCCATGATCGCGAACTCCCTCTGCGCTGTGGTCTCTCAACGCGATAGTACAACCGAATGAGACTAGTATTCGCCGGGGGCGGTGTCAAACAAATTCCGCTGCCAGCGTTCACGGAGCGTAAAGGGCCGAGAAGTCCACGCCTGCCGGGACGCTCGCAGCATCTTTCGCCGTCGAAGGCGACGGCTGTTTTTTAGGACCTTCCGAACCCGCCGTTTACGCTGATTGCTTGACCGGTAATCCAGGTTGACTGATCCGAGGCTAGGAAGGTGATCATGGCGGCGATGTCGTCCGGTTCGCCGAGCCTGCCCATGGGGTACAACTTCGAGGCCGCGACATACATCTCGTCGCCAGGCCCGCCGAAGCGTTCGGTCATCGGTGTTCGAGTAACGCCGGGACAGACGGCGTTGACGCGGACTTTGTATCGGCCCATTTCGAGCGCGAAGGCCTTCGAGAAACTGATCACCGCGCCTTTGCTGGCCGCGTAGACGGCAATTTTACGTTCGCCGACTTTGCCCGCTTCGGAGGCGATATTGATGATGGAACCCCCGCGTCCGGCGTTGACGATAAACTGCGCGGTGGCGCGATTGGTGTTGAGCACGCCTCGGATGTTCACGTCGAGGGTGCGGTCCCATTCCTCGGGGCGCGTTTCGAGGAAGTATTTGTTTCCGCCGCCAACGCCTGCGCAGGCGACGACGATATCGATCGTGCCGAAGGTGTCGAGCGCGTATTTGGCCATCCGCTCGCAGTCGGAAAATTCGCACACATCGACGCGCACGCCTTCGGCTTCGCCACCTAGATCGCGAAGTTCGGCGGACATGTCGACGATTGCTTCGTCGTGGACGTCCGCGATGAGTACGCGGACGCCTTCTCGGACGAGGTAGCGCGCGGTCTCCGCGCCGAGGCCGGATGCGCCTCCGGTAATGATGGCGGTCCTGCCTTGGAGACCCAGATCCATTAGGTGAAGTGCTCCTGTGACGAGTACGAATACAAACGGTTCAGTGTGCGTGGATTCTGGGGCGGGAGGGATCGGCAAGCATGGCGTAGTGTTCCTTGAGTACGTCGCGTCCAAAGTCGTTCTCGAAATCGCGCCAGACGAGGTGGACGTGGTTCGCGTCGTTTTGCGTGTTGTCGTATTCGATGAGGAATGTCGGCCCTTGGATTCGATAGTAGTGCCGCTGGCCGGGGTCGACGCCGCCCATCCACGCGAATTTTATTTTGTCGAGGCCGGCGGCGCGTATTTTATCGAGCCGCGCATTGCTTATGGCCGGGGGTTGGATGCGCGCGACCTCGTCGATGAGTGTCATGAGCATTCCTTGCTGCGGGGGCCCCATGCTTGAATAGGCAAGGCCGAGGTCTTCGAGGATGGAGACTTCGCGCGCGTTCGACGTAAGAATGTCGTTGGGGGCTTCGGCGGCGATGATTGCGGTGGCGCGTTGTTGGTCCCTTGTTATACCGATCAAGAGGCGCGCGATGTCCTCGGCGGGGGCGAGGGCACGCGTTCCTTTCATCGGCCCGTTGATACGGACTTCGGCGGGGTTCGCGCCTAGAAACTGCGGGCTGCTGGCGACGAGTTTGCCGTCCACGTAGGTCCAATTGAACGATAGATGATGTCCCTCGTATCGGAGCGACCACGCGGCCTTGTCGGACGGTTCGCCGAATACGAGGACGAAATAGCGTTCGGGATCGCGGTGCTCGGCCTTTTCCATTTCGCGGAGCACGAGCTCGAGGCTACGAATCGTTTCGGCAACGGTGAAGCCGTGTTCGCTCAGGCCCGCGCGCAAGATTTCGAGCACGAGAGCGCGGCGCCGCTCGTCCAACGCGGCAAACGAGACGCCGAGTCTCTCTTTCGGGACAAAATGCCAGTTGAGGCGTTCATCCGAATTGAAGGGCAAAACGGCCTTCGCGCGTTCATCGGGCGTCAATGTGTCGAGGAAGTTTTTCGTCGCGTCGATGAGTCCATCCGAGAATGCGCGCGGGGCGAGCGTCAGGATTAGCGCGGCGACGAGTCGTGAGTATTTGATCATGTCAGGCGATTGCTCCGAAGAATTGGTTGTGGCCAAACGAAACAACCATTATACGTGCGGGCCCTTGTCCCAAATAATTTTTCGGGGCCGCCGACTCAACAATCCCCAGTTTTCATTCTCAACGCGTTCGACCATAATCCTTTGCTCTAAAGGTTGCCTTGTCCCTATCGGCTAGTGTTACTCGAAGGGGAGGGCGAGACTCCTGCCGAGCCGGGAAATCTTCCCGTAGAGTTCGATGCAGAGCGAAGACCGTCGAACAAGCGCTCTTCCCCGCCGCGGTAGAGAAGTTGATCGTCGACGGCGAGGGTCTGTTCGGGTGAGAGCGGAATGAATTTACCTTCCGCGCGGGCGAACTCTTCGCCGTCGGCGTCTACGATTCGGCCACGCGCGAGCGCGAGGAGGCGATTGGATTTGACGATTTCAGTCTCGACGATCGTGGGCCGATCGGCGGGGACGCTTCGAACATAGCGAACGGTAAGTTCCGCCGTGACGCACATGCGTCCAATAGCGCGCGCGGCGGCCCAGCCCATCGACTCGTCGAGGATGGCCGCGATGACGCCGCCGTGCACGACGTTCTCGTAGCCGCAGTGGTGGCGCGAGGGATCGAGGTGCGCTTTCACTTTGCCGTCCTCGACGAAAAAGCGCGTGCGCAGACCGGCATGATTTTCCTCACCGCAGACGAAGCACCCGCGCGAGTTGGGCAGATACGTGCGTTCGACCGTCATGATCTCAACGAAACGGCGGGCGCTACTCGCATGCGCCGTCCATCCCGCAGGCCGCGCCGGTGCCGGGGTCCTTGTGCCGAAGCAGACTCGATATGGCGTATCGGCGGCGAGCGATGAAGCGATACACGAAGGGCGAAACCCATCGAGCGGGCGGCGCGGCAAGCACAAGCCCGAGCCACCGCCAACCGGGCAGCACCATCAATAGGGGCGGGAAGGCCCGTTCGCCGCTGAGGACCGCGCCGTTCGGCGCAACGAATTGCATCGCTTCGAGGCAGGCGGATTGCGGCATTTTAGGAAACCGCTCCGCGCGGTCGTTCGATTGGCAGGGCAAGTACTCGATGGCGCCTTCGCGGGCGCGGCGGCGGACCCACGCGACTGCACGGTTGCACATCGCGCAGTCGCCGTCGTAGATGAGTGTGGCCTGGGCCTGCATGGTTCGCGCGATACCAGTTGGGCGTTCAGTGTATCAAAGTTTGGCGGGAACAGGGCGCGCCGCCGTTCGGAATTTCTTCCAAACGACGAATGCGATGATCGACCAAACGAAGATCGCAATGTAGCCGAGAGCGCCGTTGATGGGTTCGATGCGATTGCCGAGGAGGAAGTAGTAGATACTCACTTCGCATTGGGACGCGAAGGAGCCTGCGAGGACGGCGGTAAGGGCCAGATGGCCCGTTCGCGCGAAGACGACCTCTGCAACGATTGAGACCAATATCGCGATGACGATGCCTCGCATAATGGTCTGCCAAGGTCCGACGACACCCGGCGGGACAAACGCCAACGGCGCGAGCCAAGCGGCCCACAAGGGCCCAACGATTAAAGCGCGCGCAAGGATGTTTCGCGTGCCGAGTGCAGCGGGAAGAAATACTCGCCACGCGTACTCGGCCGGCAGCGCGATTGCGCCGTAAAGCACGACTCCCAGTACCAGCGTGATAAGGGAACTTGCGAAGATGAGAAAAGCGGGGGGGATCGGCGCCGAAAGTCCCAATTCCTCCTGCGAGGGGAGGTCCTTGGTCAGTCGAGCGAGCGACCAGTCCGGCGTGTCGAACCGCAAGAAAATCTCGAGTCCGTGGACGATCGCGAAAATCGCGGCGACGGCGATTGCGATACCGACGAGCGGACCCGGCGGTGGTGGCCAGAGGCGCGGCCTCGGCAGGGCAATGCGGAAACGATACGCGGTGAATTTCGCGACGGCGAACGGTACGAGCGCGCACACCGCCAGCACGACGATTCCGAAAATGCCGCGCGTGGCGCTGGTAAGCCAACCGGACCGGATCAATATCCATACGATCGCGTAAACGGCGGGATAGGTAAGCGTCGCGAACGTCAGCAGCGCTTTCACGTTGATCTGCATCGAACACCAGACTCACTTTTCGGGAAATGGTGGGCGGGTTATACCCGATCCGACGGGTGTCAGCAATCCGCCGCGGCGGACGGTGCGCCGAATGCCGCGCGGAATTTGACTCGAAAAGCCATCAATCAGTACGATCCTCCTGCGACTGCCCGATGGCCAAATTGGTAAGGCGCCTGACTCTGGATCAGGAGATTCTAGGTTCGAACCCTAGTCGGGCAGCCATTTATAAGTAACGCTGAATCAGGTACTTACCTGATACCCGCCACGCGGCGGAGCGGCTGTAAACCGTGGTTTGGGACTTGTCACCTGACAAGTTTCCAGAACAAGGAGGCCGCTCTAATGCGACGAAACAGCAAGCCCGAAGCACCCGCCAACGCTCCGAAAGACCCAAATTACTGTCTGCACAAACCAAGCGGACGCGCATTCGTGCTCTTGAATGGGAGCATGCGCTACGTTGGCAAGTACGGCACGTCCGAATCCAAAGAGCGATACCACAAACTCTTGGCCGAGTGGGTGGCCAACGGACGCAAGCCCGTACTTCCTGAATCCGTCCGTGAGAACGGCGGCGCTACCGTTGCGGAACTGTGCGAGCAATACGCCGTCTATGCCAAGGGATACTATCGTTCGCACGACGGCACGAGTGGCACGGAATGGGAGAACATCCGGCTCGTGCTTCGAGAACTGGCCCAACTTTACGGCGACGGCCTTGTGCGGGACTTCGGCCCAGTCCAACTCAAAACCCTACGGCACACCTTCGTCGAGCGTGACGTTGCGTGGGTGACGGCCAACCGCTACACGAAGATCGTATGGCGCGTGTTCAAGTGGGCCGTGGCCGAGGGACTCTGCGCCGAATCCGTGTACCGTACCCTGAAATGTATCGAACCGTTGAAGCGTGGCCGCTGTCTCGCGCGGGAGACCGAACCCGTCAAGCCCGTACCTCTCGCGTAAGTCGAGGCCGCGTTGCCGTTCATGCCGAGGCCCGTCGCGGCGCTAGTCCGGCTGCAATTGCTGACCGGCGCGAGGCCGTCCGAACTTCTCAATCTTCGTCCGTGCGACTTGGACGTGTCCGGCCCGGTATGGGTTGCCGAATTGAAGCGTCACAAGTTGACCTATCGCGGCAAAACCCGGACGTTGTGTTTCGGCCCGCGAGCGCAAGACGTTGTGAGGCCGTTTCTGGACAGACCGTTTCGGATCGGCATGTTCAGTCCGCAAGACGCCATCGAAGACTTCCTAGCACGGAAAACAGCGGCCCGCGTGACGCCGTTGTCCTGCGGCAATCGGCCCGGCTCGAACGTGAAGCGACACCCGCGCAAAGCACCCGGCGAATGCTATACAGCGGACACCTACCGCCACGCGATTGAGGCCGCATGTGACAAGGCAGGAATCCCAAGGTGGACGGACACGCGGCGGACGCGGGAAAAGAGAAACCCCAGCGGATGACAGACTACGAGTCAAGCGTCTACAAGATCATCAAACAGTACGGCCCGATCAAATGTCCCGGCATCATCGCAAAGTATGACGAACTACATCCCGGCGAGCGCGACGTGTCGAACCTGGACGAAAAATACGTTCGGAACAAGATCATCCCCCGCCTAAAGAAGTACCACGGCGTCAAAATCGTCATTCGTCATTCGTCATTCGTCATCGTCATCGTCATTCGTCATCGTCATTCGTCATTC
>CAYXRK010000026.1:0-34742 GCA_964467615.1 uncultured Nitrospirales bacterium | reverse complement strand
GAACGCAGGCCAACGTCCGTAATCATTTTCATCGGATCGGGTGTTCCCGGCGGGAAGGCGGCAACTGCTAAGCGACGAGCACTTTTGGAGCATCATGCGAACGCGACCGATTCGACGGAGTGGTTGCGGAATCGTCGAGAGTTAGTGCAGACTTTGTGGCCCCTGAGTCGGCGATCTTTCGCCGTCGAACTTGACTATGGCCCTGCATCAATTGCCCCCGATTGCAACGACGATCCTCTCCGCCGAGGAGCGGGCCGCGCGGCGCATTCAGGTGGTCGAAGCGATCGGAAACACGCCGATGTTCGAGCTTCGCGCCATTTCGCGTGAGGTCGCGCCGGTGCGAATTTGCGCGAAGGCGGAGTGGTACAACCCGGGGGGGTCCGTCAAGGACCGCGCCGCGCTGAACATGATCCTCGACGGCGAACAGCGGGGCGCATTGACCAAGGACAAGATTCTGATCGATGCGACCTCGGGCAACACGGGAATCGCCTACGCGATGATCTGCGCCGCGCTCGGTTACCGGACCCGGCTCTGCGTGCCCAAGAACATCGGCTCGATGCGCCAGCGAATCCTAGTCGCATACGGCGCGGAACTGGTGCTCACCGATCCGACGAAGTCCACGGACGGAGCGATCCAGGAAGCAATTCGCTTGTACGAAGAATCGCCGGACACGTATTTCTATCCGGATCAGTACAGTAACGACGCCAACTGGCTCGCGCATTATCACACGACTGGGCCGGAAATTTTGCGTCAGACCGGGGGAGAGGTGACCCACTTTGTCGCCGGACTCGGAACGACTGGAACTTTTAGGGGGACGGGGACGCGCTTGAAAGAAGAACGAAACATGATTAAACTTATCAGCTTTCAGCCAGATTCCCCGATGAACGGATTGGAAGGACTTAAACATTTACCCACCGCAATCGTTCCAAAAATCTACCGCGACGACCTCGCGGACGAGAATTTCTGGGTGAAGACGGAAGAAGCGCAGGCGATGGTGAAGCGGTTGGCGCGGGAAGAAGGGCTGCTCGTAGGGCCTTCCGCGGGGGCCGCGGTGGCCTGCGCGCTGCTGGTAGCCCGTGATCTCCGCGATGGCTGCGTGGTGACCATTTTGCCCGATAACGCGTTCAAATACCTAGACTTCCGCTTCTGGGACGAATAAAACAGAGATCGACCTATTTTCCTCCTAACTTATTATGCCAATTACACTTACATCATCCAACTACAAAACCATCGCAGCCCACGGGGAATCGACCTTCCCGCACGAGTGTTGCGGCTTCATGCTGGGCAAGGCGAACGGCGCGGAACGTCAAGTGCGTGAACTACTTAGCGCGGAAAACGAACGGGAAGATGGTGCCCGGCACAACCGTTTCGTCATCACCCCCGAGGCTTACCTGCGCGGCGACAAAGCCGCAAGGGCCAAAGGGCTTGATATTATTGGCTTTTACCACTCACATCCTAACGCGCCGGCGAAGCCCTCGCAGTATGATCTGGATCACGCCTGGCCCTGGTATTCTTACGTGATCGTGTCAATACAAGATGGTAAGGCGGCGGACATGACGTCGTGGGTGCTGGCGGAAGATCGGCGGGAATTCGGTCAGGAAGAGATTGTTCAAGAAGGATAAGCGGAACATGGCCGCGTGTGCGCGGCGGGTCCCAGGAGCGAATAATGTCGGTGAAAGTGTTGATTCCTACTGCTTTGCGGCAGTACGCAGGTGGTAAAGACACAGTGGAGTTGAACGGGGTGAAGGTTGGCGAGGTGTTGAAAAATCTCGTGACGGAGTATCCGGGCCTCAAGAGCCATTTGTTCAACGACAACGGCGACCTGCGCAATTTCGTGAATGTCTACGTGAACGATGAAAATATCCGCTCGTTGAATTTGAACGACACGAACGTTGCGAACGGCGACGAGGTGACGCTGGTGCCCGCGGTGGCTGGCGGGGCGGTAGCCCACAAGCCGGAACCACCCGCGCCGGGCAAACGTTCGTTGAACTTGAATACGCGCGCGGTGCAGCTAAGCAAGGACGAGATCGGCCGCTACAGTCGTCATCTCATCTTGCCGGAAGTGGGCATGGAAGGCCAGAAGAAACTCAAGGCCGCGAAGGTGCTGTTGGTCGGCACGGGTGGCCTGGGTTCGCCGCTGGGCATGTATCTCGCCGCGGCGGGCATCGGAAAGATTGGGCTGGTGGATTTTGATGTGGTGGATCTCTCGAACTTGCAGCGCCAAGTGATCCACGGCACGAAGGACATTGGGGTGCTCAAGGTCGATTCCGCGAAGGCGACGATCAACGACATCAATCCGAACGTCGAAGTCGAGACCTATAACACCGGGCTCACGTCGGAAAATGCGATGGCCATCATCGAGCAGTACGACCTCGTGATTGACGGCACGGACAATTTCCCGACGCGTTATTTGGTGAACGATGCGTGCGTGTTATTGGGCAAGCCGAATGTATACGGGAGCATATTCCGGTTCGAGGGCCAGTCGTCGGTGTTTTGGGCGGAGCACGGGCCGTGCTACCGCTGCTTGTACCCCGAGCCGCCGCCGCCGGGCATGGTGCCGAGCTGTGCCGAGGGCGGCGTCATCGGCATATTGCCGGGCATTGTGGGACTGATTCAGGCGAACGAGGCCGTCAAGCTGATTCTCGGAGAAGGTAAGCCGCTGATCGGGCGGTTGCTTTTGTTCGACGCGCTCGACATGAAGTTCCGCGAATTGCGCCTAAACAAGGACCCGAATTGTCCGCTGTGCGGTACGAACCCAACGATTACGGGGCTCATTGATTACACGGAGTTTTGCGGAGTGCCCGTCGCGGCGGAGCGCAAAGAGGAGAAGGCGGTGGACGAGCAGTTGGCCGATGACGAGATCACGCCGAGGCAGGTCAAGCAGCGCCTCGAGCACGGTGACGCGTTCGTGTTTATTGACGTGCGCGAGCCACACGAGTACGAGATTTGTAACATTCCCGGCGCGAAGCTGATTCCGCTGAGCCAATTCGAGGCGCGTATCGGTGAGCTGGATCCGGACGCGGACATCGTGCTGCATTGCAAGATGGGCGGCCGGAGCGCGAAGGCGCAGGACATTTTGTATGCGAACGGTTTTACTACGGTGAAGAACATGGTGGGCGGAATCACGCGGTGGTCGAACGATGTAGACCCGAGCGTGCCGAAATATTGAAGCATCGGCGCAACGCATTAGCGGACACTTGATATGGCAACGACGTGGAAAGAGCGGCTTGCGGCGCACATGCCCGAAGATTGGGCACGTGAGATCGATATCTTTGAGACGCAAATTGCGTTGCGGAAGCAGGGCAAACTCGACGAGAAGATTTTTGCCGAGTCGCGTCTTCGCCGGGGCACGTACGGCCAACGCTACGACAACGGCCAGCGTCATGACGGCGAGAAGACGCAAACGATAACGTTTCCCTGCGGCGATCTGACCAAAGGCCCGGAGACGGCGTTCGACGCGCCGGGAATGCTGCGGATCAAGATTCCGTTCGGAGGCGTGACGCCCGAGCAGATGGACGTGCTGGCGGACGTCTCAGAAGAGTATTCGGTCGGGGTCCTGCACGTAACCACGCGGCAGGACTTCCAGATGCACTATATCCATATCGACAACACGCCGGATCTGATGCGACGGCTTGCGGCGGTAGGGATAACCACGCGCGAGGCGTGCGGGAACGCAGTGCGCAACGTGACGGCCTGCCCTTACTCAGGCATCTGCACGGACGAATCGTTCGACGTGACGCCATACGCAAAGGCGTTGATGCTGTTTCTGCTCGGACATCCCGACACGCAAGACTTCGGGCGCAAGTTCAAGCCTGCGTTCTCGGGCTGCGCGCACCACGCCTGCGGCCTGACGAACATGCACGACTTCGGCGCGATCGCGCGGGTGCGCGAGGTCAGCGGTGTCAAGAAACGAGGCTTCGACGTGTACGTCGGCGGTGGGCTCGGCGCGGTGCCGCACGACGCGAAACTGCTTGCGGAGTTCCTGCCGGAAGAGGAGTTGTTGCCGACGGCGCAGGCGATCTCTCGCGTATTCGCCCGGCTGGGTGAGAAGAAGAACCGGGCACGGGCGCGCATCAAATTTTTGGTCGCGAAACTTGGCATCGACGAGTTTAAGCGGCTCGTTGCCGAGGAGCGCGCGGTCCTTCCGCGCGACGAGCGATGGACCGAGTACCTCAAGCACCTGCACGAAACCGACGAAACGCCGAAGAGGGCCGCGCATTCGCTTAATGGCGCAACGCGTCCGGCGGGATTCAACGAGTGGTACAAGACAAACGTGTACGGGCAGCGGCAGGACGGGTACGCGGCGGTGACGGTGACATTACCGTTGGGCGACATCTCGGCGTGGCAAACTCGGTCGCTCGCCGACATCGCGCGCAAGTATAGCGGCGATCACGTGCGCACGACGGTTGACCAGAACCTGCTTCTTCGCTGGGTTTCGATGGCGGACCTCATCGAACTCTACGACGATTTGGCCGCTATCGGATTGAACGCGGCGGGTGCGGGAACCATCGTCGACGTCACCGCGTGCCCCGGCACGGACTCGTGCAAATTGGGCATATCGTCGAGCCGGGGCCTTGCGGCTGAACTAAGCAAGCGGCTGCGGGAGAAGGGCGTCATGCTGAACGAGACGCTCGGCGATCTGCACATCAAGATCAGCGGGTGCTTCAATTCGTGCGGGCAGCACCACGTTGCCGACCTCGGTTTCTATGGCGTGAACCGCAACGTCAAGGGCCGTTCGGTGCCGCATTTCCAAGTCATCCTCGGCGGCAAGTGGAAAGAGAACGCGGGATCATACGGCCTCGCAGTCGCGGCGATACCTTCTAAGAACATTCCTGAACTTGTTGACCGCGTGACGACGCGTTACGCAACGGACCGCACGAAGGGTGAATCCTTCCAAGATTTCATTGCGCGGATCGGGAAGCGCGCGCTCAAGGACATGTTCGAGGGTCTCTCCGACGTGCCGGAATACGAAGCGGGGCCGGAGTACTACTCGGATTGGGGCGACCCGCGCGAGTACACACACGGCGACCGCGGCAAGGGCGAGTGCGCGGGCGAGGTGGTGTCGTTGGTCGATTTCAATTTGGCGGACGCGGAGCGCGAGGTATTCGAGGCACAGATTTATCTGGACGAGAACAAGTTCGCCGAGGCGGATCGCATGGCGTTCCAAGCGATGCTGTCGGCGGCGAAGGCGCTCGTGAAGACGCAGTTTCTGGATTTGACGGAGAACCCGAACCACATCGTGTCCGAGTTTCGCAAACGTTTCTACGACACGGAGCTGTTTTTCGACAAGTACGCGAAGGGGAAATTCGCGGACTATCTTTTCGTCCGGCACGAACGCGGCAACGGCGCGACGGACAAAGGCGCGGTCCATCGACTCATCGAGGAAGCCCAGCTTTTTATCGAGGCGGCGCACCAGTGTCAAACGCGTATGCAGGATGTCATCAACGCACCGGCATGAGCTCGGCCGGACGCGATCCCCCCAACCGAAGGACCCAGTAGATGCAGGATTTGCACCAATTTGACGTGAAAGTCTTCGCGACGAAAGCGGAGAACATCGGGCCGTATGACTTGATGCGCGTGTTTCAGCGGTGGATTCAGAAGCATACGATCCCCGGTGTGCTGATCGATGCGGCGGACTACAGCCACATGCACAACGGTCCGGGCGTGATCCTTGTCGCGCACGAATTCAACGTGAGCCTGGATCGGGTCGGCGGGCGGCCAGGGATGTTGTATCACCAGAAGCAGCCGCTCGAAGGGGATTTCGCGGCGCGCATCGGGCAGGTAATCCAAAGCGCGCGCACGTGTGCGGGGTTGCTGCAAGGCGAGCCGGAGATGAAGGACAAACTCGCGTTCGACCTTAAACATTTCCTCTTCATCGCCAATGATCGCGCGCGCACGCCGGACATTGGGAGTCTTAGGGCCAGCGTGGAGGAGGCGGCGCGATCCGTCGTGGGTGGCGGCGTGTCGCTGGAGGTCCGCAAGGGCGATCCTCGCGAGCGCGTCGCGATTGAAGTGAGGGCGGCGTAGAACGAGGCCGCAAGGGGACGGACGGGCGACGGGCCGGCCCTTCGACAAGCTCAGGGCGAACGGACGCGTGGGACGCCGTCGCTAACGATGGATGTCCAGCGTTTGGTCATCTTCGAGCGAGCGTAAGACATCGGCGAGCGCTTCACTGTCGATCGCGAGGTTTACGGTGAGGTTGAGGCCGTTGTAGTCTTTCGTCTTTTCGCTGAGCAACACGGCCTGGCCGCGTATGCGATCGTCCTGCAGCCCCATCGTGAGTTCGGCTGAGTTGAACGGCCGCTGATCGAAGGGCCCGAGGAACTTTTCCAATGTCTTGCGCGCCGGCCCGGACGAAAACAACTCGCGGAAAGACTCCTGCTGGAGGACTTCCTCGACGAGATCGCGGTTGAGCGTGAAACCACGGATCGATTTCGCCGTAACGTCGAAGTCTTTGAGTCTCTCGGCGGTGTAAAGAATCGTCGCGTGGCCGTTCGCTGTTCCCGTCATTTTCACTTTCGGCGGTTTGACTTCCTCGGTGAGGCGGGCCAAGTCGAATTCGGAGAGATCGAGGACGATAGTCGCGGGCAGTCCATCTTCGAGTAGCTCGACGCGGATGTCGCCGGCGAGCGATCCGCCGAGGGCGCTTCCGCGGAGGTCGGGCATAAGAAGCACGTCGTTTTCGATGCGAGCGGTTCCGGAAACATCGACACCTCGCGCACCCGCGACGGACACGATCGCGGCGGAAACCTGCCCCGATCCGGCGAGGTGTTCGTCGTAATTCCCGGTCAGTTGCGCGGCGAAGTGTTCGAGCGTGGCCGCGCCTTTGGGCAACGCGATCCGCTCGCCGTTGCTCGTGATCGTATATTGCGCTCGTAACGCCTCGCCCGTGTACTGGAACCGCACATCCGCGGACAGCGTGCCCTCGGCGTCGGAAACGAATTCCATGTCCTGCAGGAGCTGAAGATCGCTTGCCACCGTGAACGCGCCATCGAGGGTCAGCGGTTCGTTCCTAAAGTCGATACGGTCTGCGGCGATAGTCGTCCCGTCCGCGACTACTACGCGCATACCTTCGAGCACGCCGAGGCTGCTGTCAAGATTGAAGTTCCACTGTCCGGTTCCCGCAACTTTTTTCCCATAGGGTAGGGCCCAATCGCCATTTCCTAGATCGTTCGAGACGATCTGGAACTCGCCTCTGAGTAGCTCCTCTTGTGCGTCGATTGTCGCCGTGAGAGTTGCCAGACCGTACACATCATCCAGGCCGAGTTCGGCGGCCTGCGCGGCCAAGTCGAGCGAGCCTGCGAGCGTTCCGTGAAGATCGAGCGGACTCGTTTTTCCCGTCAAGTCGGACAGGTGGAGTGACGCGCCTTCGGGCGATTCAATCGCGGCGGTCCCCTTCTGGATTTGCGAGAGGTCCGCGTTCAGGGTCAGTTCGCTCAACATCTTGGCGTCCGCAAATGTCACTCGGCCAAGGGTGATCGCCGAGCTGGTGAGTTTCGCATGGACAATCGCTTCGTCCATGCCGCGATCTATAGATACCGTTCCCGTCAGTGGCGCCGCGAGGTCTTCAGGCAGTTGTGTTGCGCCGAGTAGTTCCATCCACGCTTCCGGCATGGCGTTCTTGATTTCGGCGTCGATGGCGTACGCGCCGTCATTGGCCGTCGCAATGCGTGCGTCCGCCTTGCCCTGTGCGTATACAGCGACGGCGGAACCCGTGAACGATCGTTCCTCGATCGTTCCGCTTCCATCGAGCGAAAGCGCGAGCGGTCCGCGCGGCGCATCGCCACCGAGTGCGGCGTTCAATTTATAGCCCGCGTCATCCCAGGAGAAATTGGCCGTAAGCTCCGCGTTCTGGACGTTCGCTTGGCGGAAAATGCCTGACGCGGCAGGAGGCATGGCTGCCAGCCAGGTGTCTCTCGGCCAGCGCGGGACATAAAGCGTTGCCTGGCCCGCGGTTTCGCCCATCGTGTAGTGCAACTCGGCGGGTTGGTCCGAGTTGAGCGTGATGGCGAGAGTGCCGCGTCCCGAGTCTCCGCCCTCGAGCGCGCCCGTTATCGACACGTCTGAATCCAACAGCAGTTCGCCGTTTTCGTCGTGGATGCGCAGGCCCGTGATCGCACCGCGGACGTTCCCGTTTGGAGGCCGCATCACGCCTGCAGCCAGACCAAAAGTGACATCTGTTTGCGAAAAGTCCGCCATTCCGAATTCGATGTTGAGGGGCATGACTTGGTTGACGATCGCAGACACGCGATCACCGTACAGCCGGCAGACGTTGAACGCGGAGTGCACCTCCAGTTGATCGTCCGGGTCCGTCACGGTGATGGTCCCGTCCGCCTCCAACCACCCAGGCAAACCGGCGAGTATGCTGAGCTCGGCCGAGTCGCCCGTGCGCTTCGCCCCAACGCGGAAGAACCCTTCGCGCAGTTCGACGGGATCTCCCGATCCGGTCCACGTTCCCGTGAAGGCGTTACTGCGGGCTTCGGCGACGAGATTGCCCGATTTGTCCAGTGCTGCTTCGAGGCCGAGTCCGTCGAATGCGAACGCGCCGTCTGCCGATTGGATCGCGCCATGGACGCGGTCGACGGAAGTTGTCCGCGGAAACCAGCGGGCGGGGAGGGGCGAATCTCTCGGTCCGAGGTAGGAAAGGAAATAGTCCAGATTGCTTTCTTCGCCGTTTGGCGCGACGCGGGTCTGCAATTGGATTTCGGAGATGGCCAGTTTCGGGAAAATCCCATTGCGCCAGGGGAGCAAATCGTAGCCAAGGTCCGCGTCGCGTATGACGATGCTTGGGCGGTCTGCTTTGCGATCAGCGCTGTCGGCGTAAACGAGCATGCGGTCAATGTGGATCCCGCCCATCGTTGAGAGGCCCTCAATGGTGACGACGGCATGGAGTGCCCGGCCCGCGATCCACTCTAGGGCCGCGCGTTGCGGCAACCCCGTGACCCAAAGACCGCCAGCGGCGATGAAGAGCAGGGCGAATGCGACGAGTGCGCGGCGGGGACGCTTGCGCAGGGCCATGATCGCGGCCCGCGCTCAGTCGCCGAGGACTTCGATGTGAAGACGCCCGATGACGGGTAGGAGGCGCGTTTGCTGGAAGAGGTCGCCTTGCGCGAGTTTGATGTGCGTCGCGTCGGCGATGGGTTGGTCGAAGGTCGGGTCGACGTCGACCCATTCGCCGACCCAGGCCGTCGCCCATTGGTGGAAATAGAAACCGGGCCGTGGTCCATCGACGTAGATGAGGCCCGCCGCCTCGCGGGCGGGGATGCCGGCAGCGCGCGCGAGCCCGATGAAGAGCATGCTGTGCTCCGTGCAGTCGCCTTCCATGTGGTCGAGGACTTCGAGGCTATTGGTCAGGCGGGCGGAGAATGTGGTGTTGACGTTGTCGAACACCCACGCAGATAACAATTGGACGATGCGAAATGCGTCCGTTTCGCCACGGACGATAGTCTTCGCTTTCTCGATCATGCGCGGGTTGTCGCTCTGTACGAAGACGGTGGGCTTGAGCCATTCCTGGACGGAGTCGTCCTTGATAGGCAGATCCAGCGATCTAAGCGCGCCTTTCAATTGCCGCCGTCCGGTAAACACGTACGACTCGCCGTCCTTTTCGAACGATTGCCTATGGTCGTTGATCGCGTTGTCGGCGTCGAGCGGTCCGGCAATGCGTAGGCGGATCGAGTCGCGCTCGCGCGGGTCTTTGATGGGCGTATCAACGGTTGCCGCGTTCGAGACGATGACGTCGTTCGTGTAGTCGACGTCTTTGGCGATCTCCTCGGGTTCGAGGCGCATGGTGATGATGCCGCCAGCGATCTGATCCTCGAGCGTGAGGCCGTCTTCCGTTACGAAGGACACTGTTTTGATGCCCATTTGATCGAGTACGGATTCGATCGTATAAACGGTCGTCTCCGCGCCGTCGAGCATTCGTTTCTCGATTGCGGTGACTACGCTGGTTCCTTGCATTTCGGAACGGTACATTGGTTCGAATATGCTGAAGTCGATCTTGTCGCCGATCTTGGTGTGATCGTTCACTAGCGCGATGAGCTTGATCATGTCATCGAGTGATTCCTTTGGTTTGGGAAGTCTTTCCTTGCGCTCCTGGCCCCCGACGCGCGAAGTCAGGTGGAGCCCCTGTTCGTCCACGACGGCCTCGAATTCGCTTGGCCCGGTTACGTCGTCAACGTGTGATTTGATCGTGCGGAGCGCGCCGTCCTCCGCGTAGAGGCGCTCGCTGTGGATGCGCATGTCCTGCTTCATGCCGACCATGTTGAGCTTAAAGGAGGCGTCTTCGATTACGCTGACCGATCCGTTATCGGCGATGTCGAGCGTGTTGAATCCGTAGCCGACTTTTTGGCCGTTCATGTAGAGGCCGAACCAGGTGGTGCCTTCGATGGATTGGAGATCGATCCCGGACGCGATCGACGGGAAGGTGATGAAGACAACAAGGAACACTCGGGCGATCGTCGCGACCCTCACACGATTTGGCATGGACATTCTCGACATGTGCAGATTCTCAAAGAGACGTTGATATCGGAGTATTGATTTAGTGGTAAAGAAATAGGCTAACACAAAACAGTCGCTCGGATAGTCCGCGGACTATCTCGCGGCGGCAAGCCAGTGTTCGAGCACTAACACGGCCCACAAGTGGTGTCCAAGGTCCTCTCCGCGCTGAGTGTGGCGATCGAGAAATCTCGCGGCGGCTTTGGTGTCGATGGACTCGCGCGACCGCGCGGATTTGCTCAGTACGGTGTCGTGGAATATCTCGCGTAGCGGGCCGCGAAACCACTTGTGAATCGGTATCGCGAACCCGCGTTTGCGTTGGCGCATCACGGATTCTGGAAGCAAGTCTCCACACGCGTGTTTCATCACGCGCTTGGTGACGCCATGGGCGGCTTTGAGGTGGAACGGCACGGTCATCGCGAACTCGACCAGTCGATAGTCGAGCAGCGGGACGCGCGCCTCGAGCGCATGGGCCATGCTCATGCGATCCACTTTCGTCAGAATGTCGTCCGGCAGATACATGAGCAGGTCGTGAAGGAGCATCCAGTCGTCGCTATTCATCGTTTCCGCCGGAGTGGCGACCTCGGCAAAGCGGTCGCGCGTTGCAGTCGCGCCACCGAGTAGAAGTTCGTCGAGTTCGCGCGGGCTGAAACTGGTTTGCCTGCGGCGAAAGCTCTCGAGCGGCGAGAGGAACGAATCGGCCGAGAAGCGCGCCAGCTTGCGAATCCGCTCGGAATCGGGGAGGGCCCCCAATGCGAGATCGATCAGACGCCGAATTCCGCCAGGAACGCGCCGGTAGCGCGCGACCAGACGATTCATGCGCGTCCAATCGTAGCCCGCGAAGAGTTCATCGCCGCCGTCGCCCGACAGCGCGACGGTCACGTTCCGACGGGCCAGTTGCGACACGTACCACGTAGGTATCGCGGAGGAGTCGGCGAAGGGTTCTCCGAAGTGGCGGACAATTTGCGGTAACAGCGCCACCGCGTCCGGCCGGACAATTTCCTCGGTGTGGTGCGTGCCGAACCGCGTGGCGACTTCGCGGGCGTAGGGAAGTTCGTTCGCCGCGGCATCGTCGAACCCGATCGAAAAGGTTTTGATGGTTGCGGCGTGTTGGGCCATCGCGGCCACAACGCACGAGGAATCGACTCCGCCCGAAAGAAACGCGCCGAGGGGCACGTCCGAAATGAGGCGGAGACGCACCGAATCGAACAACAGTTCGCGAAATCGTTCCGCCGCGGAATCTAAGGTCCACGAGGAATCGATGTTTAGGCGCGGCGACCACCAGCGTTGGGTTTCCATACGGCCGTTCTTTAGCAAGATGGATTCGCCAGGCAGTAGTTTCGAGATACCACGGTAGATCGTGTCCGGCGCGGGGACGTATAGATAGCGGAAATAGTCGGCGAGCGACTCGCGATCGATGTCGCGCGGCAGGAGTTGCGAGCGCATGAGGGCATCCAGTTCGGACGCGAATACGAAAGCATCGGGAGTCTGCGAATAGAACAGGGGCTTCACGCCGAGCCGGTCCCGCGCGAGGAACAGGGTGTTTTCGTGAGTGTCATGGATCGCGAACGCGAACATGCCGTTGAAGCGGGCGAGACAGTTCGTGCCCCAAGCGGCGTACGCAGCGAGGACCGTTTCGGTGTCGCAGTGCGTCTTGAACGTGACGCCCTTAGTTTCTAGTTCCACGCGCACTTCGCGATGGTTGTAGATCTCGCCGTTGTAGACGATGACGTAGCGGTCGTCTGGCGACGTCAACGGTTGTTCGCCCGCTGCGAGGTCCAGAACCCGCAAGCGTCGCGCGCCCAACGCGGCGTTGCGCGATGTCCACACGCCCCCGGAATCGGGCCCGCGATGGACCAAGGCGTCCGTCATGCGTTGCACGGCGGCCTCGTCAGCTATGGCGGCTGAATCGATCATCACCATGCCCGCGATGCCGCACATCGTTAGCGATTCCGCCTTGTCCACGGTCGGGTATCAAGGAGGCTGCGGTACAGCGCGTCGTAGGCGGACGTCATTTTTTCTACAGCGAACTCGGACGCAACACGTGCGTGCCCGGCGGTTCCAAGCATGATCCGCCGATCGGGGACGCTCATGATCGACTCGATGACGCGCGACCACTCGCGCGGATCGCGCGAATCGACAAGTACGCCCGTGTCACCGTCGCGAACGATCTCGGGTACGCCCCCAACGCGTCCCGCAACGACGGGCAAGCCGTGGGCCATTGCTTCGAGAACAACGTTTGGGCAGCCTTCGACTTTTGAGGTCAATACGAACAGATTCATCGCGGCGTACGCAGTTCCGACGCCTACATCGGGTCCCAACAGATGGACGCGATCATACAAGCCGCGGACCTCGACCTCCTGGGCAATGGAATCCCGCAACGGGCCGGTGCCCGTGAGAAGAAAGTGAACATCACCGCGACTCCGCGAAAGTTGGTCGGCGATATCGAGAAATAGGGCGTGATCCTTTACCGGGCTGAAATTGGCGACCATCCCGACATGAAGGCAATCGGCCGCAATATTCAGCTTCCGGCGAGCATCGGCGCGGCCGGCATCGGAACTGCGCTGGGCTGCGGGCACGCCATTGTAGATGACATCGGTCCGGATATGGGCCGGTAAACGTTCGCGTATTCGCGCGTATTCGAGCACGGCGTGGCTGTTCGCGACGATGGCATCGACGTATCGGTTCGCGGCGCGTTGCATGAAGAGGTGGCGCGGGCGCATCCAGTCCGCCAATTCACGGCGAGCGCTGACCACAACGGGTACGCCTGTTCGCCGCGCAGCCTTGTTGATCCAAAAGTCGAAACCCGAGAGAAACGTCTGAACGACATCGGGGCGAGCGGCACGAAACGCGGCGAGCGCTCGAGAGTACGCCCGAATGTCCCACCCGCCTCGGCAATTGAGCGTCTTCACGCTGGCGAACTTGGCGGCCGCGGCGGCCCATTCGCCGAGCGCACCAGTGCAGAGAATCGTCTGGTCCCATTTTTCCGCTAGGCCCTCGGCAAGATAGAGCAGTTGCCGTTCCGTGCCGCCCTCAGCGAGCGACGGAATGACGTAGCAGACGCGAGGAAGCGTCATACGACCGACCGGAGCAGTTCGAGTAGGCGCGGAGTTGCGCTCGCGAGTGAGTACCGTTCGCAGACGGTCTCGCGGCCCGCGGCTGCGATGCGCGCGCGCGTGTCAGGATCGCGCAAGCACTCAATCGCGTCGATCCACTCGCGCGCGTTGTCGGCGAAGAGTCCGTTCACGTCGTGTTGGATGACGTCGCGCACTGCGCCCCACGGCGTCGCGATACACGGAACGCCGCAGGCCATGTACTGCAGCACCTTGAGCGCGCACTTGCCCAGGTTCCACTCGGTCTTGTCGAGCGGCATGAGGCCGACGGAAAACCGCTGCAGTTCGGAGACCTCTGACTCGATTCGCCATTCGCGCGCTTCCCACGGTGCGTCAACTTTTCCGGCCCCCAGCGCAACGCACGGGATTGTTCCGGAGAGTGTATTCGCGGCCTCGGTGACAATGCGGAGGTTCGCCGCCGTGCTTGGACTTCCGATCCAACCGATCCGAAATTCGTGGGGCGGCGCGGTCGGCGGAACGAACCGGTCTGTATCGACGACGGTCGGGAAGGTCTCCACGCGCTTGGCCCCGGATTGTTTGGCGCGGTCGGCCAGCCACGTGTTGCCCGCGAGCACGACATCCGACGTGGACATAATCTCGCCGATCTGTCCGCGGTCCTCGAGCCAGCGCAGCCACGGGGGAAGCGGGTGCGGCGGCGCAAGGAAGACCGCGTCGTCAATGTCGTAGACCAGCCGCCTCGATCTGCGCCGCAGCAACGACGGCAGCCACGGAACGTACGCGGTCATTACAGACTTCTGTAAGAACACCACGTCGTAGCGGCGTGCGCCGAGAATTTGTGCGACACGCCGGCGCGTCTCGTGCAGGTGATACAAAAACGGCCGCGCGCTCCGTCCGGCGCCAGTAAGCCGCCGGTATTCTTCCGCCGTGAGCGGGGCCGCAACGTGGCACTCGAGACCGTGCGCGCGCAGGTACGGCAAGAACTGATGTACCCGATACCGTGAGCTCGCGCCGGCTTCGGGGTACAACGTCAGGAAGAGTACACGCATAGATAGAGGTTAAGGCCGCGAACCAACCGTTTTTTCCAGGGTCAAGCAATATTCCTCGAAGCCAAGCGATTGCCAGAACGCTATGCCTCCTTTGTTTTTCGTGAGAACATCCAGACGGAGCCGATCTTTTTTCATTCCAATCTGCTCTTCAATGGCACTGAACGCCGCTGTGCCGATCTTCTTTCTCCGCCATCGTCGGTCGACGTAAAACTGGCGGAGATAGACCCATTCGGCTTCGTCGCGAAACAGGGCGTATCCAAGCACCTCGGCGTTTGGTCCGATGAATAGGAAGGCCTGGTAGCCAGACTCCAACCAGCCGCGCATCCGCTCTTCAAGTTTCGACACGGTCATCGGATTGCGATGCCCTTCGTCTTCGATCAGTTGTTTGTTCATGTCCGCGAGGAGCGGACAATCCGAAAGAGCGGCCTTCCGGAGCGATATGTACGCGTTCATGGATTTAGGATAGCCTTGGCCCGAGAGTGTTCATCGCCTCGGCGATAACGCGCCCGATTTCGATCGTGCCCATGCAGACCGGCACGTTGAGCGGGCACGCGCCGGGCGTCTTCATCGTTCCGTGGTTCCAACAGCCAGCGCATTCGCGGCCGTTCGTGATGGCCTGAAAGATTGGCTCGTTCCGGACAAGCGCTTCGGGGGCCGTCGGGCCGAACAGGGCCACCACCGGCGTACCGACTGCGAGCGCGAGGTGCATCAGCCCCGAATCGCAGCAGACGAGAAGGCGTACGCGCTTGAGCAGCACCGCCGCGTCGCGGATGGATGTCCGCGCGGTGAAGTCCGCGCCTGTGCTCAGTCCCTCGCCTTTCACGCCCACTACGATCACTCGCGCGCCAGCGTCGTAGAGTTGGCCCGCTAACGCAGTCCAGTATTCTGTGGGCCAGCGCTTCGTCGCCCATGATGCGCCGGGCGCTAGCGCCACGAGCGGGCCATCGCCCTCGGGCAACTCGCGCTCGAGGGGCGAGATCCAGCCAGAGCAGTCGAGGCACGGCCTCCCGATTGCGTCCGGCGCGAAACCCGCCAATCGCGCGTAGTGATGCGGTCGATAGGCATCTCGCGCATCATCCCGGAGAAAAAGATAACAGTCGGGATCGGTCGAAGCATCGTTGGCGGCAGAAATGTTTGTCTTATTCTCGAACAATTCCGGGTAGTTCGTCAGCACGTGTAGGCGATCACGCGGATACCGCTTGGCGAGCGCGTCGTACACCGGCAGCGCCATGATTTCGTCGCCGAGGCGCCAGCGCATTTCGACGAGGATGGTGCGTTGGATTCCCAGGAACCCTTTGACGCGCCATCGCAGCTCGCGCGCGAATCTCCGCACGGCGCGTTCCGCAGGAGAGAACTGGTCCTCGTATCGCGCGTCGTTTGCCATGCGCCGCTACCCGCGCAACATGGATTCGTAGACGTCGGAAAGGGCGTTCGCGAGGGCCGGCAACGTGAACCGTTCGAGTGCGCGCGCGCGTCCAGCTTGGCCCAGTTCCTTCCGCCGCGCGGCATCTCCCGCGAGCGATTTGATCGCCTCATAGAGCGACACAAAATCGTTCGGCTGGCACAGCACCGCAGCGTCTCCCGCGATTTCGGGGATGGCGCCGGAATACGTCGTGATCACCGGCGTGCCGCAGGCCATCGCCTCGATCAGCGCCATGCCGAATTGCTCCTGCCATTCCGGGGTCGCGATGCTCGGCAGCACGAACAAGTCCGCCGAACGAAAGGCCGCTGCCATTTCGTTGTAGGGCATCGGGCCGGTGAACGTCACGTGTGCGCATAGGCCCACGCGATCGATTAGCGACTCTACGCGGTCCTTCCCGGGGCCGTCTCCTACGACGAGAAGGCGGTATTTTCGGGCGCGAGACGACGGGTCTCGCACGAGTTCACGCAAGGCGAGCAGTACAAAGTCGATGCCTTTCCGCGGCAGAAGCCAGCCGACGAATAGCAGCACGAATTCATCTTCCGCTAGGCCGAACCTCGCGCGATCCGGCGGCCCCGGCTTGAACAATTCCGTGTCCACGCCTGGGTCCACTATGACGATACGGTCCTTGGGCACGCCCTCGAAGTCGAGGGTCCGGCGCGAACGTTCCGTGTGTACGATGAAGCGGTCCGCGGTCCGCGCGGCGCGCTGCTTCATCGCGCGGCGTTCGCTGTTGCGCTCCTGATTGAACGGGATGTTGTCCCAAACCATCAGCGCCAGGGGAGTGCCGTCGCGCTCCTTCGCTTCGACGGCCTGCGCCGTCCAGTCGGTGAAAAGTTCCGAGGATTGAATCAAGTCAAATCCTCGAAGCCGCTCCGAGAACGGGGCGATGCGCGGCCCGCGATTTCGGTAGCGCGTCTGGAATCCGCGCACGAGCCGCCGCGCGAGCGGGCCGTGTTCGTAGTCGAAATAAATTCGCTCGACGGGAAAGGAAAGCGTGCCGTCGTCGCATTGTTCGAACCGCCGCTGAATTTCCGACTCGGCCCGAAACGCCACGACCTCGGGCCCGCCGCGCAGTTGGTGATACGCCTTCAAGTGCCAAGGGTTGAACCGGTTCCCCATGAGCAGCGCGATTTTCACGCGCCGTCTCCCCAAAAATGCTTCTCAAGCACGCGCCGCGCCTCGTTTCGGTCGGGCGGAATGTCGATGTGGCCTTCGACACAGCGTTGCTCGTATTCCTCGATGGTGCAGATTACGCGGGCGGGGTTTCCGGCAACGACGGTCCCCGGTGGCACGTCCTTGGTCACGACACTGCACGCGCCGACGATACTGTTTGGGCCGATGGTGACGTTTGGCAGTATTACCGCCGCCAAGCCGATTTGGCAGTTGTCATGCACGACTATTTTCCCGAAGCCCGTCAAGGATTCGTACTTCTCCTGGAAGGGCCAATTTAGTTGATGGTTCACGAACGTGACGTCGTTCGCAATGCACACCCTATTGCCAAGGCGAATCAGCCATGGTTCGCCCCCGAAGTTCGCCGAGTACACGCGGCAGCCTTCGCCGACGCGGACACCCATCTTACGTAGCGTGCTGATGACGGTGCGCTGCGATCCGTACTTGAGGAGGAACTTGCGATACAGCCGGATGATTTCGTCCATGACGCCTCTCGGCCATGAGATTGCCACGTGTGACCTTCAATGACAAACTCGCGGGCTGGTAGACTCAACTCCCTCACAACGCTACCGAGGAGTATCTCCGATGAACGACGATCCCGTGAAGATGAAAAACTTTCTGGGCAAGATGCTGGTCGAACTCGGCGCGGCGGCGGCCGGATCGCTGGTACTCATTGGCGACCGCCTTGGCCTTTACCGGACACTTGCGCAGGAGGGTCCGCTCACGAGTGAAGCATTGGCGTCGGCGACGGGGACCTCCGAGCGGTACGTGCGGGAGTGGGCTTCGGCGCAGGCGGCGTCCGGCTACATCAACTATGACACCGAAACGAAGACGTTCTCGATGTCGCCGGAGCAGATCGCGGTATTCGCCGATCCGGACAGTCCCTACAACATGACCGGGGGCTACTACAGCGTGTCTTCGCTTTGGCACGACGAGCCGAAGTTGACTGAGGCGTTCAAGTCGGGCGATGGCGTGGCGTGGGCCGAACACCACCCTTGTTTGTTTTGCGGCACCGAGAAGTTTTTTCGGCCCGCGTACACGAAGAACCTCGTAGACGAGTGGATTCCGGCGCTTGATGGGGTGCACGACAAGCTCCGCTCCGGCGCGAAGGTCGCCGACGTGGGCTGCGGCCATGGTGTATCGACTGTCGTCATGGCCAAGGCCTATCCGAATTCGACGTTTGTCGGTTTTGACTATCACGGCCCTTCGATCGAGGCAGCGTGCGCGAACGCGGCCCAGGCCGGTGCGGCGAACGTGAAGTTCGAGACTGTCGCTGCGAAGGAGTTTCCCGGCTCGGACTACGACCTCGTCTGTTACTTCGACTGCCTGCACGACATGGGTGATCCCGTGGGCGCGTTGCGCCACGCGCATAAGGCGCTCAAACCTGGCGGTGCGCTTTTTCTTGTGGAGCCGTTCGCGCACGATACGCTCGAGGAGAACCTAAACCCATTCGGACGGGTCTTCTACTCGTTTTCGACGATGGTGTGCACGCCCGCGTCGCTCAGTCAGGAAGTCGGCCTTGCTCTTGGCGCGCAAGCTGGGGAGAAACGGCTCAGGGCAGTGGCCGAAGAGGCGGGGTTCTCGTCGTTTCGGCGCGCGGCCCAGACCGCGTTCAATCTGGTGCTCGAGGCGAAGCCGTAGCGATGTGAAAACGGTCCAGCGGACGAACTATTCGGCGATGCTACGCTATGCCAACGGCGAACCGGTGTCGCGAATGCGGATGTCACGTTGTGGGAAGGCAATTTCGATCCCTGCTTCCCGAAAGGCCTTGTCGATTGCGACATGGACGGCGTGCCGCGCGGACAGGTGGTCTTCCATCGTGGCGCAAAAAAAGCGCAGCTCAAAGTTCAATGAACTTTCGCCGAACGCCATGAAGGATACTTGCGGCGCGGGGTCCTCGAGCGCGAATCCGCAATCTTTCGCCGCTTGAATCATCAAGCGACTCGCCTTTTCGACGTCGGATCCGTACGCGATCCCGACGGGCACGACGAGGCGGATGGTCGTGTCCGTCAACGTCCAGTTCACGAGCTTGCTGGTGACGAGTTCCCGGTTTGGGACGATCAGTTCCTTGAAATCCCAATCGCGAATCGTCGTGGCGCGGATGCGGATGCGCGAGACCGTTCCGGTCCTGTCGCCAACGGTGATGGTGTCGCCGACGCGGATTGGCTGCTCGAACAGAATGATGATGCCGGAAACGAAGTTCGCGAAAATTTCCTGAAGACCGAACCCAAGGCCAAGGCTGAGCGCCGCCACGAGCCACTGTACCTTTGACCAACCGATGCCCAAGGCCGAGAACGATGCAACTGCACCCGCGGCGATAAGGGCATATCGCACGATAGTAGTGATTGCGTGGCGTTCGCCCGAGGCCAGTTTCATTCGCTGAAGCACGAGTATTTCGAGCACGCCCGGAATGTTCCGCGTCGCGACAACGGCAATGGCGGCAAGAAGCATTGCAAGCGCTACGTTCGCCAACGTGATTGGGGTGGGAACGCCTGATCCGTCCTCCGCTGGGATACTCCACACCTCGTAACGCTCGAACACGCGCAACGCGGGGAGCACGTCCTTCCAAATGAACCACGCCGCAAGGATCCCAGCAGCAACGATCGCGCCCCGGACAGCGCGGCTGGACTGAATGCTGATCGCCGCGAAGTCCAACGACGGTTCCTCGGCAATCGGCGTCGGCCCGTCTTCCGAGAGAGCTTTCGCAGCCGAGGCGTCGCGTTTGCGGCGGGCCTGTTCCACCGCCAGACGCCGGCGCGTGATTAGCAGCCACCGCATGATCATTCCGTGTGCGAGCGCAAGAACCAACGCGAGGCAAAGCGTCATGTAAAGCCGCCAACTCAACTGCAGCGCGGTGTATTGGTATCCGGCGAGCGCCATGGCAAAAAGCGCCGCCGGGACCAGTGTTGCCAGCGCGTGGCCCAAGCGCAGCGCCCAAGCATGCGGCTTCGCGCCACGCGCGGCCACAAGCGCGGCGATCGGGCTCTTCGCCGGCCGGGCGGCCAAATGAAGCGCAACGACCAACGCAGCCATCAGCACCAGAAACACAATACGGCCAAGCGACTCGTTCCACAATTCGTCCGATTGCCAACCCAGGGTGCCCAGCACGAAAGCGCAGGGCACGACGATTAGCGCCGTCCAGGAGAGAATCCGTCTCAACCGCTGTAATGGGGCGGACGGCCAAGCGTAGTGCGCCTCCGCGAGACCGTGACCTCGAAAGACCTGACGCGGGAGCGAAATCGACAGTATCACCAGTCCGGCCAGGAGAGCGCCATTGCCTGCAGCGCGGCCAAACGCGGTAGGGTCGGAGGCAAGCGTCAAACACCAACCCAATCCCACTACTGCAGCAGCGGAGACCGCAGAGAGCACAGCGGTCAGCACAAATGCGCGCGCCGTCAAGGCGTAGTTCGTGCATGAAGGACGCCCGGCCTCTTTCGCGATAGCGTGCAGCTGCTTGCGTAGACGAGGTCGAGCGGCGGCGATCGCCAAAAAGAAGGCCACCGGCAACGCGTACGCCGACGGACGCCGACGAACGAAAGTCCACAAATCATTCATCGCCGAACGCCAATTGTCCGGATCGGAAACAAATAGCGCGGGTTCCGCGGCGTCCTGCAGAGTAGCCAGCGACACTGGCGGGCCGCTTCGGATCCACAATACGTTCTCGTCGATAAAATCTTTTGAGCTGCGCGTGAGAGTCAGCAAGTCTTGCGCGCTGACATTTACGTTGATAAGAGCGGTGAGGTACCGATCCATTTCGCCCATGAGCGTGTCCAGCGTTTCTCGTTTTGTCTGTACGAGACCAAGCATGAGTTCTCGCAACCGGCCCCATTCTTCGTCGTCGAATTGGCCTAAGAGTAGGGCGAGCTCGGCGTCGACCACGCCGCTGGGATCGGTCAGCCTGGCGCGTTGAGACCGCAGGTCGATTAGCTCGAGTTCGTAGCGGCTGATTGTTTGCGCGCGGTCGACGATATCGCGCTCGAGACCCCGCGCATCAGGCAATTCAGTGCCCTTTTTCCTCAGGAGTACCCCTACCGCGCCCGTAAGGCCGGCCGCCTTCACCTTTTCGCGGATTGACGCCATCTCCGCGTGCAGTGCGTCCAGCGTTTCGTGGATGCGCTGCTGATCGGCGGCCGCGCGCTCGAGTAGGCGAGGCAAGCCTTCGGGCCCGGTGCGCCGCGATGCGAACGCCGCAGTCTCCGTACCCACCTCTTCGACGAATCGGCGCACGGAGGGGTTCGCTTCCTCGAGCGCCGCCATAAGCGTCTCGCGCGCCTTACGCTCGGCGTCTCGCGCGTCTGTCTCCGTCAGCTGGGTCAAGCGCGCTTGGAAGGCCTTGAGCGAGGCTTCCGCCAACTGGACGCGTTTCGCGGCGCGGTCTCGCAAGAGGAACAACATGCTTCTGCTCGCGCTGAACTCGTGCGAACGTTGCTCCGTTTCGAGGGCCACCGACTCGGCCGAAAACGCCTCCAACCGCGCCTGCGCCAATATGCCCCTGGCCTCAGTCAGTTCAGGGGCGTCCGCCGGCGCCGGCTGGACCGGCGGCTGAGACGCCACCTCCTGTAGCCGGGCGCGCGCCGCGCTAATAAGGCCCGGCAACTCTTGACGCCGCGGGCCCCGGCGTTGAATTTCCGCTTCTCGATCGGCGAGATCCTGTCGCAACTCCGCAAGCCGTTGTTCCTCTTGCGCCACGAGACTCGATAGGACCGCCGTGTCGAAATCGGGTGGAATCTCGTCGGCTGGATTGGCCGCGGGTTTGTCCAATTCGGCCCGCGCTTCCTGTTCGAGTGTGGGAATGATCTCGATTCGGTCCTTGAAGTCTGCTTCGATCGTGCCCCACTGTGCCGTCGTGCGAACGAAATCGAGGGCCTGCGTGAACGTATCTATGATCGCCGCCTTGACCTCTTCGGGAAGCGTCGACTCTTGCGCGCGTTGGATTCGTACCTGAATCGATTCCTCGGTGAGGCCAGACGTCGTCGCTGCGTCCGTCTCCTGCGCGCACAGGTGACTCCATTGCGACAGGATCGCGGTGGCGATCAGTAATCGCGCGGCGGTGCGCCGACTATTCAGCCCCCGAGTCGGGCGCGTCACTCTCCCCCCGCAACGAAGCGGCGCGCTGGCGCGCGTGTTCCTGCATGTCATGGATTTCATCATACTCGTCTACGATCTCTTGACCAAGTATTTCCTCGAGCACGTCTTCGAGCGTGACGACGCCTTCGAGACCGCCGTATTCGTCGGCGACGGCGAACATATGCTGCTTCCGCTTGAGGAAGGTGCGTAGAAGTCGATCCAGCCGAATCGTTTCAGGGACGAAGTAGATCGGTTTGGCGAGCGAGCCGACCGTCGTGTCCAATTGGCCGCCGGCCACGGCGCCCAATACGTCGGCACGATGGACGATACCGACGACTTTGTCGAGCGTGCCTTCGTAAACCGGCGCCCGCGTATGACGCCATACACCCTTTTCTTTCCACACGTCGCCTACCGTTTCGTCGTGCTTGAGGGCGAACAATACGGTCCGCGGGGTCAGGACGTCTCGCGCAAACTTCGAGTCCAGGGCGAGCACATTCTCGATAACGGCGGCCTCGTCTTTGCGCAAGACCCCCTCGCGCCGCCCGAGCTTGGCGAGAGCGATGAGGTGCTCGTCCGATACTGCGTCCTCCGATGCGCTCCTGCGTATCACGCCGGTAATCAGTCCCAAGACGAGGAGCACTGGCTTGAACACCACAACAAGTATGTAAATTGGAAGCGCGACCGGCCCGGCAAGCGCGCGGGCGTACACGACTCCGACCGTTTTCGGTATGACTTCGGCGAAGATCAGAATCAACAGGGAGATGGCCGCGGAAAAGTAGATAATCGCGCCTTCGCCCAGCGCGCGCGCGGCGAGGTATCCGGTAATCGACGCGCCGGCCGTGTTGGAGACTGTGTTAAGCAGGAGGATGACGGCGATCGGCTCGTCGATCTTCTCCTTGAGCCTGCGGAGAATGCGCCCGGAAGGCAGGTCGCGTTGGGCCATGGCCTCGACGTGGGCGATGGGCACCGAGTAGAGGGCGGCCTCGAAAATCGAAGATATGGCCGAGATGCTGACGACAATGCAAACGGCGACGACCAACTCCAACATGGAAGTGCTCCGAGTGAGATAGAGATGCCCGAGATCGGCGATCGAATTATATCAACAGGGGTACCGGCGCGACTGCCGAGGCGCGTCGAGAAGCGATCCGCTATCTATTCGACGTCGCGTGTCTGGGCGCGTTGGCGGGCGTGCTCGATGTGGCGCTTTACTTGGGCGACGAGTTCGCGGGGAATGAATGGTTTTACTAGCAAACCTTGGGCACCGCAACGCTGCGCGCGCTCGCGCGTGTCCGGCGAAAAGGCGGAGGTCACGAGGAGAATCGGAATGTCTCGCGTTTGTGGATTCGATTTAAGTTGCTCGGCGACCTCGTATCCACTCATCATCGGCATCATGATGTCGAGCAGGACGATGTCCGGCTTATCGACTTCGGCAATATCGAGTGCTCCAATACCGTCGTAGGCGCAAATCACTTCAAATGACTCGGCCTTGAGCGCCCTTTCCATTAACCCGACAATGTCTGCCTCGTCGTCTACGATAAGGACTTTGTTCATGGTGGTTTCCCGTGTTACCTCTTCGGCCTGCGGGGGCCTTCGTCCCCGACCCTGAAGTCGATCGTGTGCATCCGCGTTCGTTGAGGCCGCCGGATCGGTTTGCGCGACTCGATCCGCACGGGCCGGGAAGACTCCCTGCGTGCGTTCTTTATGACCAGTTTGATGCCGTGATCCATGAAACCGTCGGCGTCCTCTTCGAGCCGGACGACGATTCCTTCGAGGGGCTGGGCCAGCGGATCACGGAAGGCCTCGTCCCGCATAAGTTGCACGGAGACTTCCGTGCCAAGCGGCACGATCTCCATCATACGGACCAGCATGCCGTACGGGTTCACGTCCAAAACCACGCCCCTATACGCGATCGGCGGATCGAAGTAGGCAGTAAGTAGACACGGCCGACACGTCTCCGTGCGCGACGCTATCCGGTGGCCGCGCCGAAGCGAGCGTTCGTCTCTCGTGAAGTACATGTCGTCGGGCATCTTTGACGCCTGCCCCCCTGCCGCGTACAACAATACACGACCGAATCGAAATTCCCCAATTCAGCGGTGTCCGTCCGTCATCGCGTGCGCATGCCTGAAGGCCCACGTAGAGTACCGGGTTTCAGGGCTTCGAGGCCGGGATCGGGACGGTTGGAGAACTTATTGAAGCTCTCCTCGTGGAGGCTTGACAGTTCCACCGGTTTGCCCGCCAGCAACATGGCCACCGTCCGCGTCGATGCTTGGCAAGGATCGCCAGTGGTGACAATCACGTCCGCGGTCTTGTTGACCTCGAGCGATCCGATTTCTTCGTCTACTCCGAGAATGCGCGCAGCGTCTAGCGTGATCGCGCGGATGGCGCGCTCAGGATCGAGACCGTGGGCGACGGCCATTCCCGCGTGCACTGGGAGCCGCTTAGCGTAGGCGCTGCCGGCGGCCGCGATACAGAAATCCACGCCCGCCGCCTCGAGTTTCGCCGGCGCGGAATAGAAACCGTCAACTCTCTCGAAGGTACCAAGGGCCAGATTGTATACGCTTGTCACGATGACCGGTACCGACTTTTCCTTCAGCATCGAGGCGCACTTCCACGCCTCCCCGCCGCCCACAATTACAGGGTCAAGACTGAATGTCTCGGCGAACTTCACGGCCTCCAGAATTTCCTTGTAGGAGTTCGCTTCGATGAATACCTTGCCTGCGCGCTCGACGTATGGCCGCATCGCTTCGAGCCGAAGGTCGTTTGTCGTCGTCAGATCGGCCTTCTTCAATTCCGCGTAGAGACGCGACTCGTTGAAGAAGTCCTCGATCGCCTTGACCTCCTCGCCATGTTGCTTGATTTGTTTGTCGCGGTCATCGGCCTTGATGTTCGCGGGCAATGTCGGCAAATTGATCGCTAGGCCGATGTCCGCGCGGCGCAACATCTCCGGCATCGTCCACCCCGCAAGTTGGGCCAACGCTCCCTGGCCGCATACCGTGCCGCCGTCGGGAAACACGCCTATCGTTGTAATGCCCTCGCATCGGGTCACACGCACGTGTTCGCTGTGCGGATTCAACGCGGACATCGCGCGGACGTCCGGTTGAAACGTGGCGATTTCCGTCGTGTCCACTGTGCCGAGAATTGAATCAATCTCGGCGAGACCGACCTGCGTATACGCGTTGATCAATCCGGGATAGACGTGCAACCCATCGGCGCGAATTATGGTCGCGCCTTCCGGGGGCGTAAAGTTTTGACTGACTGCGGTGATGGCTCCGTCGCGGACGACGAGCACGCCATTGGGTATCGGCCCTGCACTAATCGGGTGGACGGTCGCGCCGACGATTGCATAAAAGTTGTCGGGCGACACTGGAACTTGAAGCACGGCTTGGGGAGGGCTGGGAATCCACTGGCTGCCGGGGCCGGGTTGTGGAGTCGTGGGGTTGAAATCGCGGTGGATGAAATACGGCTCGCCCTCGATCATGGTCATTACGCAACGCGAATAGGTATCGAGCGGATGCCGATTGAACACGGCGAAATCAGCATCCTTTCCGACTTCGATGCTCCCGATGCGGCCGTCGAGTCCGAGTTGAATCGCAGGATTGATCGTGCACAGGCGAATCGCTTCGTCGGCACTCAATCCGCCGAACCGGATGGTTTTGGCGGCCTCGAGATTGAGATAACGGATGACGTCCTCGGAATCGGAATTCACGCTCGTCACGATCCCGGCCCGGCTCAACATTGCTGCGTTATAAGGAATCGCGTCGAATGCTTCCTTCTTGTATCCCCACCAGTCGCTGAAGGTCGACGCCCCAGCGCCGTGGGCGTAGATTTCGGGAGCGACCCGATACCCCTCGAGGCCATGTTGTAAGCAGGCGATCTGAAACCCGTAATCTTGCGCGACGTTCAGCAAGCGAAGTATTTCGTCCGCCCGATAGCAGTGCGAATGGACCCAGATTTCGCCGCGCAGGATGTCGCTCAACGCTTCCAATCGCAGATCGCGCCGCGGAGGCAACACGATTTCCCCCTGCGCGGTCTCTTCCGCGTACTCTTGCCACGCTTTGCGGTACTCGAGCGCATCGTTGAATCCTTGGCGAATGACGGCCTCGACGCCCATGCGCGTTCCGGGAAAACGGCGCCCGCGTTGCTGTGAGTTTGCGCGCGTCGGGTTCTCTCCCAGCGCAAACTTCACGAGCCGCGGCCCGGTGGTGACGAGCACGTCCTGCGGCGTGGTATTTCGTTTGAGTTTGAGGACCGCGTTTTCTCCGCCGATGGCGTTCGCCGAACCGTGCATGAGGTGGATCGTCGTCACGCCGCCCGCCAGCGCGCGATGCAGTTCCTCTTGGCTATCGTCCACCGCGTCCGCCATGCGGACCTCGCAGGTGATCGACTGCGTGTACTCGTTGATGCCGCCGCCGCTGCCGATGTGGGAATGCGGGTCGACGATGCCTGGCATGACCCAGTAGCCGGTCAAATCAATAACTGCCGCCCCCTCGGGCGCACCCAGGTTTGGGCCAATCTGGTGAATTTTTCCTTCCACGACCGCAATATCGTTGCTGCTCAACGTACCGCCCGTCACGGTTACGACGGTCGCATTTTTCAGCAAGACTGTGCCGCCTGTATGGAGGCCGGGAGCGCGGTCGGCCTCGGTTTCAAACGCAAACGGGTGCTTATCTACCGGCGGTTTTGTGTCTGTTTCCTTTTTTTCGGAATCCCCTTCGTCCTCTTCCTCGACGGATTTTTCATCCCCTTGCGCGGCGTCGTCCTCAGTCTCGCCTTCCTTCTTTTCCGGCTTCGCCGTCACCGAGTATTCAAACAATTCCCCGTCGATGATCGCGTACCTAAGTTTCGCCTTCTTGTCCTCGATGGGTTGCGTGAACAGCGCAAGATCGGCGATTTTTCCCGGCTCAACGGTCCCGAGTTGCCCGTCGATTCCCAGGATCCGGGCCGGATTCGTCGTCAAGGCGGCGAGTAAATCGTCCTTGCTTAAGCCTAGTTCGAGCGCGTCCCGCAATTTTTTCCAAAGCTCCTCGGCGTTTTTCGCCTCGCGGCCCGTGATCCCCACGTCGACACCCGCCGCGATAAGCGCGCGGATACCGTCCACCTCCTCCTCCCACAGGCGGACGCGCTCTTTGCGCACGCCGAGAGGTTCAAAGAAATCGTCTTCCCATTCGGGCGTCCATGACACGGTCGTGTAGTGGGTCTCTGAATCTTCTTTTTTGGCGTTCGGGGCGAGTTTGGGTTTCTTTTCCCAATGCAGACTGAGGATGACCGGAACGCGCTCCGCCGCCAACCGCTCTTTTGCCTTCCATGCTTCCTTGCCGCCAAGAATGATG
The DNA here is from genome assembly GCA_964467615.1 of uncultured Nitrospirales bacterium. Classification (GTDB taxonomy): domain Bacteria; phylum Hydrogenedentota; class Hydrogenedentia; order Hydrogenedentales; genus CAYXRK01. Next base: position 7,138 of record CAYXRK010000026.1, on the reverse strand, counting down.
AGGCGTTGATTGAACTCTTGGGCGAGATCGAGCGCGTGATGAATCTCGGACTTGGTGTTCGCGTTGAACAACAGCGCTTGATTGCGATCTACGAGCGCGCCCATCGCCTCGAGCACGGGGTCGTGCAGCGGACGCTCGACTTGGTTCGGGTAGCGCTCGTACAGCGCGTGCTGCTGGCGGTACCACTCGGCATCCATGAACGCTTGGCGAATCATCGCGACGACGCCCATCACCGAGCCGGGATACGACGCCGCAGGAGTGAATTCCTCGCCGAACACGGATCGAAACGATACGATTTGGGTGACGTCCGAAGCCAGCACCGCGCGGCGAAGCGGCGCGCCGGAAAGCTGGACAACATCGCCCGTCCCGCCGAGGATTGCCGGGTGCGAGGTCACCAACGCCGCGGTGAAACCCGCCTTGCGCCAGCGCTCGAGCGCGTCGCTGTCGGGCGTGTATACGTCGCGGATGGTGCGGTGCGGCCACACGCCGTTCCGGTTGGCCAGTTGCATGCCAGTCGGCGGGCCTTGGCGCACGTCCTGCTCCACGTCGAGCAGGCGGTCGAGTTCTTCCTTGGACGGTTTGGCGTCGGGTACGCCGACGTGGCTCGCGCCATCGATAAACCCTGCGTACGCATACAGGCCTTGGCCGTCGATCACACGCGCGTCGGACGGCGCGCTGATGGACGCCCCCACCGCCTTGATTCGCCCGTCCTCGATGACAATGGTTGCGCCGCTTACCGATCGCGTCGGCGCAGGTATCAACGTGACGTTTGTGATCGCAAGCGGCGTCTCGAATTCCGCGCCCCAGGCCGCCAGCCCAACAACCAAAAAGCTCAACACCATTCCGAATCGCATCGCCACCTCTCCTTCGCATGTTCCCAAACGATCTCAACGCAACCCTTGGCCGTCGAAGCGGGGTTATGCGTTGCCAGATGTCTCGCCGTTTTCTTCGAAAATTTGAATCAGTGCACCGAACGTGTCCTTTGGATGCAAGTAACAATGTCTCCAGGCGTCCTTTTCGAAATTCGGTGAGAGGACCCGCACGCCTTTCGACTCGAAGTACGCGATCGCCTCACGCAGGTCCTGTACGGCGATGGACACATGATGGAAACCTTCGCCGTGGCCCTGAATATATCGGCCGACCCCGCCTTGCCCCGGTGCGTGCGGCGTGACTAACTCCATCTTGTTGCCGCCAAGCCGAAACGTGAACCAATCGAACCCCTCGCTGCTCGAGCCTTGGTCCGCGAGAGGTTCGCCTCCTAACACGTCAACAAACAGCCGCTTCGCGCACTCGATGTCCGTGACGCCAATGGAGACGTGATCAAACCGGCGAATTATCGACACGTTCGAAATTCTCTCTATTACCCGTATTTATGTCCGCGTGGCCGATGCGCTAACGACGAGATTGCTTCGTTCCACGCGATTTTGAGCACCGACGATACGTCGACGCAGCCTATGCGCGAGGCCATTTTGTCGACGAACGCCGATCGGCCTTTACTCCCAACGATGGACAAGACATTGACGATCCATAGGCGTATGTCGAGAAATGATATCTCGTGTCCTTGCGAAAAGTATCGTTGCGCAAGCTTCCTGGCCTGCGCATGCTGAGTCCCATCCGAAGATAGAAATAGGTACTCCTCAATGTTCTTCGCTGCAATTTTTGTGTCGAACGTCGCCATCACTCGTTGCTCGTCAACGACCCGCTCCGTAATTTCCGCGGCGAGTATGACTTCTCCTTTGTAGCGAATCATTATGTCCCCGCTCGCACCGGAAGCCTTGTCAGAGACATTTATCCCTTGATGATCGACCGTCCACGGAAGCGATAATGTATCTCTGAGGGTTTCGAACGCCGACACAGCAAGATACAGGGCGAATCGCCCTCCGCTCTTTACTGATAGTAGTTGTCGAATAAGATCATCGAGTTGTTCCAGACTAATCCTCTTCAGTTTGATGATCGGGACGCCGGACCGCTCGCGAAATAGTACAAATCGAAAAGCGTGATAGAGCAGCAGTTCCTTCGCCTTCGCTTTGCCACACTTCCGCAAGTAGTCAATCACGCTTAACAGGCTATCGAAACCCTGCTTGTCTCGCACACCCTCACGTGTCGATTCGTCAAGTTTCACCGATCTTCTAAACACACTCAGAAACGGGCCCTTCGTACAAGGAATTTTCCGTGATCGCAGAGACGTGTTTACAACTCGTTCATCCAAGGTACGACCGTTATACGCATCGTCACCTTGATTCACGTACGGCAGCCGAACGTCAACATTGGTATTTGCAAGCCGCGCGAGAATACACCCCAGGAGAACTTCACGGTATGCTTGGGTTTTCGAAGCAAACAATTCGTCATACACTGCCGACAGCTTTCGGTCGATTTCCGGCGGGGCCTCGTCTAAGAATAACCCCTCGGCCCGATCAAAAGCCGAGGCCAATTCCTTGGCCGCGTTCTCGTAGCTCAGGATCCCCATCCGAAGGCGGTCGCTAGCAGCCCGTGGCAAAAGTCTCCACACTTGTCATTCTGAACATCGTGAGGAATCTCGCGCACCGAAATGCTCGGTATTTGCACGGCTTTTCCATTGATTCCGTGAGGCCCGCAGGGTACCAGGACTTTTGCCACGGGCTGCTAGTAGTTCATCCACAGGGCTTCTTGCCGAAGCTTCTTGATCGAGTGGCACTTCTTCGCAGGCGCGTCGAAGCGTTTCCAATCCTTGTAGAGCGCATCCATTAGATTGCACCGGTAGCCCGAAACCGCCGCCTTTCCTTCTAACTTGGCCAGTACCGCCGCGAGTGTCTTATGTTCCGCATTTGAAAGCTCATATCCGTAAGCTTTCTTGTCCCCTCTGGACTCATGGGGATACGGTGGATCGCAGTAGAAGAGAGTGTTCCGGTTGTCATACAGATTGATGATATCTGTCGCAGGCCGGTTCTCGATTTGTACTCTCAACAATCTTGCGGCGATCTCCGGCAAAGCTTCAACGCCGCCGAGCCATCGTGAAACGACGCCAGACATGCCCGCGCGACTTGTGTTCTTGCAATTCGCCCAACGGCCGAGTGAGGCGGTCTGCGCCAATCCTGTGCGGGCCTGTCGCGCGCGCACGTAGAATCGTCTTGCGCGTTCCAAGTCCGAAATCTTTTTCTTCGCCGCGTTGACGGCAGCGTGAAATTCCTCCCGCGAGAATGGCGTAAGTGCGATGGCCCGCTCCAACTTCGCCGGCTGATCTCTCAGTACGCGGAAAAAGGTGACCACCTCCCCGTCAATGTCGTTGTACGTTTCAACAGGCGAAGGAGCGCGGTTGAGAAGTACGGCAGCGCTGCCTGCGAAAGGTTCGCAATAGTGGTGGCATTCCGGCAAAAGAGGAAGCAACCATTCCAGATGGGAGTACTTGCCGCCGTACCATCCGAACGCAATCCGTTTCGCGCCAGGCTTCGGACGAATAGACGCCCCGGGGAATAATGAAACTTGCCTTTCCTCCGATTGATCAAGGTAGATTGGTGAAAGTATGCGGCCCATTGTCGGCTACCTGAATTTATTTCTAGCGTATTCTACCATTATCAAACGTAGTTTACACCCGGCGCTCGCGTCCCTCATTCCCGGCTTCCCGGCGTGACCGTTGTTTCGATTCGCGAGCCCTCTCGCATGACGACGACGTTCACTTCTTCCCCTACCTTCAGCGCTTCGATTGCGTAGGTGTAGTCGTAGATATTTTCGATCTTGCGGCCGGCAAGCTCGGTGATGATGTCGCCCGCTTTGAGTCCGGCTTTCTCGGCGGGCGCCCCTTTGGTTACGCCGGAGAGTTTGACGCCTTTGACGTCGCCCTCGACATAGTCTGGTATGGAGCCGAGGTAGGCCCGCAGGTTTGCCCGGGGGGTGTTCTGTTCCTCTGCCTCGTGTTCGATGTAGTCCGGCGCGTCAGCGCGCGTCACCAATGATCGCGCCACGAGCGCCATGAACTTCGCGACGTTCGCCGCGCCCTCGTAGTTGATTTTGTCGGCCGTGTCGCGCGGCGTGTGGTAATCCTCATGCACCCCAGTGAAGGCGCTCAAGAACGGCACGCCGCGCAAATAGAACGACGTACTGTCTGTCGGCAGATAGGTATCATTTTGCGTGGTGATCGTCAGGCCGATGGGCGCGTTGCGCTGTTCAATCTCCGCCGGCCAAATCGAACTCGATCCGATTCCACCCAGAACGAGCGACTTGGTGAGCCGGCCGATCATGTCCATGTTCAGATACGCGGCGAGTTCGGGCCGCAACGGTTCGAACGCCTGCTTCGTCGTGTAATGGTTGACGTAATAGTCGGACCCGATCCGGCCCAGTTCTTCTCCCGACCACGCTCCAAAAATGATGTCCCGCCGCATGTCGAGCCGCCCTTGCGACTTTTGGTCAGCGAGATACTGCGCGATCTCGATGAGGCCCGCGACGCCCGAGGCGTTGTCGTCCGCTCCATAGTGAATCGCGTCCTTGTCTTCGCTTCTCATCAACGAGGATGATCCCGCTCCGACGCCCAAGTGGTCGATGTGCGCGCCGACTACAATTGCGGAGCCTCCTGGCGCCGGGCCCGCGTTGAGTCGAGCGATCGCGTTACGGCCAACCTGTTTTTCTTGGACAACGTCGATGGCCGCGGACAGCGTTGCTCCGGGGATCGCAAATCCCATGGCGACATCGCCCTTATCCAACTCGTCCTGTAGCGTCTTCAGGTCTTTGTCGGCGAAATCGAGAAGCCGTTGCGCTGCTGCATCCGAAATCGTGACCCCAGCGATGCTCGTCCCGCCGAGCATTCCGTCGAACACCATCGGAACGAGTTGATCGTCGACGGCCGAATTTGGTCCGCTCACGACGAGCATTCCCTTCGCGCCCAGATCGCGTAGCGTCATCGCTTTGTACCGCAGGCTCGAGTGCGCACTGAGGTGTTGGCGAAATTCCGGGCTGATGTCTTCAGGCATGTAGCGCAACAGCATCGCCCATTTGCCCGACACGTCAAGGTGAACGAAAGAGTCGTACTCCTCGAACGTCGTTTCTTCCGTCTCGCCTTTGGCCGCAGGGGCCTTGATGCCGTAACCGGCAAAGACGACCTCCGCGGCGTCGAAGGTCCCGTTCGCCGAATAGGCGAGCGGCCGCCAATCGTTCTCCGTCTCGAGCGCGGTCTCATTTGCTCCTTCGCGCACGCGAAGATAGTTGCCAGCGCCCAGTTTCACGCCCGCCGTAAACTCGAACTCTTGAAAATACGAACCACCTGTGCCCGCGGGCGCAACGCCCAACGCTTCGAAGATCGAGGCAACATACGCGGTCGCCTTCCGTTCACCGTCCTCGCCTGTGCGGCGGCCCTGCAGTTCGCGCGATGCCAGATATTCGACATGGATCCGCACGTCTTGCGCCGTGATGGCCGCCGCGGTCGCAGTCACGCTGGGCGCGCCCTCTAACGTTGGCTCGGCCGGACGTGCCTCCTTTAGCCCGAGCGCCTCACGCGCCGTTTCATCGTTCCACGCCGCAATAAATATTTGTGACGTCCTATTTGGTGTACGGTTCGATGTCCACGCCAAACTCTTGCCGTCGGGCGAGAACACCGGCAGGCCGTCGAAGCCGTCCGTGTAGGTCACGCGGACCGGCTCGTGCTTGCCTTCGGCATCGACGAGATACAACTCGAAATTCGCGAACCCCTGGGTGTTCGTCGTGAAAATTAAATAGTCCGCAGACGAGTGCCAATACGGCGCCCATGACATCGCCCCAACGCGCGTGATGGGTCGCTGGCCCGTCCCGTCGGCGTTCATCACGTAGACTTCAGCCGTCGCTCCGTTTTCCGAGAAGCGCCGCCAACAAATCTTCGAGCCATCGGGATTGAAAAAAGGCCCACCGTCGTAGCCTTTGACATCCGTCAGCCGCTCCAGACCCGAACCATCCGAGCGCATGCGATAAATGTCCGTCATGTACGCGGGGTCTTGCTCGAACAACTCGCGGTCTGTGTCCGAGAGCGGCGTGGAGTACGCCCCGCGATTCGACGCAAACGCGATCCATTCGCCACCAGGAGACCACGATCCCTCGGCGTCATATCCGCGCGCATGCGTCAGTTGGCGCAATTCCCTCCCCAAAAAATCGAATTCGTAAATCTCGTAGTTCTCATCGTAGTCCCACGAATATCGCCGCGTTTGGCCAGACGAACGGAAATCCAACTCATCCTTCATCTTCTTGCGCGCATCGGGATCGCCGTGGGTGGACGCGAACAAGACTTTCTCTTCGCGCGGATGAATCCACGAGCACGTCGTCTTCCCGATACCGGGCGAAATCCTCGTCACGTCGCCCATATCGAGGTCCATCAAGTAAATCTGGTAGAACGGATTTTCGGCATCGCGCTCGCTTTGAAATATCATGCGCGACCCGTCTGCGCTGAAATATCCCTCGCCCGCGCGCTTGCCTTCGAACGTCAGTTGCCGGGTGCCCGATAGAAATGCGGTTTCGCCTACCGCGTCGTCGCTCTCGGCGGAAACGACGCACGTCAGAACACCAAGCGCGGAGACAATGGAAGCACGCGAGAAGAGATTGATCATGGTTATTCCAAATACCTTGACGAGGGAGTCGAAGAATCATACACGCCAACGCCAACTAAGTGCGACGGCCCAATCCGTGTTTGCCCGTGCGGCAAGGGTCCTCGCTTTGTGGGGATTCGCAAGGATTGCAGATTCGTGGACGCCCTGGTCAGGAAGTTCACCACCCGTCATCCGCGATCTTCGCCGTGGCGTTGTATACTTGCCTGACTTTCCGGTGAACAGAACCCATGCGCCTACGAATTTTTGCACCCGCTGTCGCACATCGCCTCATTCGTGGACTGGCTATCGTGACTGTCTTCACAGCAGTCTCGCACGCGCAATTCCCGCCGCCCGATTTCGCGGTGAGCGGTGATCCGGAATTAGAGAAAATCCAGACGGAGTTATACCGAGGAATCCGCGAGGGTCGGGTGGACGCCGTAGAGCGGTTCGTAAAGCTAGGAGGAAACCTGAACGTCGGAGGAATCAAACGTGATCCGCCTTTACTGGAAGCAATCCGCTTCAACCGTCCGGACATGGTCCGCGCAATGTTCGAACATGGCGCGAGACTATATACGAGTGGGGACGCCAGGAACTTGGCGCTTCACCATGCGGCCCTTTTC
>CAYXRK010000025.1:34341-35424 GCA_964467615.1 uncultured Nitrospirales bacterium | reverse complement strand
ACGAAATGGCCATTTTCATATCGAGTTCCTTTGGTTAGACGCGCCCATTATTGCGCACGGCGGGCGGAATTGAAAGTCGCCGCTACTGGGCGGGTTTTCGCGCCCGCGCGAAACGCGCTTATACTAACGGGTAACACGAACGAGGTCACGACGATGCCAACGCTGGCGGGTATGGATTACAGCACCGAAATCATCGCGGAGTTCTGCCGAAAGCACCACATCACTAAGTTTGCTTTCTTCGGCTCGGTCCTTACCGACAAGTTCGGCCCGGATTCGGATGTGGACGTGCTCGTCGAGTTTGACCGCGAGCACATACCCGGATTGCTCGATATCGCGGGAATGGAATTCGAACTAAGCGATTTGTTTGATGGGAGAAAGGTCGATATTCGTACACCCAAGGACTTGAGCCGGTATTTTCGGGAGAAAGTTGCCGAGACTGCCGCGATCCAATATGAACAAGAGCAGAATCACGCGTCTCCTGTCGGAACCTCATACAGTATCACCTCGTGACATCTGACCTATTTGCCAACGCCATCGCCCGCATCGACGCCGCGAACGCCGAAGACCCGCGTACCGAGCCGGTCGGCGGCGGCGGCGAGCGGCCCAAGGAACTCGTCTACTCAAAGCGGATGAGCGCGTGGATTGTGAAGCTCGATCCGAACGCCTCCGAAGCCCTCCGGCTCGCCGCGCGCGCGCAGCACATTAGCCGGTGGGAAATTCCGCGCTCCGACTATCCAATGGACCGCGCGGGCTACTACAAGTGGCGCACGACGTTGTACAAATTCCACGCGCGGAAGGCCGCGGAAATATTGCGAGAAGTTGGATACGGCGCGGAATCAATTGAGCGAGTCGAATCGTTATTACAGAAGAAAGACCTCAAGAAGGACCCCGAGGCCCAACTGTTGGAAGATGCGGCATGCCTCGTTTTTCTTGAGAGTTATTTCGCCGAGTTTGCGGATCGAGACGACATCGATGAGGAGAAAATTATCGATATATTGCGCAAGACTTGGCGGAAAATGTCGGAACGCGCGCACAATTTCGCGCTCAATCTGGAAATGCCGGACGCCGCCAGCGCGCTTGTCG
>CAYXRK010000025.1:0-34331 GCA_964467615.1 uncultured Nitrospirales bacterium | reverse complement strand
AACGAGCGTTGGGAGCCGCATCATAGAATGCTCGATGGACGCGAAACGAATCCGGATTTGAGCCGTAGTACTCGGTAGCAGTTGGCCGCGCTATGCGGTAATCGGAGAGAACCATCATGTCCCGGCCTTTTGGACGTCGATATTTATTTGGGCTGATTATCAGCCTCTTGTTCGTTACGGTCATCAATGGATGCCCTGGAGGACGGGGCGAGGTAAGAATTGCCGTCGCGTGGAACGCCACGGGCGGGGACGGCAAGGTCGCGTTCATCCGCCCAGGGGGATCGTTCGCATTTGATGGGGCAGCCATTGCGGTCGGGGAGAACTCGACGCTGGCCGCGCGCGGCGGAAAGGTCTATGCGGTCAGTAGGACCGACGGGACGATAACGGTTATTGCCGCGTCCAAAGGCGCGGTTGACGACGTCATCGATCTGGGGCCGGCCGCCCAACCCATCGACATGGCGATTGTAAGCGCGCGCACCGCGTACGTTTCGCGGGCGACCGCGACGCATCTGCTTCGCGTGGATTTGCGAAACGGCAGCAGCGAAGAAGTCGTGGATCTAAGCTCGTTCGCTGATGCCGACGACGGCCCCGATTTGGGCACGATGGCAATCCACGATGGCCGGTTGTTCGTTCAGATCATGCGGTTTAACCCGGACGTGCTCGGAAGTTTCGAGCCACCGGCGATGATCGCCGTGGTGGATATCGCAAGCGAGGAGCTCGTCGATGCGGACCCGGCGGTCGAGGGCGTTCAGGCGATCGAGTTGGAAGGTACCGCGCCTAAGACGCGCATGCAAGTTATCGACGAAACTAACGAACTCTTCGTCAGCGCGACCGGTGGTTTTTTTGACGATGGCGGACTTGAGGTCATCGATCTCGGCACGCTCGATTCGAAGGGTTTGGTGATTCCAGAAGACGATGGGTTAGTGGGCGCTGATCTCGGTGCGTTCACGTTGGTTGATTCGGATCGTGGGTACCTCATCTTCAGCACGGACTTGACGCTGTCGTCGCACCTCGTTCCGTTCTCCGTGACAAATGGTGTCGATCCGGGACCTCAACTCAACGTGTCGGTGGACTATTTCGCGCCCGCGTTGGCGTCCGATCCGGATTCCGAAACGCTCTATGTGCCGGAGGGCGATTTCGGCGAACGGGGCATCCACGTTTTTGACACGTCGACGAACGAGCGACTGACGGACACGCCCATTCCGACGGACGGCCAGCCGACGGATCTGCTGCGCATAACTGGGCGCTAACAGCAATTGTGTCCGGAGAGGCGCTAAGTCTCGACGCCGCACATATTTGAAGCGAAGCCACGGCAATCGTAATTACGCCACAATTGGCCGCTCGCGGCCATGAGATCGGGCGCCAATCCTGCGTCCGTTTACCTTGGCGACGAGGGGCTTGACATTTCGCGCGACTTGTACTAAAGTATTGGTACTTTAGTGCATGCTATGACCTTTCACATCTCCACAGGCGACGGCGTACCGATCTATCAGCAGATCGTCAATCAGGTGAAGTACCTCGTCGCGTCGTCAAAACTCGCGCAGGGGGATGAACTGCCTCCTATTCGAAAACTCGCAGAGCTGCTCGTTATCAATCCGAACACGGTCGCGCGCGCCTACCGTGATCTCGAGCGCGAAGGCGTAGTCGAGTGCAAGCGTGGTGGCGGCACGCACGTGACCGCGCGGCGTTCGCCGCTGTCCCAACATGAGCAGGAACGCGTGCTAAACGATCGCGCCGACGCGCTGTTGAGCGAAGCACGCCAATTGAACGTTCCCTTCAATGAACTTCTAGACCTATTGAGAAAGCGCAATCGGGAAATGAAGGTTGATGCCGAGGAGAAAGAATGATGAATCAGCCATCGAATGCGATTGAAGTGACGCACTTAACGCGCCGATTCCGCCGGAAAAATGCCGTCGATGACGTGACGCTGAACGTGCCGCGCGGTTGTGTTTTCGGTCTGCTCGGCGAGAACGGCGCGGGCAAAACGACGCTGATCAAACATCTGCTCGGCGCGTTGAAGGCGAAATCCGGTCAGGTGCGCGTGCTCGGGTTCGATCCCGTCGGCGATTGCGTCAACGTGCTGGGCCGAATCGGCTATCTTTCCGAGGATCGCATCATGCCGACGTGGATGCGCGTCCATGAACTCATCAGTTTCATGCGCGCCTTCTACCCGCGCTGGGACAACGCCTTCGCGGAGGAGTTGCGGGACGTATTCCGGCTCGATCCTGAGACGAAAGTAAAATCCCTGTCCCGTGGTGAACGGGCGAAAGCGGGATTGCTCATCGCCCTCGCTCATCGGCCGGAACTGCTCATCCTCGATGAACCCTCCTCCGGCCTCGACGTTATCGTCCGCCGCGACATCCTTGCCGCGATCATGCGCAACGTCGCCGAAGAAGGCCGGACGGTCTTCTTCTCGTCGCATCTGCTCGACGAAGTCGAACGCGCCTGCGACTACATCGCCATGATGGCGCGCGGAAAACTGATTCTCGCGGACACGCTCGACAACATCCGCGAATCGCACCACCGCATTACGATGCGTTTCGAATCGACCCACGAGGCAACGCCGCACATTGACGGCGCGTTGACCTGTTTTGGCACGGGCCGCGATTGGACCGTCATCTGCAACGGTGAACGCGAACGCGTGATCCACTTTGCGCAGAAGGCCAAGGCGGCGATCGTCGATGAGCGCGCCCCTACGCTTGAAGAAATATTCGTGGCGCGGACCAAAGCGGCGACAAACGCGGGCTGATCTTCGACCTTTGGGAGAACTTCGCATGAGAATGAAAATCATCGCAACCATTTTCTGGGAACAGTGGCGTTGCACGTTTCGGGGCCTCATCGCGGCCACCGGCTTGTCGATAGCGACGTGTATCGCGGCGTACATTTATCTCCAGCGTTACGGAGCCGGCGACGCCCTCTACTACAATTCGATAGCACGCACGGCGTCTGCCGGTATCTTGTTTGGCAGTGGCTTCTACATCCTCTATTTCCTGTTCGCCTTTGGTGACGAGTCCGACCTCCAGCTCTCCATGCCGGCGTATCTGCTGCGGCTGCCTATTGGTTCGCTAACGTTGGTCCTATGCCGAATGGCATACGGGCTGGCATCCGTTGCGATAATCGGCTTCGCCGGAACGTTGACGTTCTACGCGTTGTTCGGTCCGGAGATGGAAGCGCATCTTCCATTCGGAGAGGTAGTCCTCGGGTTTTTGATTGTATTCGCCTTCGTTCAATCGGCTGCTTGGTGCGTCGGCCCCGGAGGCGTCGGGCTTACTGTGTTCACGCTCGTTTCGGTCTCTGTGTTGCTCCAGTGGAGGTTTTTCGATTTTGAATTCTCGTCTTTCGATAGAGAGACCTATCCTCCGTACTTCCCTGCGCTGTTGGTCGCATTCGGGGTGGCGTTCTCGTGGGCGGGCGTCGCGCTGCATCGCCATGGCCGCCTGGCTTTTCTGGAGGAGGTCGGAAGTTACCTTCCGAGCATCCGGCGAGGAGGACGAAACCGCGAGCTCATCTTCGAGTCTCCGGAACAAGCACTGCGGTGGTATGAAAACCGCCGGCAGGCGAGGCTCCTTCCTGCAATGGTCCTCTTCATCACGCTGGCCGTCGTCGCCGTCGCCATTGGTTCGGACTACGAGAACATCACAAGCGGAGATTTCGGATCGCATCCGGATAGCGTGTTCCGGGCGATGTATAGTCAGGCCGCCTTCATGGGCGCATACGCCGCGCTCGGATTGGCGACCCTCATTACGAGCGGCATTTTCCTGGCACAGAATTACCGTGCGCTGATGCGGCCCATAAGCATCTTTCTTTTCAACCTTCCGGTCCCAACCGACCGGCTGGCGTCGGCGCGTTTCCTGCCGCTGTTGCGCGCGACGGCGCTCGCCGTGGCCCCGCTGGTCCTCGCAGTCGTGATATACGTTCTACTTGTTTCGCTTACGGGCGAGCGCTTCACCCTGAGTTGGCTCTTCGATCGATACAGCGTGCTCGAGGGCCTCGGAATCGGCGCGTTACTCCTGATAGCCGCGTACGCGAGCGTTTGGTCGGTGATTTGGTTCGGCAACGCGTTTGCGGTGCTAATTGTTTATGGTGTTTCCATAATCATCTTGACAGCGGGAAACGACTTTACCCCCGACCGCGGAGAATTCGCGCTGCAGTTGACTGCGGTTGTCGTTCTCAGCGCATCGACTGTTCTGTTCGTTCGGGCGCGCCAGCTCGGTTTTCTCAACCCGCGCCGACTGCTCATGGCGCTAGCAGCAATGCCAATCGCGGGCGCCGGATTTCTCACCCTGATGAACTTCGATAACCTCGCCAACGGCAACGCATTCGACTTCCACTACCTCACCTACGCCGTCCCCGCGCTGATCGCGCTTCCCGTGCTCCCCATCGTCACAACGCCTCTCGCGATGCACTGGGCGCGCCACCGCTGATTTCGAGTCCTGTGTCGAAACGGGCGATTACCCCACGATCACCCGCTCGCGGCCCAGCCATACCGGTGACTTGGCCAGATCAATGAACTTGCGTTCGTCTTCGAGGAGTTCGGTTCCCGCAGCGAGGCGCTCGGGCGGGTTTTGCGCGGGCGCGAATTCCTCGAAGCTGTCCCACCACAATTCCGCTACGCCGTCGTACGGCTCCGGCGATTGCCGGGCATCGCGCACGCCCGCGCTCATCGCGTCATCAAGCGAGTGCAGTTGGATATAGCGGCGGATGTTGAGGACCTTCGCGTGCGATCGCACCAAGGGCCCGTGCTTCTCGAACCAGTATTTCTGAAACTCCTCGCGCGACAAGTTCGGCAGGCGGCGCAGGCAAAATGCCAACTTGACCGTTCCGTCGCCCTCGGCAGCGAGCACTTGCGCGGATCGAATGGCGCTCGGGAGAACGATCCCGCCGATGCCGGCCGCCGTCAGCGCCTGCAAGAAACGGCGCTTGGATGATGATTGAATGCAAGCATCGAATTCCACGTTACGCATTGGCTACCCCTCCACAGTTGGCTTCGACCTGAAGTGTTCATTGAGGACGAATTCTCTCAGGTAGGCGTCGGGGAATCCAATAAATTGCTCGATATTTTTGGCATATATTGACAATTTATGTTATGATTTTGACACATCGTAGATCGAGGCTTGATTGGGACCATGACCACACTAAACATTTCCCTGCCCGAAAAAATGAGGGACCATGTCGACGAGCAGACGAAAACGGGCGGGTTTAGTACCGCCAGCGAATACGTGCGCTCCCTCATCCGCGACGATCAAAAGCGCAAAGCGCAGGAGCGGCTCCAAGGCCTGCTACTAGAAGGGCTGAACAGCGGCGATGCGGAAGAGTTGACGCAAGAAACCTGGGACGAAATTCGCCGGGCGGTCTTCAAAGGTTTGAAGGACAGAGGGACGCGTGCCTAGCGAGATTGTTATACGTCCGAAAGCGAAAGCAGACGTAGTTGAACAAGCGCTCTACATCGCGGAGGACAATCCAGACGCTGCGGAAGGGTTTCTGACTGCCATCGAAGACGCGCTTTCAGTCCTTGTTGAGAGGCCCGAGATAGGCGCGCGCCACTACCTCGGCGATGCTCTGCTGGAGGGAATCCGCATGTGGACCGTGAAGGGATTTGGCAAACACCTGATTTTCTATCGCGTCGCTCTTGACGGCGTCGAGATCGTACGGGTCCTGTACGCTTCGCGAGACATCGCAGCAATCCTGGACGATTTGGAATGAACACGGGAGTGATCAAATGCCATTGAAAGTAGTCGGCGCGGGACTTGGGCGCACGGGGACGTTGTCCCTCAAGCTGGCGTTGGAACAGTTGCTGGGCGCGCCGTGCTACCACATGGCCGAAGTGTTTTCGCACCCCGAACACGTGCCCATGTGGCGCGCGGCGGCCAAGGATGAACCGGTCGATTGGGCAGTCCTGTTTGCGGGTTACGCCGCAGCGGTGGATTGGCCCGTGGCCTCGTTCTGGCCCGAATTGAGCGCGGAATACCCAGACGCGCTCGTGCTTCTTTCCACGCGCGACCCCGAATCGTGGTGGCGCAGCGCGCACGAAACGATCTTTCCCACCAGCCAAGGCATGAAGGGCACCGACTGGCACGCGATGGTCTTCGATGTGTTCCGTGCGCGGTTCACCGACGCGCTCGACGATCGGGCCGCGTGCATCGCCGCGTTCGAGCAGCACAATGCGCGCGTGCGCGAAAGCGTGCCGCCTCACCGGCTGCTCGAGTGGACCGCGGGAGACGGTTGGGCGCCCATCTGCGAAGCGCTCGGAGTGCCCGTGCCCGATGCGCCATTCCCCAAGGTAAATACTCGCGAGCAGTTTGCCTTTAGCCAGCCGAAACTGTAATCGGGGACGGTGTCAGTCCCTTAACAGCCCGCATTTCTCGGCAGCATTCACTCATCGCCTCCTCGTTCCGCTACCGTGCTTTCTCGTCTCGGCGCACGCGCGAAGGACGTCCAAATATCTGGCGACGCATACTCGTTGGTCATAGACTTTCTCCGCCCGGCTGCGCGCCGCTTGGCCAAGTTCCGCGACTCGCGCCGGGTTGCCAAGAAGTCCTTCCAACGCGTTTCGAATCTCAGCGACATTCCTTGGAGAGACGACAATCCCCGCATCGCCAATGGTCTCCGCGCATCCGGTCGTGTTCGACGTGATGATCGCCATGCCCGAGGCCATGGCTTCGAGCAAAGCGACCGAAGCGTTCTCGCGCTCGGAGGGAAGGCAAAAGATGGAACAATTCGCGTATAGACGTTGGATTTCTTCGCTGCCACTTTCCAGCCATCCATGAAAAATCACCCGGCACCGCAATTTCGCGCTCGCCGCCTCGAGTTCCTTGCGCTCGGGACCATCGCCCGCAATGTGCACGTGAAGACCCGGTGGCGCTGACTCTAGCGCTTCGAGCACTTCCAAGAACCCTTTTCTTCGTAGCAATCGGCCGCACATCAGGACGCTTTCGGTCCGCTCCGAACTGCCCGGCGAGAACGAGGAACAGTCGATACTATTTGGAATGAACTCGCAATGGCGCTCCCCTACGTAGCGGGAGGCGTGTGAACTCAAAAAGGCCGATGGACTTACCACCCGCGATGCGTTCCCCAGAATTAGGCGCAACAGCGGCGGCGTGATGTTGTGCATCAATGTAAATCGGTCGGGGTTGTAGCCCGGAAGATCGGAACCATGAATCGTAACGACATAGGGTACGCGAGTCGCCCAATGCACGAGCATTGCCAGCAGGCCGGTCGGTACCGCGAAATGACAATGAATAACTTCCGGCCTCCACGAACGGCACATCGCGATCGCCGGGATGAGCGCCGACACGACGTAGCTAATCATCTCGTGGGTCTGGCACGTCTCCATCCGCCGCCGCAGACACCGGACCCGTCGAATTTCGAATCCGTGGCGCTCTTCGATTTTGGGTTGGCCGCGGTACCGCATCGAGATGACGCGGACCTCGTGCCCCGCTTCGACGTAACCCCTGGCCAGACCCTCCGCGACGGGGCCGCCGCCGCCGCCCAACGGGGGCCATTCGTAATTAAGTATGAGAATTTTCACCGGGCGGCGCCGTGTTCACCACTTCGCGGACCGTGTAAATCCGCTTCTGTTGGCTCTCGTAATAGGTTCGAACACTGAGTTCACTCAACAGCCCAAGCCCGATCAGTTGTACGCCGGTCAGGCCGCAGAAAATCGAGAGGTAAAGCCAAGGATTGTCCGTGAAGTCCATCCCATAGAAGAACTTCAGAAACAACGCCAGCAGCATGAACCCCCCGCTCGCCGCGAACGCCCAAATGCCCCACTTTCCGAATATTTGCATAGGCTTGGTCGAATAGTCGGAAAGAAACTTGACCGTGACAAGGTCGAGCAGCACCCGTCTGGTGCGGCCAAGCCCATACTTGGATTTCCCAAATTTCCGCGGCCGGTGGTTGACCTGGATCTCGGTCACGCGCGCCCCCGCCCAACTCGCCAACACTGGAAGAAATCGATGAAGCTCGCCGTACAGCCGCATGTGCTCGACCACGTCGCGGCGATACGCCTTGAGCGTGCAACCGTAGTCGTGTAGGCGCACAAACGTGATGCGCGAGATCAAGCGGTTTGCGATCAACGACGGAATCTTGCGCGTAATGAACTTGTCTTGCCGGTCCGCGCGCCATCCGCTCACCACGTCATAACCCTCGTCGATCTTCTCGATAAGCCTGGGAATGTCCGCCGGGTCGTTTTGCATGTCGGCGTCGATAGGAATGATCAAGTCGCCCGACGCATGATCGAAGCCCGCCGCCATCGCGGCCGTCTGTCCGAAATTTCGGCGCAACGCCACCAACCTCACGTGCTCAGGATCTGATGCGCAGAGTTGGCGGCAGACACGGACCGACGAATCCTCGCTACCATCGTCAACGAACACGATCTCGTAAGACGAGCGCGGCACTCTTTCCACCGCGGCCCGAATCTCCCCATAGAGCGGTCCGATACTGTCTTCCTCGTTGAAAACAGGAACGATGATCGAGATGGTCCGGTTCGCTTCCATGTGTGGCTAGTCGGCGCTTCTCGTTCAGGGAATCTACGTTGCTTCAGAAAAACTACGGCTTCAGGACCCGGCCGCTGCGAGCCGTTCGTCGTGAGGCAGGCGAATCCCCTGAGCCGGTGGTGTCGCGATCGGGCCGGCCTCGAATTGCACGTCGTCAATCCAAAGGACCCCGATCCCTCCGGAGAATCCCGCAAACACGCAAAGATCGTGAATGTCCGCGGCGATATCCACTCCCGGTTTGAGATGAAACACGTAACGCGACCAATCCCGTTTACCGATGAACGAAATCAAGCGCTGGCGCCGCTCGCCGCCGTCCGATTGGGTGCCCATCAGCGCCACCTCGGCAGTCAACGTGGGGTCGTGCTCCGCTGCTTCAACGTACTCGTGCTTCACGTACAGCGACAACACATAGTCGAATCCAGGGTCCAACGTCGTGGCGTTCACCGAACGCGTTACCGCCACTGCGTCGATATACGAATCCGCATTAGCGGGAGATTCAATTACCACCTTGATTGGCGAGTCCGGGTGGCGGCCGCCCAGGTTCGTCTCGCCAAGAAGGTTCTCCCATTGGCCCCCACCAGAATAGTTGATCCACTCCTCGTGAATCTGGCCGATCCCATCCACGTAGCTCAACGCCGCTCTCAACGGACCGGTCGATTTGGCAACGACCGTGAGCTGTATCGGCCCTGCATCCGTTGGCGGCGCTGCGAGCACCTGCTCTATCCGCACCGTCGAATCGCCGGGCAACACATGTAGCGACGTTCCCGCCCCGTGCGTCCCTTCGGTTGCGCGCGCGATCCGGCCATCCTCAACGTCTCTGGGCAACTCCCACCCGAGAGGTTTCCCATTGTCCCACGCATCCAAGAAGGAGTTTCTCACCCAATACACAACGGGAGCCACCGGCATCTTCGCCCCGACCTTCGCGTTTCCTAGATTGCTCATTCGCAAAGATTGTCCTCCCGCGGGATTCGGCGTGCTCTTACTTAGAGTCACTTCGCCGGTCGGAGATTCCGACACGCTTCCATCTTCGAACGCGCCCTGTGCAATCAAATTCACTGTAGGGGCGCCAAGCGGATGGACCGTCAACCCTTGAAAACGGATGCCCGGTCCCGCGATCTTCCCCAGTGCCTCTTGCTCCTCCAGTGGAAGTTGCTCTTCCCAACGCGTGATGACCCACGTCGTCGACGCCGGGTCTGCCTGCAGAATTGGCACAATCTCGGTGGCGTGCTTTACGCCGTACCGTTTGATCCGGTTCATGGTCAATTGCGGCGCCAGCAATTCACGATTCAGATAAAACTCCATCGGCACCGCCATGACCGCGCTCCAATACCTGCGCCCCGCCCCCGGCCGGTGCTCATGTGGCCAATAGATAAACGCGTCCCCGTCCTGCACCTGAGGCGCTAGATACTTCGCCAGCCCCTTCCAGTCTTCCTGTGGACGATCCCGAAAATAGTCCGCCACGGCCGCGTTCGTCCTCGGTGCATAGATCAGTCCGAAGCCCGCCAGCAAAAGCGCGGTGCACAGCCCGCCCGCTGACAAACCGAGCCCGCGGCCGTTATCGGCCGCCCACATCGCGGCGCGCCGCCCGCCGGCCGTTACCCACGCCAGGCCAAGTCCGCCCAATAGAATTCCTACCGGCAACAGAATGCTGAAATGCCGCGAACTCGGAGCATGACCGAGCGAAAGGTAGAACAATGGGATCGGCGCCGCCAGCAGCGTCAACATGATGCAGGCAAGTGAACGATTGTTGACAAAAAGACTGACTAAACCGAGCCCCGCCAATCCGAGAAGTGCGTACTCCTGCCATCCCCCGAAACCGTGAAAGAAGTCCCGCAAGTAACCGACATAATCCTCGGGGCCGAGTTTTTCCTCGATTGGCGCCGCAGCCGGCGTGTCACCCGCCGTCTCTCCTTCGGCTGGCCCCGCTGGCCGCTCCACCACCCCCGCGAATCCTTTGAACCGCTCGATATGCTCTCCCAAGGACGGCAGAAACGGGACGGCCATGCACAGCGCCAAGAGAAGTACGCGCGAAAGCTTCTCGCCCGCCGGCAAACCTCTCGCGAACACCGCCCAAATCGCCCCGCCCACCGCCGCCGGACCCAGAAAGAACATCATTGTAAGATGGGTCTCGATCCCAATTAATCCGATTAGTGCGAGAACTATCCAATCCAGCAACTGGTTCAATCGCAATGCCCGCGACAGCACCCATGCCCCCGCGATGTATGCCAACACCAGCAATCCGTAGTACCGCACGTTTTGGGATATTTGCACATGATAGGGAGATGCTGCGAGCAGCGCGGCGCAGATCAATCCCGCAAGCGGGCCGCCACCCGATCTCGCCAAAAAATACATTGCGAGAACACCGGCGACTCCCGCAAGCGCGAACGGAAGCCGGACGACGAATTCCTCATCGCTGAATCCGCGCATGTAGCGCGCGATAAGCACCGTGACGGGATCCGGCTTGCTCAAAATCGTTTCGACCGTTTCGCCGGCCCGATTGTGAGTGAGTACCTCGTCGATCCAATAGCTCTCGTCGAGTTCATGCAGCCGAATCGCCGCCGCATACGCCACGATGGCGGCGAGCACCAAGCCCGTCAACACCCGCACCGCTGGGAGCTCGCTCCACAAGGCGCCGTTCGGTGCGGAAGGAGCGACAGAAGCGGAAGATGGCATAAGGTACCCGTCCCGACGAATAGTGGATTACGAACATCTCGTAAATGGAGCCGCTTCGGAGTGTAATTGACAGCGAGCGAACGATACAATCCCGCGCTGTCAGGGGAGCGATTTATCGTGCCGCGCATTTTCATCACCGGGGCCGCCGGGTTTATCGGTTCACATCTCGTCGACTTCCTCCTGCGCCGTGGCGATTTGGTCTGCGGGTACGACGAGTTCAACGACTTTTACGACCGATCCATCAAACGAGCGAACCTGGCCAACGCGTCCCAGTCCGCCCTGTTCTCCCTCACGGAAGCCGACATCTGCGATCGCCCCGCCCTCCGCGCGGCCATTGGCGATTGTCGGCCCGACGTCATCGTCCATCTTGCTGCACGTGCCGGCGTGAGGCCTTCTCTTCAGGATCCCAACCTCTACCACCGGGCCAACGTCATCGGCACGCAGGAAGTGCTCGATGCCTGCATCGAGTTCAAGCCGTCGCACCTCGTCATGGCCTCAAGCTCCTCCGTCTACGGAGGCATCGACGACGTCCCGTTTCACGAAGGCATGGACATCTCACGTCCCATCAGCCCTTACGCGGCCACCAAGCGAATGAACGAACTCCAAGCCCATGTCTATCATCACGTCTACGGACTCCGCGTCACGCTCTTGCGCTTCTTTACCGTATACGGTCCGCGCCAACGCCCCGACATGGCCATCCACAAATTCACCAAGCTCATCCACGAAGGCCGCCCCGTCCCCATGTTCGGCGATGGCTCCACGCGCCGCGACTACACCTACGTCGACGACGTCATTGACGGCGTGGTCAAGGCCATCGATCGGCCGCTCGACTACGAGATCCTCAACCTTGGCGAATCCGAAACAACGACGCTTCGCCGCTTGGTCGATCTCATCGCCGCCGCCCTCGGCAAACAACCCAACATCGAACAGCAACCCATGCAGCCAGGCGACGTCGAAGTCACCTATGCCAGCATCGAAAAAGCCCGCCTCCTCCTCGGCTACGACCCGCGCACGAAGATCGAAATCGGCGTCCCCGCATTCGTCAACTGGTATCTCGCGCACAAAAATCCTACTGGTCATTCGTTATCCTAGTCGGCCCGCCCCGAAAAATTCGGCTGCCACTCCAAGATCGAGCGAAGCTGCCGACCTATGGCCCGTTGCGTGGGAATGACGGAGCCGGAGTTCTTTTCAGAGTCCCGGCGGAGAGCACCGTGGAACTCGGAGGCCCTGTGTGTTTTCCGAGACCGCTTCGCGGCTACAATGCTTTCCCCGCATTGGCGGCGAGAATTTCAGCAATGATAAAGGACGGGCGAATGAATCGAACCAAAACGACACGGGCATTTGCGGCAATACTCCTTGCCGTCCCTCTCTGTTCGATCGCGTCGGCGTACGAGTACGACGCGTCGGACCCGGCGCAAGGCGCGGGCATGCAGGCCCCGTGGCGCTCGTATGCGAAGTGGGACACGGTGGACGAGCTGAGCACGAAGGAAATCCACCAGTTCACAACGGAGGCGCGCTACATCACGCCGATGGTGAGCTACGTTCCGGAGGATCCCACGGTGCCGTCGCCGCGCGACGTGCTCGGGCACATCGCGGGCGCGGAAGGGATACTGACGCATCCGGACGAGGAGGCGCGGTATTTTCGTGCGCTGGATGAGGCGAGCCCGCGCGTGACGGTGCAAGTGATGGGTCACACGGAAGAGGGGCGCGAGATTTTGTTGGCGATCGTCACGAGCGAAGAAAACATGGCGAGGCTGGAAGAGTTCAAAGGGTACTCGCGGCGGCTCGCGGACCCGCGCGGCGTGAGCGCCGAGGAGGCGATGGAAATTTCGCAGAAGTGTAAGCCGATCATGCACATCACCGCCGGGCTCCATTCGCCCGAGACCGGTTCGCCGGAGATGGTCATGGAACTCGCATACCGGGTCGCCGTCTCGGACCATCCGGACATCGTGCAGATGCGGGACAACGTGGTGCTGCTGATCACGCCGGTAATCGAAGTGGACGGCCGGGCGCGGGTCGTCGAGTGGAACCGGCGCTTTCTGGAGAAGTACGACGACCTGCGCTACATGCCGAGCTACAGCCCGCCCTATTGGGGTGAGCACGCGTTCCACGACAACAACCGCGACGGCATCCAGATGACGTTGAAACTCACGCAGCACTACCTCGAATCGTTCAACGAATGGCACCCGGTGTACTCGCTCGATCTGCACGAGTCCGTTCCGCTGATGTACGTCTCGGGCGGCACCGGCCCCTACAACCCGACGATCGATCCGATCACCGAGCGCGAATGGCAACTCGCCGCGCACTGGGAACTCGAAGAGCTCCAGCGCTACAACCTCCCCGGCGTGTGGACCTGGGGTTTCTACGACGGCTGGAACCCGAGCTACCTCCTCTGGGTGACGAACAACCGAAATTCGATGGGCCGCTTCTACGAGACGTTCGGGAACTCCGTCGCGGCGACGATGGAGCGCGATCTTTCCGAGGCGACCTATGCGAAAACAAAAGTCACCGAGCCGATGTGGTACAACGCGGACCCACCGGACAAGAAGGTGAATTGGTCGCTGCGCAACAACACGAACTACATGCAGTCCGGCGTGCTGGCGTCGCTCAAGTTTACGGCGCGCAACGGCGACATGCTGCTGCACAATTTCTGGCAGAAGGGCATCAACAGCATCGAGCGCGGCAAGAAGGAAGCGCCGTATGCGTTCGTGATTCCGAAGGAGCAACGTGATCAGGCGCGGCTCGAATACCTGCTCACGCAACTCGATCGACATGGGATCGAGATTCACCGAGCGACCGAAGCCTTCAAACTCGAGGATGGCGATTTCGACGCGGGCGACTACATCGTGCGTTGCGATCAGCCCTACGGAAACTTCGCGCGGAACCTGCTCGAGCACCGCGATTTCCCGAAGGAGGCCGAGCACCGGCCCTACGACGACGTGGCATGGAGCCTGGGCCTGCACTACGGTGTCGACGTGTGGCCGATCAAAGACAAGACCGTGCTCGACCTAGCGGCAATCGAGCGCGCACATGCGCCATTCCCCATCGAGCGCGGCGTCGACGAAGGCAAGGCCGCGGCGTACGCGATCGCGAACACCGGCAACTACCGGCTTATCACGGCGCGCTACATGCTCAAGGGCGTTACCGTGCTGGCGGCGGAAGAAGTGTTCGAGGCGGGCGGCGTCAAATATCCGCGCGGCAGTTGGATTCTCCCGAATAAGGGCGGGCTCAGGCACGGCGAGTTGCAAGCTGCGGCGGAACGGTGCGTTTTGCGCATCCACTCGCTCGAAGCCATGCCGAAGGTCCCGACGCATTCGCTGGATCCGCCGAAGCTCGCGTTGTATCACACCTGGGTCAGCACGCAGCCTGACGGTTGGGCGCGGTATACGCTCGAGCAATTCGGCGTGCCGTATACCTACATCAACGACGACGACGTTCGGCGCGGCGGGCTGCGCTCGCGCTTCGACGTGATCATCGTGGCCGATCAGGGGGGCGTCAGCGCGCGATCGATGGTGCAGGGCCGCGACACGAAGTTCGGCCCGATGCCCTACACAACGGCGCGGGAGTTTCCGTCGCAGGGGGTCATCGACTCAGCGAACGACATCACCGGTGGCTTCGGATTCGAAGGCGCCGAAAATCTCCAACACTTCCTGAACTCGGGCGGCACGTTGCTAATGTTCGGCTCCTCGGGCAAACTCGCGACGGACCTCGGCCTCCTGCGCAATGTGACCAGCGCGATGGGCGTCGATACGCCGGGCTCGTTCCTCCAAGCCAAGGTCCTGCGCGAGGACCATCCCATCGTGTACGGCTACGAAACGATCGATCACGTGTTCCGGGGCAACGGCCCGTACTACACCGTGCCCAAGGAATACGACCACTGGATCGTCCAGACCTATGGCACGAAGGAACCCCGCGACGACGAGGACGATGCCAAGACGGACGGCGAAAAGAAGACCGAGGAAGCGACGGACGACGACGCGAAGAAGGACGAGGCGAAATCCGATGACGCCACATCGAAGCCCAAGGAAGGCGAGAAGAAGAAGCCAAAGAAGGACACAAAGAAATTTCTGTTGGGCGGCTTCATCGACAAACAATCAGCTCTCGAAAAGCAAGCCGCGATTCTCGACGTGCCGCGCAACGCCGGCGGCCGGGTGGTGCTCTACAGTTTCAATCCGCTGCACCGCTACCTGAACCACCACGACTTCAACTACGCGTTCAACGCGATACTGAATTGGAACGATTTCCCGGATCCGAAACCGAAGGACCACCCGCAGTTGGTGAAGGACTAATTCCTTTCATTCCGATAGAATAGGAAGCGAGAACGCCGGACGTTCACTCCCCTCGGACAAGGAGAGCACGGGAATGGTGCGATTTAGCTCGTTTTGTGTTTTGCTTTTGCTGTTTGTCAAAAATGCGATTTCTCTATCGACGGATTATTTCGACACTCTCTTTTCAAACTTCTCGATCCAGGACGCTTCGATGCGGGAATTCTTGCAGTCGGTAAGTGAAAAGTCCGGGATCGCTTATGGCTATGTGCAAAGTAAAGACGACAGCGTCAAGGTAAGCTTGCAAGGGCCTTTGACCATCCGCGAGATGTTGGACGAAGGAGTGAATGAATCCGGCCCATACGTTTGGCGACGAACCGGCGATACGCGGATATTGGTTTTGCCGATAGATCAAATCGAGGATGCGAATAGCTTCATAAACCTGGCTCTGCCCGCGATCCAAGAAGAAATTGTTACCGTGCGCGAGGCGATAAGCACTGTGATGGAATTAATGCATTCGCGCCATGATGTCTCGATGGGATACATGGGAAGCGAAGGGAGCGGTCCGCGCGCGATAAGCCAACGTGTAATTCAATTTAATACCGAACCCGGGACGTGCCTCGATGTCCTACAATACATTTTCAACGCCGCTGGCGATGATACAAATTGGGCGTTATCGACTAATAGCAACATCATATTAACGCATGGACACGTTTCTTACGACAAAGTTGAGATAGATGCCCTGACTCGCGCTCGGGCCGCAGCCAAGTCGCCTGACAAAACACGGGAATCGACGGAAAAATTATATCTTGATGCGATAAACCAGTCTATCGTGCCGGTCGCCCTTCGCACGGAAATGGAACTCGCGAATTACCTCTTGCGAGATCCGGAGGACGCGAGCGCAGTTTCGAGAGCGGTTCCCCTGTTGCACGACGTGCTGTTCAGCGAATCCCCGTACCTCGAAAGTTGTCACTACATGCAAGCGCTTTCGACGCTTGTATCAGCGACGTGCCAGGCCCCGAATGATGCAGTTCCATGTTCGGATGTGATCTCTACTCTGATCGAAGGTGCAAGAGAGGGGAAGTCCTTCATCAGTGAGGACTTTCTATTGGACAGTTTTATCAATTTGCAACTACACCTCGGGGAAGAGCCAACGGTGTCTTTGAAGAAATTGCAGAATCTACGGAGCAAATGGCCGGATTATCCGCGCTTCCAGGAAAAACTCGCGACAGTCATCAATACCTGTGAGCAACGTGTGCGTGAGGCCGACGCGAATACGGCGGTTGAGCGTGGCGTGGTGGAGAATTAGATCATGAGGCGAAATCTTTTTTTTCTGGTAGCCGTCCTTTTGGCGGCGTGTTCGGCACCGAACGAATCCGGCGGTGCGCCGAAATCCGCTTCGGGTGCGAAGTACACGATCGCGCTGATTCCCAAGGGGCTGGGTCATCAGTTTTGGCTGACGGTGAAACAGGGAGGCGAAGCCGCCGGCAAGGAACTGGGGGTGGAGATCATTTGGACGGGACCGGCGAAGGAAACGGAAGTCGCGCGGCAAATCAGCATCGTGCAGGACATGGTGAGCCGGCCGGTCAACGCGATCGTGATGGCCGCGTGCGACGCGAACGCGCTCGTCGATACGATCAAGAGCGCGATGGACGCGGGCGTGCCGGTGGTGACGATTGATTCGGGTGTGAATTCGGACGTACCCGTGTCGTTCGTGGCCACGGACAACATCAAGGGCGCGGAGATCGCCGCGGCCACGCTTTCCGATCTCATCGGCGGCGAAGGAAAGGTGGGCCTGCTGCCGTTCGTGCCGGGCGCGGCGACCTCGGAAATGCGCGAGCAGGGATTCAAGCAGGGGCTCGCGAAGTTTCCAAACGTCGAACTCGTATCGACGTTGCACACGAACAGCGACGTGGCGAAGGCACTCGCGGTGACGTCGGACATGCTTACGGCCCATCCCGATCTCAAAGGCATCTTCGCCGCGAACGAACCCGGCGCAATCGGCGCTATCCAGGCGCTCGAAGCAGCGGGCAAAGCTGGCGCGGTCAAAATCGTGGCGTTTGACGCTTCCGCGGAAGAACTCGATGCGTTGCGGCGCGGTGTCATTCACGCGCTCATCGTGCAAGACCCGTATCGGATGGGGCATGACGGCGTCAAGGCGGCGATCGATCATCTCGAAGGACGGCCTATCGAGAAGCGGATCGACACGGGCGTGACGGTGGTGACGCTGGATAACCTCGATTCGCCGGAAGTCCAAAAGCTGGTTGGAAGCAAATAGCGCGGTCACGGCCATTGCGCGTGATTCGGTCGAACGCTATACTTTCGCGCTCCGCCGGGATGGCGAAATTGGCAGACGCACTGGACTCAAAATCCAGCGGCCGCAAGGCCATGGGGGTTCGACCCCCCCTCCCGGCACCACTCGTTATTCTGGATTTTGGTCTGCTCTCCAGAGATGGAAAGTGTCTTTCGCGGGCGAGCTCGAACACGCTTCTATTTGGTCGTGGTCGGCGGCTCGCGAACGTGATACTCTTTGCGCCGCCGGTGCGCCGGACAGAACTATAGAGCAATGGTGAAGGAGAGTTTTCGCGATGCCGCATCCCACGGAGCAAAACGAAAACGGACCCGCGCAAGGGCCAAAACCCCACCCCGAGCGCGAGGGGTGGATGGATTGGCTGGCGCGGCTTTCGGAGCACTACGTGCCGGACGCGCTGACGACGGCGATCATCTTGATGGTCATCCTGGCGGCGATGGCGATGACGCTCGGCAATACGGTGACCGAGACGGTGGACGCGTACTACCGCGGGCTGTGGATGCTGCTCGCGTTCAGCATGCAGATGACGCTGATGCTCACGCTGAGCCTAACATTGGCGGAAACGCGGCCCTTCAAGAGCGGGGTCATCTATCTTTCTCGCCTGCCGCGCACTGCGCCGCAGGTCATCGTCGGGGCGGTGTTGCTTTCGTCCGTGATTTCGTACTCCAATTGGGGGCTGTCCATCGCGCTCTTGCCGCTGATCGCCGTGCATTTCTGCAAGCAGGCCGAGCAGAAAGGAATCGCGGTCGATTTCATTTGGGTAATGGCCGTGTTGGCGGGCGCGGGATCGGTTTGGCAGTTCGGCCTTTCGGCGACAGCGCCGCTGCAAATGACCGCCGAGAACAATTTCCTGGCCGAGACGACGGACTTGATGCCGTTATCCACGACGATTTGGAGCCCGGCGGCAATCACGATGGTCGTCTCGTTCCTCGCGGTGACGATTGTCACCGGAATCCTGTTCATGCCGAAAAAGGTCAAGCCCATTTCGCATTTCGCCGGGGCCAACGAACTTGCCGAGGCGGCGATCACGGCCGAGCTCGCGGGACACGTCGATACAAAGCAGAACTACACGTTCGCGCAGAAGGTGGAGCGCACTTCGCTTACGCTGATTCCGATGTGGATCGCGCTGGCGGCCTGGCTCATTTACCACTTCGGGACTAAGAAGGCGAGTCTCGACATCAACTCGATGATCACCATTCTTTTGCTCGCGTGCCTTGTGTTGCACCGGACGGTGGCCGGATTCACCGGCGCGTTGCAGCGCGTTATCGTGTCGGCCTGGCCCGTGATCGTGATGTATCACTTGTACGCAGGCGTTGCGGGGTTGATTCAATACACGGCGGTGGGATCGTTCCTGGCTGAATCCATCGAGCCGATTTCGACGCGCTACACCCTGCCGTTTTTGACGGCCCTCATCAGCACCATCGTGGCCATCTTCATTCCAACGAGCGGCGGCCAGTGGCAGATTCAGGGGTACGTGACCGTCAGCACCGCGATGGACGCCGGCATCAGCCCGCAACGGGCGATGCTGGCGCTCGGCATCGGTGATCACATGGGCAATCTGATTTCGCCGTTCTGGGCGGTCGTCGGCGCGGGAATCGCGCGTGTGGACTTCCGGCAAATCTTCGGCTATCGACTAATCTTCGCCGCGATTTGGTTTGTGATGGGCGTGGTGATCTTTACGTTTCTGCCGTGTTGATAGAGCGGATGGTCACCAGACGGTATCAATCAGGCCGCTTGCTCGAATCTGACTATCTTTGGTTACAACAGCGGCCGGTTCTCCAGAACTATCGCGATACAAAACCGCTGTAGCCACGATGATTGCGTCGTGCATTTCGAGCGTCTCGGGTAAGAGATCGATGACCTTTTCGTCGAGCGGATGAATGGAGGTTTTGCTCGACGCGGCAACGTGCTCCATCACGTCAATATGTGTGATCCTGATCCGCTTCTTTGCCCGCAGAAATCTTATTTCTGCCAGCACAATCGTCGGAACGATCACGGACGAAGCATCGTCCCGAAACACGGCCTCAGCCCGTTCACTCAATCGCCGATTGTTTTCAAGGAACCAGATTAAGGAATGGGTGTCGGTTACGTACGTCAAGATGACGACTCATCCAAGTCAGGAAGTCGGTACTTGACGGCGTCAATTTCCTCTTCGGTAGACGGGCTCTCATTCTGGAGCAGCCCTTGAAGCGAGGAAAACGGCTTTGCTTCGGAGTTGCGCAAGGTTTTGCATTGGGCCTCCAACATCTCCAATTGTATGCGGATGCCCCTGATCTGGCCAATAATCGAATCGATGGTCATAACGAGAACGATTGTAAGGCGTTTCGTCGACCAAAGCAACGCTGAGAGCACCTATCACGAGCGCTCTAGTCCATCCGTTTCACGGAACGCGCGGAGGATTCCGTCCTTGGTGCGTGCGCCGGCGATTGCGCCGTTGACGGCGTCGAGCACCTTGATGTCGAGACGCCCACGCCACCGCTCGTAGTAGAGCACCCAGTAAGGGCGGTGCAGCAATTCCGTCCGGATGATGCCCTCGACCACGGGACGTGTACCTCCCCGGGCGCGTTGCAGGACGACCGCGTTGAGGAGTTGCTTCTCGGCAATTGCAACGGCCTCGGACTCGGTGAGGCGAGGCGGAAAAGTTTCTTCCCTTGGCGGGTCGGTCGTTGCGTCCCACGATTTCTCGACGATGCTGAACGCTCCGCTCCAGGCGTCGATGAGCGTCGTTACCGTGCCGGTCCCTTTGCGCGAGCGGACCTCGAATTCGTGCAGGAAGCAGGGCATCCAGACGCGCTCGAGTTTGCGAACGCGCACCGGGGTAAACAGTCGCGAGCAGCGGGCGAGTAAGGTCATATCCGCGGCGGCGAATCGCGCGCGCGCGGCGTCGCGGCCGACGCGCGCAACGACGAAGCGCGGCTGTCCGTCAGCGGACAAACTTGCGAAACACCCACCATGCCCGCGCGATGAAGCCCGCGCCGACGAGAACGAGGACGCCGCCTGCCGCGAGATTCACGACGATCGCCCGGCCTGGGTCCACCATCGTGGCCTGCTCGTCGCCTCGGATGAACACGGTCGCTATCAGCACCGGCAACGCCATCAGCAGAACAAACCCGCCGATGAGGAACCCGGTCTCTGCGTCGCGGCGAGTGTGGCCGAGACCGACCTGCTCGCCGTCGAAGTCCTCTGGCGCGGGCGTGCCCTCGATGAGGCCGCCGGGTTCGGAATAGTCCTCTACGGCCTGGACCGGCTCGTCCGCGTAGTCGTCCCGCCGCAACTCGACCACCACGGGCTCGTCCTCCGCGATCTCCGCCATCGGCGGATCGGAGAACGCGGGGTCGTCGTTGTCGAACGGTCGTGATTGATTGTCGTCTTGCATGGCGGTTTCTCGAGGGGAATCACATGAACCGGTAAATGAACATGTGTGGCAACATGGACGCAATCGTCCAGAGGCGCAGATCGTACAACAAACTTTTCTTCGGCTGGTCGACGTTTACGTATTCGGGCCGCAGGAAAAGCACGCCGATGATCGCGATCTGGAAAAACGCAACAGCGCACTCGCGCGCGACGATCGGTTCAATGTCGGGGGGGATGGACAGCACCAAGTCGTTCGACCAGCCGAACGCGATTTGCGCGGGACGTTGAAAAATTTCGTTGATGCCCGAGGAAATTGTCTCGAGCCTTTCGGCTATCCGGTCGGAAAACGCGGCGAACCGGTCCTCAAAATCTCGAAATGCTTGCGCAATCTGATCGAACATTTACGAGGCCCTCTTGTGAAGCACGCGCTGAATCTCGCCGTCGCGCAGCACTTGGCCGAAAGTCAGCCCGCGCAGCTTCTCCTCCGGTTCCGGTGGCGTGACAAGGCTCACGCCGATAGTGACCAACAGGCAAAACGGGAACGACCAGGCTGCGACGAACAGGAACGGATTGTCGGACGGAAACACCTCGTCGACGTTTGAGAGGATTGTCGTAAACGCGACGCCAAGTATGAGTCCGGCGAGAGCGCCCCATTGCGTGGTGCGCGGCCACAGAATGCCCAGGAGGAGAATCGCCAACACCGGCCCTTGAAACATGGACAGGCTGGCCTGAATAAAGTTGTACATCGTTTCCTGTTTTTCCATCAGCGGCGCAATCAGAGCGCCCGCCAGGACGAAAACCGCGGTAAATATCCGGCCCACGCGGAGCGCGTGACGCGACGAAATCGGCCGGCGCGTGAACATGCTGAGGACCTTGCCGTAGAGGTCGGAGGTCCAGATCGCCGCAGCGGAGTTGAGGTAGGAGCTAACCGTACTCATGAGAGCGGCGAACAACGCCGCGAACATCAGGCCGCGAAGGCCCGCCGGAAGCAGTTGCCGCCACATGGTGGGGACGGCTTGGTCGACGTCCTCGACGCGAGGAATGAGCACCACAGTCGCCAGTGCGGGAAGCATGACAATTACCGGAATGAATACTTTGAGGAAACCAGCAAACAGCATAGACGCTTTTGCGTCCCACTCGGACCGTGCGCCGAAGGTGCGCTGGACGATGGCCTGATTGCCGGCCATGTAACCTGTGGCCAGGACGACGCCCAAACCGACGATAATTCCTGTCCATGGGTAAGGCGTGGCGGTGTCGTGCGGCAGGAGCAGGTCGTAGTGATGCTGGTACTCTGGTCCCTTGGCGAGCGTCATCGCTTGCATTTCATTCCACCCGCCGGCTTGCCAAAGGCACAGGACCATCACCGCCGCGCCGCCGACGAACATGATGATCAGTTGCACGACGTCCGTGATAACGACGGAGGTGAGGCCGCCCGATAACGTATACAGGCCGGTGACGCCGACGATTAGCCAAATCGAGAAGTACACATTCCAGCCGAGCACGGTGTTCATCGTCTTCGCGGTAAGCCAAAGCATTACGGCGAGCATCACGAGCAGAAAGACGCCCCAAATCGACGCGTGGATCAGTTGCACCAATCCGTTGTAGCGGCGTCCGAGGAATTCGGGAACGGTATAAATGTCGGCGCGCCAATAATAGGGAATGAAGATGAACGCCGCGAAGGCCATGGCCGGCATTGATCCGATCCAGTCGAAGTTCGCGGCCGAGATGCCGTAGCGATAGCCCGCGCCGGCCGTGGCGACAAAGTCCGTGGCGCTGATGTCGGTCGCGACAATCGACATCCCGATCGCCCACCACGGCAGGGTCTTTCCGGAGGTAAAGAAATCGCCCGCGGTCTTGACATACTTGCCGAAATACGAGCCGACGAGGAAGACACCGACAAAGTACACGATGATAATCGTGTAGTCGATGTAGTGGAGCTTCGAAACAACGAACTCCGGCGTCGCAGCTTCCATAACGTCCTTCCGCGTGGATCGGAACTGGCGAGTATGCCAGAGGAACGCCGGGGGGTCAATGGAAACGGCACAGGCTAGAATGGTGTCGCGGTCTCGGCGGTCAGACATATGGCGAGACAGACGAGTGCGCGGACGTTTAAGTCGGAGATTCGTGAGGTATGGCGATCATTCGCTTCGAAGGCCGGGACATGGAATGCCCGGATGGATCAAGAATATATGAGACTTGCGACGAACTTGGCGTTCCGTTCGGATGCACGGAAGGGTTGTGCGGCACGTGCATTTGCCGGGTGGTCGAGGGGATGCAGAACCTCAAGCCGCTGAATGAAAAGGAAGCGGACATGGGGCTGAGCGAGGGGCAGCGGCTGGCGTGTCAGTGCGTAGCGGTGTCCGGGGTGATTGAGTTGGAGCTTGGGTAGGTCGGCGGGGTGGGGCAGCGGTCGATAGGACGAATGGGACGGATAGGACTTATGACCCGAACTTGGGGCGCGGACTCGACAACGGCCACGGGTGGCAGGGGCCTACACCTCGGCGATCGCGATTCCTTCTGAGTCAAGAGACGCGCGGGCCATGTGCGTGGTGTTGAAGGCGAAACCAACGCGGCCTGATGCGTCGATGCAGATGACGCCACCGCGTTCGCCGGTCTTTTCCGCGAGGCGTTGCACGGCGCTATCG
This sequence comes from uncultured Nitrospirales bacterium, assembly GCA_964467615.1. GTDB lineage: Bacteria > Hydrogenedentota > Hydrogenedentia > Hydrogenedentales > CAYXRK01. Next base: position 10,588 of record CAYXRK010000025.1, on the reverse strand, counting down.
GCGGCTTCTTGGGCCGAACGGCCTTCGCGCATGAAGTCGAGCGTGGTGCGGGCCATCATGATTTTCATGAGCGACTCGCCGTGGCCGGTGGCGGACGCCGCGCCAACGCCATTTTCGGCCAGCGCGCCGCAGCCGATGAGCGGTGAATCTCCGACGCGTCCCGGCATTTTGTTTCGGGCCCCGCCGGTCGAGGTTGCGGCAGCGAGATTGCCATGAATGTCGAGCGCGACTGCGCCGACGGTGCCGTGATCCGGGCCGCTGCCGTGATCGCCCCGAAGGTCCGCGTCGGGGGCAAACTCGAAGCCCTGCGAACGCGCGAAGGCGATCGCGCCCTCGCCGACGAGGAAGCAATGCGATGTGGCTTCCATGACTCGCCGTGCGGCGCGGATCGGGTGAAGTACGTTTCGTATGGCGGCGACCGCGCCGAAGTTCCCGGATGATCCGTCGACGATGATGGCGTCCATTTCGACGAGGCCCGTGATGTTGGGATGAGACCCGGCGCCGGCGTTAAAGACGGGATCGGACTCGAGCGATTCGACGGCGGCGGAGACTGCATCAAGCGCGTGGCCGTTCGACGCCAATACTTGATATCCGGCGCTCGCGGCGGCGCGGCAGCCTTCGATTGCCGCGGCAATGTCATCTGGGCGGAACTTACCCGCGCCGCCGTGGACGATGATTGCGTTCATGTCAGGAGTAGATTCCTTGGTCAACCGCGATTCGAACTTCTCGCGCGTTATCGGTCGGATTCGGGAATTGTAACCGGGAGCATGATCGGGGTTGCGCGCAGCGGTAATACCGCGACAGTCCATAGCGACGTGCTTTTTATAGACTGGACGGAGCGACAATGCTATACTTTTGGCGTCGCAAGGGCTGCGACGCAGGTGAATCCCCAATGCTGTGCCAGCGGTGTCATACGAACAAGGCATCGGTCCGCTACTCAGAAGTAGTGGACGGGAAAGTCACGCAACTACACTTGTGCAAGAAGTGTCTCGACGCGCAGCAGATATCGAGTGAAACTGGGTTCGAGTTGGCTGCGCCGGTGTCATACACGGGGGGCGGTAAGACGAAAAAGCCCAGAACCCCGGAGGCCTTGATACCGACGGTGAGTTGCGCGGTCTGCGAGACCAGCCTTAAATCTATTCAGGAATCGGGCACAGTCGGGTGTTTGACCTGCTATGAGACGTTTGCGGCGGAATTGGAATCAATTCTCGAGGGGATTCACGTAGGACTTACGCACCGGGGAAAGACTCCGAAGGTAGACGATGCACGCTCGCGGGTGCGGGCGGAGTTGCAGACCAAACGGACGCTGCTGAAGACGGCGCTGAACATGGAAAACTACGAAGAGGCCGCGGCCTTGCGCGACGATATCCGCGCGATGGAATCGGGACTTGGCCTGGCCGAAATGGGGCAGGATTGATCATGGTGCTTCCGCTTCTCGATACACGGGCCGAGTGGCTTTCCGGCCTGGGGCCGGACGGTGACGTTGCGCTTTGCTCGGAGTGCGCGCTGTCGCGGAATTTGGCCGACTTTCCGTTCCCGAACTGTTGCACGGACGAGGAACTGCAACTGATTGTCGACCGGGTCGTGGCGGTATTGGATTCATTCAATTTGCTCGAGTCGGGGAAGCTGTTGGGGCCGGGCGAGCTAACCGATGAGGACACGAAGGTGCTGTTCGAGCGGCGGCTTGTTGGCCGGGCGTTTCGCGCTCGGACGGGACCGCGGGCCGTGTTTGTTGCGGACGATCAGTCGTTCAGCGTGGCAATTAACGACGCGAACCACGTCGTCATGCGGGCGTTGACGGCCGGAGTGCAACCGCAAGAGGCGTGGCAGCGTCTCAATTTGATTGACGACACGCTCGCGGGCGGTTTGGACTACGCGTTTAGCGAGCGGCTTGGTTACCTGACGAGTTCTCTGAACCAAGTTGGAACTGGATTAAAGGCCGCGGTGCTTTTGCATTTGCCGGGCATCGTGATGATCGGGGCGGCGGGACGGGTGGCCGAGGAATTGCGCGACAAGCGGCACACGCTCGAACCGATATACGCCAAGAAGGACGAGGCCCTGGGCGACCTGTACCGGCTCGAAAACATGAGCACGCTGGGCCGTTCGGAGGAAGAGATTTACTTTCATGTCCGGCACTTGGCGGGAGAGGTGATCGCCCAGGAGCACGGGTCGCGCAAAGGGTTCATGATGCACGCGCCTCGACAGATCGAGGACCGCGTCGGGCGGGCCTGGGGCGTGGGGCGATACGCTCGCTTGATGGGATTTGCGGAGTCACTTTCGGTGTTGTCGTCGTTGCGGCTCGGTGTATCGGAGAACCTCCTCGATCAAGCATCGCTGGCACAACTGAACGAAGCGTTTGTGGCTTCCCACAGCGGCCACTTCGAGGCGAAGTGCGGCGGCCGGTGCGATGAATTGACGATGAACACTTTGCGGGCGGACATGTTTCGCGCCCGTTTTTCGTAACGCGTAAAAGGAAATTACTGTCATGTGGGAACGATTTACGGAACGCGCCAAGCAGGTCGTAAGCGCCGCGCGCGAAGAAGCGACCCGGCTCAGCAGCGAATACGTCCGAACGGAACACATCCTGCTTGGGTTGTGCCGGGAACCTGAAGGCATTGCGGCGCGCGCGCTCGAGAATTTGGGCGTTGACATCGAAGCGCTCGCGTTGGAGATCGAGCAGCAGTGCCAACGCGGGACGGCGACGGTGTCCGGCGACGACATCGCATTTACGCCGCGAGCAAAGAAGGTGCTCGAGTTGGCGGTCGAGGAGGCGCGACGGTTCAACCACAGCTACATCGGTACGGAACATATTTTGCTCGGCCTGATTAAGGAAGGTGAGGGCATCGCGGCGAAGGTCCTGCAGGACATGAAGATAGACCTGGGCCGCGTGCAGGCCGAGATCATCCGGTTGCTGGGCGACCAAGGGCGCGGCGGCCAACAGGCGGCGGGCGGTAAAAAGTCGCAGACCCCCGCGCTGGATACATTCGGACGCGACCTGACGGTGCTGGCGAGAGAGAACAAACTGGATCCGGTGATTGGACGCGAGGGCGAGATCGAACGCGTCATTCAAATACTGAGCCGCCGGACGAAGAACAATCCGGTATTGATTGGCGAGGCGGGCGTCGGAAAGACGGCGATTGTCGAGGGCCTGGCCCAAGCAATTGTCGCAGGCGACGTGCCGGACTTACTGCTGGGCCGGCGCGTGTTGACGCTGGATCTGGCGGGAGTAGTCGCCGGGACGAAGTATCGCGGCCAATTTGAAGAACGGCTCAAGTCCGTGATGAAAGAAATTCGGCGCGCCGATAATATCATTTTGTTTATCGACGAGCTTCACACGATCGTGGGGGCAGGGGCCGCAGAAGGGGCAGTCGATGCCGCGAACATGCTAAAGCCGTCCTTGGCGCGCGGCGAATTGCAGTGCATCGGCGCGACGACGATGGACGAGTACCGCAAGTACATTGAGAAGGACGCGGCGCTGGCCCGGCGTTTTCAGACGATCATCGTCGAGGCGCCGAGCGTGGACCAGACGGTGGAGATTATTAAGGGCCTGCGCGACAAGTATGAGGCGCATCACCGTGTGAAGTTTGCGGACGAGGCGGTGGCGGCCGCGGCGAAACTGTCGAACCAATACATCACGGACCGTTTTTTGCCGGACAAGGCGGTAGACGTAATTGACGAAGCCGGGAGCCGGGCGCGGTTGAAAATTACGACGCGGCCAGCAGAGCTAAAGGAAATCGAGCACGATATCGCGAGGGTCACGCAGGAGAAGGAATCGGCGATTCGCGGACAGGAGTACGAGAAGGCCGCCGGCTTGCGCGACAAGGAGAAGATGCTCATCGCGAAGCTCGACGAACGCAAGCGCGATTGGGAGCGCAAGCGCGATTCGGCGGAAACCATCGTCACCGAGGACGACATCGCGTACATCGTATCCAAGTGGACGGGCATACCGCTGACGAAACTGGAGGAAAAGGAATCGCAGCGGTTGCTGCGCATGCGCGAAGAGCTGCGGGAGCACATCGTCGGCCAGACGGACGCGGTGGACGCGATTACTCGCGCGATTCAGCGTTCGCGCGCGGGACTAAAGAGCACGAAGCGGCCGGTCGGATCGTTTTTGTTTCTCGGGCCGACGGGCGTCGGCAAGACCCTGCTTGCCCAGAAGCTGGCTTTATTTCTGTTCGGCAGCGAGGAGTCGCTGATAACGATTGACATGTCGGAGTACATGGAGAAGTTCGCGGTGTCGCGGCTTACGGGGGCGCCTCCGGGCTACGTGGGCTACAACGAAGGCGGTCAGTTGACCGAGCGCGTGCGCCGTCGGCCCTATTCGGTGGTGTTGTTCGACGAAATCGAGAAGGCGCATCCGGATGTTTTCAACATTTTGCTGCAGATTCTGGAAGAAGGTCAGATGACGGATTCGACGGGCCGGAAAATCGACTTCAAGAACGCCGTTATCGTGATGACGAGCAACGCGGGTGCGCGTCGAATCGGGAAAAACGTGACGCTCGGGTTCCAAAAGGACACTGCGGAAGACCAGTACGGGGCGATGCGCGATCGGGTGATGGACGAAGCGAAGAAGATATTCAATCCGGAGTTTTTGAACCGAATTGATGAAGTCCTTGTGTTCAAACGACTTATGCACGAACAGATGTTGACCATCGTTGACATTCAAGTTCGAGAGGTGATAAAACGCCTGAGCGCCAAAGAGATTGAGTTGGTCCTTACCGATGAGGCGAAGAACTTCTTGATCTCGAAGGGGAGCAGCGACGAATACGGCGCGCGTCCGTTGCGGCGCGCGGTGCAGCAGTACGTGGAAGACCCCTTGTCGGAGTTGATGCTTCAGGGGGCCTTCGAGCCAGGGACGCGAGTAATTGCGGGGGCATCGGCAGCGCTCGAGAAACTGTACTTCGAGCCCGAGGTCTCAGTTGCGGAAGGTGTGACTGCTTGAAATTTTCAACGGCCCGACGAGGCGTACTCGTCTCGCTGGCGTTTGTTCTGTGTCTTGCGTCCTGGGGGCAGGAGCAAGACGCCCGTCCGGTGGCTTCGATCGAACTGGAGGGGTTGGAGCGCGTCAGCGATTCGCTCATTCGATCCCAGCTCGAGGTGCAGGTCGGGCAGCCCATGAACCCTCGGGCCGTGTCCCGTGATCTTCGCCGCCTCTACGACCTGAAGTTCTTCTCGACCATCAAGGCGGACGTGGTGGAGAGCGCGGCGGGGCTGGTGCTGAAGTACATCTTCGAGGAGAAGCAGTTCATCCAGGAACTGCGCATCGCCGGGAACAAGAAGATCAAGGATCGCGAAGTCCGTTCGCGCCTCGGGTGGAAGGAGGGCGATGCGTTCGCTCCGGACGGCTATGAGGCAGAGCGAGAGAACGTTCTGACGCTGTACCGATCCAAGGGATTCTTGAACGCGACGGTGGACATCGTCGCCGAGGAACTCTCGAATTCGCGCATGCGCGTGACGTACACAATCGACGAAGCGAGGAAGGCAAAGGTGGCCCGGATCGAGTTCGCGGGCAATACGGTGCTGAGCGACAAGAAGCTGCGCAAGGAGATGAAGACGAAGCGGAAGCGATGGTTTATCGGCGGGAAGTATGACGAGAAACAGTTTGAAGAGGATCTGAAGGTCGTTTCCGAAAAATTCGGGGACTACGGGCGGCTCGAAGCGCAGGTGACCGATACCGAATTGTCGTATACGAAGAACGGGAAAAAACTGGGGATCGACGTGACGGTCGCCGAAGGCCCAGAGTACCGCGTCAAGGAATTGGACGTGGCGAACAACGCCGTGTTCGACTCGGACGAGTTGCTCCAGACGGCCAAGTCGGAGACCGGGGAAATCCACAATCGGAGCCAGGTCGAAGAAGATGCCGAGACGCTGCAGTCGGGGTATCGCGATAGCGGGTACGTGGACGCGAAGGTGACGCCGCAGGTGACGCTGAATCGTGAAGACAAGTCGACGACGGTGATCCAGAATGTGGAGGAAGGCCAACTCAAGTATATTCGGGACATTAAGATCACCGGCAACAACGTGACGAAAGACGAGGTCATTCGGCGCATGCTGCTGCTGCAACCCGGCGACCGCTACGACGGAAACCTCCTTCGCGCAAGCCAACGGCAGCTCGAGTCTACGGAATATTTCGACGAAGTGCGCGTGACCTTGGAGAACGATCCGACGGACGAACGGTTTGCGGACCTACTCGTGGACGTGGACGAAGGGGACACGGGAAACTTCAATTTTGGCGCGGGGGTAAGCTCGACAGAAGGTCTCGGCGGATTTATCGAGTTCAAGCTGAACAATTTCGACATTACGAATTGGCCGACGTTCCAAGGCGGCGGACAGCAGTTCTCGACGCGCTTCAACATTGGCCAAGTGCGTACGGACTACAGCCTAAGTTTCACGGATCCGCAATTTCTTGGATATCCGTTGTCGTTCGGATTCGACGTGTTCGACGAACAAGTCGACGCACGGGGCGGCACAAGGTTTGATCAGCAGACGCAAGGGCTGCAATTGCGCTTCGCGAAAGCGCTCTCACCCTACAACACCGCGCGGACGTCGCTGCGGTATAACGACTTTAGCGTCTCGGGATTCGGCAATTTTTTTCTGAGCAAAGACCTTCGCGAGCTGCGCGATCCGGGAACGACGATCGCGAACGCGTGGGGTTTCAACCGCAACACCGTCGACAGCTATCGGGATCCGTCGTCCGGCTCGACGCACGATATTATGATGGAAGCCGCGGGCTTGGGCGGGGACAACGACTTCGTCAAACTCACCCACGATTCGAGTTGGTATTGGAAGCTGGATGAGAACAAGAAGTGGATTCTCTCGCTTCGGACCCGAGAAGGGGCGGCGTGGACGTATGGGGACAAGGAATTGGTGCCGCTGAACGACCGCTTCTACGCGGGCGGCATGTCGACGATTCGCGGATTCGATACGCGCGACGTCGGACCGGAAGTCCGTTCGGGCATTTTTTCGTTCGGCGATAAGCAACGCATCGGCGGCGAGTTGATGTGGGTCGGTAATGTTGAACTCAAATACATCACCACGAGCATCATGCGGCTTTATGGATTTGCCGACGCGGGGACGGTGTGGAAGACAGTCGACGATTTCGATTTCGGCGACATTAAATACAGCGTTGGGCTTGGTGTCGGATTCAATGTGCCGCGGCTGGGGCCCGTGCGGATCGACTACGGTTTCCCGCTCAATGCGGACGAAGATCAGGGCAGCGGACGCCTTCACTTTTCCACGGGGTTCCGTTTCTAGCGCTAGTGATCCGGTGCCCTGTCTTGATGGTGGCGATTCGTCTTTGCCCGACTTCCGGCCCGATGTTATACTGGTTTTGTCGCCGGAATTTTGGGGATTGGGCGGCATGCCAGGGCCTAAACGCCCCGCAGAGCGGCGGGGACCCCCTAATTTACTGTCCCAGTAGAAGGAATCCGAGATGAATTCAGCAATTCGTGCGGCGGTGTTCGCCGCGGTCCTTGTGGCGTTGAGCGTCGGTACCGGGTACGGGCAAGACGAGCCCGCGGGTGGCGCGTACAAGATTGGGGTCGTGAACCTGAAGGAAGTATTCGATAGCTACGAGAAGCAAAAGGCGGAATACAAGACCCTCGAGACCGAGAAGGACACGCGGCAGAAGGACATCGACGTGCTTTCAGCCAAGATCGAAAAGGCCAAGGGCGACTACGACAAGCGCAAGGAAACGATGCCGGAAGACGAGCGGACCAAGCTTGAGGAACAAATCGAGGCGGACTACGGCGTCTACCAGGCGGACTTCAAGCGGCTTCAGCAAGAGATTGATCGCAAGGAACGCCGCCTCATCGAGGAATTGTTTGAGGACATTCGCAAAGCGGTAAGCGAAGTCGGGGCGCAGGGCAACTACCATTTGATATTCGATAGCGGGGAGAGCGGCAGGTCGAGCAGCGTGTTGTACTACAGCACGACGCTGAACATGACCCAGCGCGTGATTGATCACCTCAACGCGAGTAATAAAAAGTCCTAACACCTTTTTGCGGCGCATCGCGCGAAGCGCCCAGAGGGAGGTGAGATGGACCTAACGGTAGCCGAAATAGCGCGCCTGGTTGACGGCGTGGTGGTCGGCAATGATGCCGTCCGCATCACCGGGGTCAACGGAATCCGAGAGGCCGCCAACGGCGACATTTCGTTCATCGGCAGCGCCAAGTATCTGAAGCACCTCGCGACAACGCGGGCCGCGGCGATTTTGGTCGAGCGGGGGTGTACGGGTTCGGATCGGCCGCTGATTCAGGTTGACGACCCCTACCGCGCGTTCGTGGTGGTTCTCTCGCGCTTGGAATTGGAAACACGGCTGCACCCGCGGGGTATTCATCCCGGGGCGATCATCTCCGACAGGGCGGCTATCGGCGCCGACGCGGGTATTGACGCGCTCGTACGCATCGAGGACGACGCGGTCATCGGTGATCGCGCGGTGCTTTACTCCGGCGTATACATTGGCCGCGGCGTACACATCGGGGCCGACACCGTGCTCTACCCCAACGTAGTGGTGCGTGACCGGGTACGAATCGGCGACCGATGCATCATTCATGGCAATGCGACCTTGGGCTCCGACGGGTTCGGATTCGCGCCGGTGGCTGGACGCCAAGTCAAGATTCCCCAAGTCGGGACGGTGATTGTCGGCGACGACGTAGAGATTGGCGCGAATACCGCGATTGATCGCGCGACGTGCGGCGAAACTGTCATAGGTAATGGTACAAAGATTGACAACCTGGTGCAGGTGGGCCACAATGTTCGGATCGGCGAACACTGCGCGATCAGCGGAGGCGTCGCGATTGCCGGAAGCGCCACGATAGGCAATCGCGTCACCATCGGCGGATTGACCGGTATTGCCGGTCACATCGAGATTGGCGATGGCGCCACTATCGCCGCGAGAAGCGGGGTCACCAAATCAATTCCCGCGGGCGCGCTCGTGTCGGGTTTCCCGGCAGAGGACCATCATACGATGCGCCGGTTTCTGGCAGCGCAGAAACACTTGCCAGGGGCCCTGCGCAGAATTCGAGAACTGGAAGAACGGATTCGGCAGTTGGAACCTCGGAACGATGGATAAACAGCGCACGATCGCTCAATCCGTTTCATTTTCCGGCGTAGGGCTACACACCGGCAACCTGACGACAATCACGTTCAAGCCCGCGCCCGAGAACAGCGGGGTCACTTTTTACCGAATCGATCTCCCTGGGCGGCCGGCGATTCAGGCGGACGTGGACCACGTGGTTGACGTCTCGCGCGGGACCACTATCGGGATGAACGGCGCCGAGGTCCACACGGTCGAGCACGTATTGGCCGCCGTCGTGGGAATGGGTATCGACAATCTCGCGATTGAAGTTGATGCGAACGAGACGCCCGTCGGGGACGGGAGCGCGCTTCCGTTCATGGTCGCACTGAAGAAGGCCGGGGTTGTGGACCAAGGCGCGGCGAGGAAGTACATCAAGGTGCAAGAACCGGTGTACTACCGGAATGGCGACGTAACGCTCAGCGTACTGCCGGCGGACGAACTGCGCGTTACGATGACGATCGCATACGACCATGTCGCGGTCGGTACGCAGTACGCTTCGTTCACGATTACTCCGGATTCGTTCGAAAAAGAGATCGCATCCGCACGGACGTTTTGTTTTCTGCGCGAAGTAAAAATGCTTCAAGATCAGGGACTGATTCGCGGGGGCACGATGGAGAACGCGGTCGTCATTGGAGACGAAGGCGTCCTGAACGACGAATTGCGGTATCCCGATGAGTTCGTGCGGCACAAAGTGCTGGATCTGCTCGGCGATCTTTTCTTGCTCGGCAGGCCGATAAAGGGCCACGTGATCGGCGTCAAGTCTGGCCACGCGATGCACGTTAAGTTCTCGAAACAAATCAAGAAGGCGCTGATGAACGGCGGCGCGACGAGCGGTACCTTGGAAGGGATCGGGAAACCCCGCCCGGAGCCGGTCCTGGACGTGAACTACATCATGCGTGTGCTTCCGCACCGCTACCCGTTCCTGCTCGTCGACCGAATACTTCATTTCGACGCGGGCAAGACCGTCAAGGGCATAAAGAACGTCACGATCAACGAGCCGTTTTTCCAGGGCCACTGGCCGAAAAATCCGGTGATGCCGGGCGTGCTGATCATCGAGGCGATGGCGCAGGTCAGTTCGCTGTTGGTGTTTCCGCCGGGGCTGGAAGTACCGAACAAACAAGCATATTTTCTGGGAATCAAGGACGCGAAATTTCGCAAACGCGTTGTGCCGGGCGACCAGATCGTGCTCGAGGCGGAAATGCTGCACCTGCGGCGGAACGCATGCCGGGTCCGCGCAACTGCGAAAGTGGACGGGCACATTGTTACCGAAGCCGAGATGTTGTTCGGGTTGCAGAGAGGCCTCGCGAACGGAAACACAATTTAGCTCGGATCTAGCGTTGACTTAGGCCCGGCCAGCGTCTATTCTATGGTTTCTTGCGCCCCTGGAACTTCAACCAGGCGCGCACTTTTTGTATCGGGACTTCGTTGCAGGTCCCTGCGCGGCCGCGAGCCACGCGTTTTCACAACGCCGGACGGAGAGGCATGCACCCCTATCGCACACACCATTGC
>CAYXRK010000024.1:0-35716 GCA_964467615.1 uncultured Nitrospirales bacterium | reverse complement strand
CAGCCTTACTGCTTGGCCATGGATTGTTAGTCTCAACTTGAACGCGAATTAGAATTAGCGTCGGCAAATGTTGAACGAGAATGGATAGTGGAAATCGTCGCCATCGTTGACGCGCATGGCGGCGTAAATGGCGCCGCCCACCGCGGCAATCCAAATCAGCGGGGGGACGACATACAGCGGGAAACGCAGAATTCCGATGATCGGAATCCATTTCAGCACGGCGATCGCAAGCCAGGCCGCAAGACTCATCACCGACATCGTGAACTGATAGTTCACGGCCTCTCGGCCCTGCTCGTCGATGTACGGGTGCTCATCCTGCTTGGCCAGCCAGATAATGAAAGGGACCAGAATCGCCCCAAACGGGAAAAATGTGATTCGTACCAGGCCGCCAAGATGGCAAAACATGGCCCACTTGCGCGCGTTGCGGTCCGGTATTTCGAACAGAGGGTCGTACATGGTTTGGTTCCAATTTCGCCGGAGTGTACTCAATTTCAGTCTTTAGACCCAATGCGCGGGGCGCGGGTTTTGGCAGCTCGATACCGGCAGAAACCGACGCAAATTGTTGAAAAGCCACGGGTTAGGCCCTAAAATACCGGGTCCGCGTTTTAGATTCCGCGGAAATTCCGATCTCGCGGTGAGTTCTTGGCGAATAATCGCGTCGATCATGGCTGCTTGTCCGCGGAACTGCGTGAAGGTTGGGCGTTTTCGTCCGGTTCTACGAGAACTCTCCTTGGCTAGGACTCGAACGGCGAGGGGCATGGTGTTTGTGGATGGAGCGGGTATTGGTCTTCTTATCGCATAACGAACATCGGCCACGCTTGGGATATTGGCGGGCCAACGGCCGCGGGCTTGCCAACGATCCGTGTTCCTGGGCGGATGCGGTCGCGGACATCGGGAGTCCGCTTTTCGTTCTCGACCACGATGGCGAAACGGCGCTTGGACACGGCGGGAGTTTGGACGGAAACTCACATGATGCCTACCCCGCCTGGGCCTACGCTGGGCCCTGTTTGCCGGAGTCGCTAGGCGACGCCTCGTTCATCGCGGACTGCGGACTTCGCTACGCATACGTCGCCGGCGCGATGGCCAACGGAATCGCATCGGAAGATGTCGTCATCGCGATGGGCCGCGCCGGCATGCTCAGCTTTTTCGGTGCAGCCGGATTACCGCCGCGCCGAGTCGAGCAGGCAATCGACACGATTCAACGCGCGCTGCCCCACGGTCCCTACGGGTTCAACCTTATCCATTCGCCGAACGAAGCAAGCATCGAAGCCGAGGTCGCCGACTTGTACATTCGGCGCGGCATACGCTTGGTCGAAGCATCAGCCTACCTGCGCCTAACACTCCCGATCGTGAAGTACCGCCTCCACGGCATTCATCGTTCCGCGGATGGCCGCGTCGAAACGCTGAATCGGGTAATCGCAAAAATTTCTCGTGTCGAAGTCGCCGAACAATTCTTCTCGCCCGCGCCGGAAAAACTGGTCCAGCAACTTGTGGACTCAGGTGATCTCACACCCGAGCAAGCGCGCCTCTCTCGAGAGGTCCCCATGGCCCAAGACCTCAGCGCCGAGGCGGACTCGGGCGGCCACACGGACAATCGTCCGGCCATCGCGCTGCTGCCCACGATGATCGCCCTGCGCGACCGGCTACAGGCGGAATTCGGATATGCCGAACCGTTGCGCGTTGGACTTGGCGGCGGCATCAGCACGCCCGCAAGCGCTGCGGCGGCCTTCGCGATGGGCGCGGCGTACGTTTTCACCGGCAGTGTGAACCAGGCCTGCGTCGAGTCCGATACCTCGGATCTCGTGCGCCGCATGCTGGCCGAGGCGCAGCAAGCGGACACCGCGATGGCCCCGGCCGCCGATATGTTCGAGATGGGCGTGAAGGTCCAGGTGCTCAAACGCGGCACGATGTTCTCGCAGCGCGCATCGAAACTCTACGAACTCTACCGCGCGTATGGCTCGCTGGATGAAATCGATCCCGCCGAACGTGCGAAGCTCGAGAAGACCGTATTCAAGCTTCCGCTCGACGAGGTCTGGCGGCAGACCCACGCCTTCTTCGCCGAACGCGACCCCCGCCAGAACGAACGCGCCGAACGCGATCCCAGGCACAAAATGGCGCTCGTGTTCCGCTGGTACCTGGGCCAGTCCTCGCACTGGGCGAACCGTGGCGTCGAGGATCGCAAGATGGACTTCCAGGTTTGGTGCGGCCCCGCGATGGGCGCGTTCAACGAATGGACGAAGGGCACGCACCTCGAACAACCCGAAGAACGTCGCGTTGCTGAGGTCGCAAAGAATATTCTCTACGGTGCGTGCGTACTCAGCCGCGTGAACGCGTTGCGCGCCCAGGGCGTTCCCGTTCCCCCGGAGGCCGCTCGGGTCGTGCCCCTCCCGACGGAGGCGCTCGATGTGCATTTCGCCAATCAATCGGCCTTGGCCGCAGTATAACCAGGAGTTTTTCTCGTGACCGGACGCCGCGGAAAAAAGACCCCACAAGAGCCCGTCGCCATCATCGGCATGGGCTGCTTGTTTCCCAAGGCAGACGGTCTCGAAGCGTATTGGGCGAACATCTGCGCGGGCGTCGACGCCATTGCCGACGTCCCGCCGACGCATTGGCGGCCGGAAGACTACTTTGACAGCGATCCGAAGCGGCCCGATTTCACCTATGGCCGGCGAGGCGGATTCCTTTCGCCGTTTGAATTCGATCCGCTCAAGTACGGCATACCGCCCAACGTAATCGAAGCCACGGACACGGCCCAACTGTTGGCCATGGCCGTCGCGGACCAAGCGCTCGCGGACGCCGGATACGGTCCGGGAAAAACGTACGACCGCGACCGAGTCAGCGTGATCCTCGGCGTGACTGGCGCGCTCGAATTGGTCATTCCGTTGGGCGCGAGGCTCGGTCATCCGATCTGGCGCAAGGCGCTCAAGGAGTCTGGACTGGACAACGCGACCATCGACGACGCGGTCCGGCGCATCGCGGACGGCTATGTCGATTGGCAGGAGGGATCGTTTCCTGGCCTCTTGGGCAACGTCGTCGCCGGCCGCGTCTCAAAACACCTCGACCTCGGCGGCACGAATTGCGTCGTCGATGCGGCCTGTGCCAGCTCCCTCAGCGCGGTCCATCTCGCGGCGCTCGAACTCCAGACCGGCAAGGCGGACATGGTCGTGAGCGGCGGCGTCGATACGTTCAACGACATTTTTATGTACATGTGTTTCAGCAAGACACCCGCGCTCTCGCCGACCGGCAACGCGAAGCCCTTCGATCACGACGGCGATGGCACCATCCTTGGCGAAGGCCTCGGGATGCTCGTCTTGAAACGCCTCGACGACGCCCAGCGCGACGGCGACCGGGTCTACGCGATAATCAAGGGCATCGGTTCTTCGAGTGACGGCAAGGGGGAAGCTATCTACGCGCCCAACGCCGCCGGACAGCAAGCCGCGTTGCGCGAGGCCTACGAGGACGCCGGGGTCACGCCGGATTCGATCGAACTGGTCGAGGCCCACGGCACCGGAACCAAGCGCGGTGACGCCGTCGAAGTCTCGGCCCTTCGCTCCGTTTACGGACAGACAAACGGGCGCGGCCCTTGGTGTGCGCTCGGTTCGGTCAAATCGCAAATCGGCCACACGAAGGCCGCTGCGGGCGCGGCCGGTCTCATCAAGGCCGCGATGGCCCTGCACGACAAGGTCCTCCCGCCGACGATTAAAGTCGAGCAGCCGCAAGAAGCCGTTGCGCCCGGCGCGACGCCCTTCTACGTGAACACCGTCAAACGCCCCTGGCTCAGCAAGGCAGCGCATCCGCGTCGCGCAGGGGTGAGTTCCTTCGGTTTTGGCGGAAGCAATTTCCATTGCGTGCTCGAAGAGCCGTCCCCGGTCAAGGAAAGCGTGACCTGGGACTCGCGCGTAACCATCGCCGCGCTCTCGGCGGAGTCGCGCGGCGCGCTAATCGAGAAGCTGCCGGACGCATCGGCGCTCGAGAAATGGGACAGCGTTCGGGCGTTCGCCAAACAGTCGCGAGACACATTTGACTCATCATCTGCGCATCGATTGCTGATCGTTCTCGACCACGGCGCTGATGTCTCGCGTACCTTCGCCTCGATTCGCGCCGCGCTCGAATCCACCGACACGAATCCGCGTTTGACCAAGGGCGTTTACTATGGCCACGGTGCCGCCTCCGGAAAACTCGCCTTCTTGTTTCCGGGGCAAGGCGCGCAATACGTTGGCATGCTACGCGATCTTGCCTGCGCCTTCCCCGAAATGTTGGACGCCCTACGCGAAGCCGAAGAGGTTTACCAAGCGTCGCCGCAAAACTTGGGGCTTTTCGACCGCATATATCCCCATCCGGTGTTCGATAAAGATTCCGCGAAGAAAAACGAAAACGCGCTGCGCGCGACCCAAGTCGCGCAGCCCGCAATCGGCGCGGTCAGCACAGGCGCACTTCGCGTGCTCGAGCGCTTCGGCGTCACACCCGAGGCTGTCGCGGGACACAGCTACGGCGAACTTGTTGCGTTACACGCCGCGGGAGTCTTCAGCGCCCCGGACCTATTCCGCGTTTCCGAGGCGCGTGGCCGCTTGATGGCCCAAGGCGAGGGCGATCGCGGTTCGATGTTTGCCGTGCGCGCGCCCATCGCGCAAATCGAGACCGCCCTGCGCGAGGAAGGACTTGACCTTGTCATCGCCAATCGCAACGCGCCCGAGCAGGCCGTATTGTCCGGCGCGACCGCCGAGATCGAAAGAGCCAAGGCCGCGTTCAAGAAGCGAGGCATGCAAGGGACCCAACTGCCGGTCGCGGCAGCGTTTCATAGCTGCTTCGTGGCCGATGCAAGTGGACCGTTCGGCAAGGAAATCGCCGCGGTCGAATTCGGAGCGGCGCGAATTCCCATCTACTCGAATACAAGCGGTGAGGTCTATCCCGATAATCCTGAAAGCGCACGTGCATTGCTCGCGAATCAGCTTGCAATGCCCGTCGAGTTCGTCCGCGAAATCGAATCGATGCACGCCGCGGGGTTCTCGACGTTTATCGAAGTCGGGCCGTGCGCGCGATTGACCGGGCTCGTCCGTTCCATCCTCGAAGGAAAGCCACACGCGTCGGTCGCGCTCGATGCTTCGAGCGGCAAGGACAACGGCATGGGCGATCTCGCCAACGCCCTCGCGCAAATCGCCGCGCTCGGCCATCCGATCCAGCTGGCCCAATGGGACGTCGATTTCGTCGCGCCCGCACCCGCAAAACCGGGCCGCATGACCGTCACCATCTCGGGCGCGAATTACCGCGCCCAACGCAAATCCCTCGCGCCCCGCGCCATTTCGCCCGCGCGCTCTCGAGGGGAGGGCGAGGCTCCCGCCGAGCCGCGCACGGTCTCACGCGATTCCTCCTCCAGTATCGGTCCTAACCGTCCTATAGGTCCTATGCTTCCACCTGCACGGCCACACGAATCCTCAAGTCCCTCCTTCGACCAAACCCAGCGAAACATCGCCGCTCTGCGCAACATGCAAGAACAAACCGCCGCCCTGCACAAGCAATTCCTCGAAGGCCAAGAACGGGCCCTCGAAACATTTCGCGCCCTCGTATCTCGTCACCGAGGGATCGCGCCAGCCTCCGTTCTATCGCGTACCGCCGCCTTCCAGGCGGCTCCGGCGTCCACGCCTCCAACGGGCGCGCCAGTTCCGGAATTCGACATACCTACCGATAACAAGCCGAGTATCGCGGAGGAACTGGCGGCCGCACTCAAGGAAGTCGTCTCCGACAAGACCGGCTACCCGACGGACATGCTCGAACTGTCCATGACGCTCGACTCGGATCTTGGCATCGACTCCATCAAGCGCGTTGAGATTCTCTCTGCGTTGCAAGAGCGGCTGCCGCAACTGCCCAGCATCGAAGCGGATGAACTCGGCCGCATCCGGACCTTGCAAGACGTCGTAGACCGGCTCGTGCGAGACGTGCCCGCTGCTTCCAACGGGGCCGTTGCACCGCCCGCGTCGAGTGCGGGCGTGCGCTCGAAACTGCTCCAAATCGTTTCCGAAAAAACCGGCTACCCCGTGGAGATGCTGGAGCTTGACATGGCCCTCGACGCGGACCTTGGAATCGACTCGATCAAACGTGTCGAAATTCTCTCCGCGCTCCAGGAAGCCATGCCGGACTTGCCCCAGGTCGAACCGGACGAGCTAGGACGTCTCGTCACGCTCGCGGATGTGATCGCGCGGTTGGGTCAGAGGGCGGGCCCCTCCACGCCTGCTCCCGTTTCCGCGCGCGGAACAGTCGCCTCGAAGGCCGCAATGCAAGCAATGCCGCAGGTTGCCGACGCTTCCCTGGCCGAGCGGCTCCTGCAAATTGTCTCCGACAAGACCGGCTATCCGACGAGCATGCTTGAATTGTCGATGAGCCTCGACGCGGACCTCGGCATCGACTCGATTAAGCGTGTCGAAATTCTGTCTTCGCTGCAAGACGCGCTGCCGCAATTGCCTTCGCTCGATGCGGAGGCGGCGGGCCGCTTGCGGACCCTGCAGGACGTGGTGGACGCGCTGTCGCAAGCCGCGGGTCCTTCGTCGTTCAAAACCTCGCCGAAACCGCACCACGATGTAGTCGCGTCATCGTCTCTCGATCGGTACGTCGTCGAAGTTTCCGAACTTCCTCAACGCCCCGATACTCCGTCCGTACCATTGCGGAGTGACGCCGTATTTTGGGTGAGCGACGACGGCACCGAATTCAGCCGCGCGATTGCCGCACACCTTCGCTCGATGGAAGTCCGCGCGGAACTGGTGGCCGCCGAATCCTCGGAACAGATGGATTCCACATCGCGGCTCGACGGTCTCGTCCTCGTGGCGCCGGAATCCGCCGTGAACGCCGGACACGTGCGTGCGGCGTTCTCGCTGCTCCAACATGCCGCGAGCAAATTGCGCGCAAAGACCGGCCCAGCGCCGCTCCTCGTCGCTGTCACGCGCATGGACGGCGCGTTCGGCCTGGGCGCGGGTCCCGCCCGCTCCTGCGCGATGTCCGCGGCGTTTGCCGGTTTGGTAAAGACCGCGCGTCACGAGTGGTCGGAAGTCCGCTGCCGCGTCATTGATGTCGGAAACGCCTACGCTTCCGTCGACGAAGCCGCGAAGGACGTAGTGAAGGAAACCTTGGCGGACGGGCCGATCGAGACCGGCCTCGACCTAGGCCGCCGCGCCGCCTTGACCCTCGCTCCCGCGAACGCGCTCGCTGACGCCCCCCCACGATTCGGCGCGGACGATGTCATCGTCATCACCGGCGGTGCCCGAGGCGTAACCGCGGAGTGCGCCATAGCATTGGCTGAAGCCTATGGCTGCAGGCTCGCGCTTTTCGGCCGAGCCCAGGTGCCGTCGCAAGAGGACCCGTCTTACGTCGGCATAGACGACCCATCCGAACTCAAACGCCGCATTCTCGCCGCGAACAGCGGGGCGATGGCCCCGAAAGAACTCGAAACGAAATACCGCGAACTCCTGGCGCAGCGGGAAATTCGTTCGACCCTTGACCGAATCCGCGAGGCCGGTGGCCGTCCCGTCTACTACTCCGTCGACGTGCGCGATGCCGCCGCCGTCCGCGATACGCTTGCGCGCGTGCGAAAGGACTGCGGCCCGATTACCGGTCTTGTGCATGGCGCGGGCGTTTTGGCCGATAGGCTCATTGAAGACAAGACCCTGGAACAATTCGACCACGTCTTCGATACGAAAACCGCCGGTCTCGGCAATCTTCTGAGCGCATTGAAGGACGATTCGCTCAAGGCGATTGCGTTGTTCTCGTCGTCCACCGCGCGATTCGGTCGAAAAGGGCAATGTGACTACGCGGCGGCGAACGAGGTCCTTAACAAAATCGCCCAGGCCGAAGCGCGTTCGCGTCCCGGCGTCCGCGTCGTGGGCCTGAACTGGGGCCCTTGGGACGGCGGCATGGTCACGCCGGCGCTGAGGGGACTTTTCGCTTCGGAAGGCGTTTCCTTAATCGGCCTGCGTGAAGGAGCGCGTCTGCTTGTCCGCGAACTCGACGCGCCTGCATCCGGCCCCGTCGAAGTTGTCGTACTCGGCGCAGGCTCGCGCGTGCCCAATGAACTGACGCGGGCCGATTCCGCCGATCATTCCACCATTCAGTTCGCGCTGTCTGCGGAAGCGTTTCCGTTCCTCGAATCGCATGTGATCGACGGGAAAGCGGTCCTGCCCGTCTCTTTCTATATCGAGTGGTTCGCCCACGCCGCGCTGCACGCAAACCCCGGTCTGCGTTTTGAAGGTCTCGATGGTCTCGCCGTGCTCAAAGGCGTCATCCTTCAAAGTGAAGAATCGCGCGCCCTTGAGTTCCGCGTCGGGCGCGTGCGCCACGACGGCCATCGCGGTTCCGTTTCCGTCGAACTGTGGAGTAGACGCGCGGATTCCGAACCAGCGCTTCACGCGAAAGCAGATGTTCTCTTGTCCGATAAGTTGGAACGCGGCCAACCCGCCTTGGGCGTTCTCGAGTTGCCCGCGTACAAATCCGGCCGCGGCATCTACGGCAAGGGCCGCCTGTTTCACGGCCGCCACTTCCAAGGCATTCGCGACGTCGAGGGCTGCGGCGAACACGGTATCGCCGGCGTCGCCGGTTCCGCGCCTCGGCCCGGCGAATGGATAGCGCACCCCTTGCGACGCAGTTGGCTCACCGACCCGCTCGTCATTGATTGTGCGTTTCAGTTGATGATTCTGTGGAGCTACGATCAGTTCGGCCACGGTTCGTTGCCCGTGCGCGTGGGCCGCTACCGCCAATTCCAGCGCGGGTTCCCCAAGGCGCCCGTGCGCGTGGTCGCCCGCATAAAGGACCGCCGTGAGCACAAAGCAATGAGCGACATTGAATTCCTAGACGCGGGCGCAGGCACGCTCCTCGCCCGTATCGAAGACTACGAGTGCGTCATCGACGGCGCGCTGGATCGAGCATTCGCGAACAATCACATCGCCGGAACGCCGGCGTAGCCTTTTCCCAAGGATCGTTCATGAGCGATCGAACACCCATCGCGATTGTCGGTATCGGCGGCCTTCTCCCCGGCGCGCCCAGCCTAGACGCGTTCTGGCGCAACGTCGCGTCCGGCGTGGACGCCGCGCGCGAAGTGCCCGCCGGCCGTTGGATTCTGCCGCCCGATTCAATCTTCAACGAATCCATCGGCGCGAAAGACCGCGTCTATTCGATTCGCGGTTGCTACCTTGACGATGTCCCGCTGAAATCCGCGCTCGCCCTCGCCCTTGACGCCGATCAACTCGCGCGGCTCGACCCTAGCGTTCATGTTCTGTTGCACGCCGGCCACCAGGCGTTCAACGACGGCGTCACCGCCGAGTTGGATCGCTCCCGCATCGGAGTCGTCATCGGCAATCTCGCATTGCCGACCGACCGAGCGTCGGCGCTCGCCCACGAACTGCTCGGACGTACGCTGGAGAATTCCGTACTCGGCCGTACGCCGTCCACCTCGCACTTCCGCCTTGATCCGATGGACGGCCACGTCGCCGGCCGGCCCGCGCTGCTCCTTGCGAAAGCGCTTGGTCTTGGCGCAGGTGCTGTCGCCCTCGACGCCGCCTGCGCCTCTTCGCTCTACGCGCTTAAGATCGCGTGCGACGAACTCGCCGCTGGCCGCGTAGATGCGATGCTCGCTGGCGGTCTTTCGCGGCCCGATTCGCTCTACACGCAAATGGGCTTCTGCCAGTTGCGCGCCCTCTCGCCCACGGGCCGCTGCTCTCCCTTTGACGAGAAAGGCGACGGCCTCGTCGTCGGCGAAGGCGCGGCGGTGTTCCTTCTCAAACGCCTCGAAGATGCTCGCGCGCAGGGCGACCGAATTCACGGCATTGTCCGCGGCATCGGCCTCTCGAACGACATGGGCGGCAGCCTTCTCGCCCCCTCCAGCGAAGG
Source organism: uncultured Nitrospirales bacterium (assembly GCA_964467615.1). Taxonomy (GTDB): domain Bacteria; phylum Hydrogenedentota; class Hydrogenedentia; order Hydrogenedentales; genus CAYXRK01. The sequence goes on along the minus strand of CAYXRK010000024.1, from coordinate 25,849 downwards.
CCAACTCCGCGCGATGCGCTCCGCCTGCGAACAGGCCGAATGGCGTCCCTCCGAGGTCGACTTGATCGAATGCCACGCGACCGGCACGCCCGTCGGCGACCGCGTCGAGGTTGAAAGTCTACGTTCGCTTTGGGCCGCCGAGGATTGGACCCCCGGCCAATGCGTCATCGGATCGGTTAAGTCGAACGTTGGCCATTTGCTTACCGCCGCGGGCGGTGCCGCGCTCTTGAAGACCCTTCTTGCGTTGCGCAACAACACACTCCCGCCGACCGCGAATTTCTCGCGCCCAGCCCAGGGCCTCGGTCTCGATCAAGGCCCGTTCCGAGTGCTTCAACGTCCCCAGCCCTGGCGCCCCCGGGCCGAAGGACAACCGCGCCGCGCCGCAGTCAGCGCGTTCGGGTTTGGCGGAATCAACGCGCACGTGCTCGTCGAGGAGCACGTCGATGCGCCACGCCCAAAATCGATCCGCGTGACAAAATCTGTTCCGCCCGCCGTCGCCGTCGTTGGCATGGATGCCTGGTTCGGTCCCTGGAATTCCCTCCGCGCATTTCAGGAACGCGTCTTCGGCGCCGATCAGCATTCGCCGGTTGCGCCCAACCATTGGTGGGGGTTTGACCAAGATTCCGCGGGACTTCACGCCGGACTCGCCGAGCACCGGGGCCACTTCATTGAAAATTTTGCGTTCCCCGCGGGCCGCTTCCGCATTCCTCCCAACGAAATTCGAGAACTGTTGCCGCAGCAATTGCTCATGTTGCTCGTCGCCGCCCGCGCCCTGGATGACGCATCCGTCGACTATAGTGCCGAGGATCCGGCCGCGGGCGTTTTCATCGGTTCGGCGCTCGACCTCAACACGACGAACTATTCGTTCCGCTGGAATCTCGCGAACAACACGCCGGCCTGGGCGGACAAGCTCGGCCTCCAACTCGATGACGCCGCCCTCGGTCAATGGACGAACTCCCTGCGCGACGCCGCCATGCCGCCGCTCACGGCCAACCGCACCATGGGCGGACTCGCCAGCATCGCCGCGAGCCGCATCGCCCGCGAATTTCGATTCGGCGGGCCAAGTTTCACGTTGTCCGCGGAGGACGCCTCCGGCCTCTGCGTCATCGAGCAGGCCGTCCGCGCGCTTCAAAACGGCGACGTCTTGCTCGCGCTCGCGGGCGCGGTGGATTTCGCCGGCGATGTTCGCGCCTCATTGTGCCGCGCGCTTCACGCCGGCAACGGCGAGACCATCGGCGAAGGCGCGGCCGCGGTCGTCCTCAAGCGTCTCGAGGACGCCGAACGCGATCACAACCGCGTCTACGCGGTCATTCGTGGCGTCGGACACGCGCAAGGCGAACGGAGTGGGGGTCGGGCGCTCGACGCCGCCCTGACCGAGTCCGGCTTCGGCGTCGAAGTTCTTCCCTTTGTTGAGTCGTCTCACGCGGCCGCGATTCCCGTAAGCGGCGTACGCCACTCGGCCTCCACATCCAACGACGTTGGCCTCGCCGGCGCAGCGTCCGGAATGGCGTCGTTCGTCAAGACCTGCCTAAGCGTCTACCACGAAATACTTCCGCCTGCTGCGTCGGGTCGCGCGGTCCAATACTGGCTCCGCGATCGCGCCGAAGGCCCGCGCCGCGCCGCGGTATGCTCGGAGGGCATCGAAGGAAGCGGCCTCGCCGTCCTCCTCGAGGAATTCTCCGGCGAGCAGCCCGCCACCGTAGAAGCCGAGCGCGTGCAACCCCTGGGTGCGCGCGACGAAGGCCTCTTCGTCGTTGAAGCGAACACCATTTCCGCATTGCTTGTTGCAGTGCAGCGACTTCGCGCCGAAGCCGAGAAGGATCGGGCCGAGCCAATCGAGTCGCTCGCGCGCAGTTGGTGGCGGACCACCCGCGACGATCGCGCCAAGGACTTCGCCGTGTCGTTCGTCGCGCGATCTCCCGGCGAACTGCTCGAACTTGTCGAATTCGCCCACCGCGCGCTGACCGAATCGCCCGACACGAAACTGGACGCCTCGACCGTCCCCCCGCGCATGCGCGACCGCATATTCTTTTCGCCCGAACCTCTCGGCCCCGACGCGGGAATCGCGTTCGTGTATCCCGGTTCGGGCAACCAATACCTCGGGATGGGCCGCGGCCTCTTTGTTCATTGGCCCGAGGTCCTTCGCAAGCAAGACCAGGAAAACCGCCGCCTATTCAGCCAGTTTCAGCCCAATACATTCTGGGACCCCGCCGATCCCGCCGACGTTCACCAGGATCACAAGGCCATTCTCTTCGGCCAAGTCGCGCTCGGTTCCGCCGTCACGGAACTGATCGAGCGCTTTGGCGTGCGGCCTTCCGCCGTGATCGGCTACAGCCTCGGTGAGACTGCGGGCCTCGTCGCCACCCGCGCTTGGACCGCTCGGGACGAAATGCTCCGCCGTGTAAACGACTCCACCTTGTTCACGGAAGATTTGGCGGGCGAGTGCAAGGCCGTCCGCAGGGCCTGGAAACTTCCCAGCCACAAGACGGTCGACTGGGCGCTCGGCATCATCGATCGACCCGCCAAAGTCGTACGCGCGGCAATGCAAGACCACAAAAAGGTCTACAGCCTTGCCGTCAACACGCTGCAGGAATGCGTCGTCGGCGGCGACGTTCACGCCGTCGAACGCCTCGTCAAAAAACTCGATTGCGAATTCTTCCCGCTTCAGGGCGTCACCACCGTGCATTGCGAAGTCGCCAAGGAAGTCCAAGTGCCCTACCGCGACCTTCACTTGCTCGACACGACTCCGCCGAGGGGCATCCGCTACTACAGCGGCGCGTGGGGCACGGCCTACAACGTCTCCCGCGAAAGCGCCGCCGATTCCGTTTTGGCCCAAGCGATCTACGGTATTGACTACCCAAAGATGCTCGAAGCCGCTTACTACGACGGCGCGCGTGTCCTTCTCGAAATGGGCCCTGGGGCCTCATGCACGAGGATGATCGGCGAGATTCTTCGGGGCCGTCCACACCTCACCAAGGCCCTTTGCTACGCGGGCCAGGATCCGGTCTCGCTTGTGCTCCGTTGCCTCGCCGCCCTCATCGCCGACAGGGTCGCGGTCGACTTAAGCGTTCTCTACGGACAAGAGACCTTCGCCATGGGCCTCGCGCCCCGGCCGAAGCCGACGGACACAATCCGCATCAACATAGGCGGCGCGGCGTTCACGGTCCCAGCGCCACCCGTCCGCCCACGCCTTCATCCCGCTGCGCGCACGCGCGAGCTCGAAGTTGCGAAAGGACCACCGCCCTGGTTTCCCGCGTTTCCAACCGAGGGCGATATCGAAACCGGGCCCGCCGAGTACGATTTCGGCGACCTCGTCGGTGAGTGGGAGCGCGTCGAACACTCCAAAGCCGACGCGCACGCCGCGTACCTCCGCTTCAGCGAAGCCGCAACCGCCGCCTTGGCGGACGCGATCACGATCCAACTCGAGTGGCATGGGCTTCCAGCCCATGCAGCTACCCCAGATGCGTTGACCCCATTCCAACCCGCCCGGTTAGCTACCAGCCCGCGATCCACAACCTCAATGCCGAATATCCCCCTCGCGTTGGATCGCAACCAATGTCTCGAATTCGCCGTGGGCTCGATCGCAAAAGTCCTCGGCCCCGCCTTCGCGCCAATCGACGCCCATCCCAGGCGAGTGCGCCTGCCCGACGAACCGCTGATGTTGGTGGATCGGGTCCTCACCATCGAAGGCGAACCGCGCTCGATGACACATGCCCGCATTGTCACTGAGCACGACGTCCGCCCCGGCGCTTGGTATCTCGACAATGGCCGAATCCCTACCTGCATCGCCGTCGAAGCGGGTCAGGCCGACTTGTTCCTCTCCGGCTACCTCGGTATCGATTTCGAGACGCGGGGTCACGCCGTCTACCGGCTGCTCGACGCCGTAATTACCTTTCACGCGCCGCTTCCCGAAGCTGGCCGCACCATTCGCTACGACATCCGTATCGAACGTTTTTTCCGCCAGGGCGAAACCCATTTGTTCCGCTTCAACTTTGACGCCACGGTGGATGGCCGCCCGGTCCTCACCATGCGCGATGGCTGCGCTGGGTTCTTCACCGCCGCGGCGCTTGCCGCCGGACAGGGCATCGTGCGTACGCAACTCGATTTGCGCCAGCGTCCTGGCGTGAAGCCGCAGGACTGGCGCGATCTGGTTCCGCTCGGCCGCGAGTCCTATTCCGACGAGCAATTGGACGCATTTCGCCGCGGCGACCTGGCCGCTTGTTTCGGCCTCGCCTTCGCGAATCTCCCGATTCGCACCGCTGCCGGCCTCCCCGGCGGGCGAATGAAGCTCGTGGATCGCATTCTCGATTTCGATCCCGCGGCCGGGCGCTACGGCATGGGCGTCATCCGCGGCGAGATGGACGTCTATCCCGACGACTGGTTTCTAACGTGCCACTTCGTTGACGACCGCGTCATGCCCGGCACGCTCATGTACGAATGCTGCCTGCACACCTTCCGCGTCATGCTCGCGCGCATGGGCTTCGTCGCCGAAAGCGGCCAAGTGACCCACGGCCCCGTGCCGGGCGTGCGCAGCCAACTCAAATGCCGCGGCCAAGTTATCGAATCGACCGAAAAGGTCGTCTATGAGATTGAGCTGAAAGAAATCGGTTTCGGCCCGGACGCCTACGCGATTGCCGACGCATTGATGTACGCCGACGGAAAGCCCATCGTCGAGATCGCAGACCTTTCGGTCCAACTCACCGGCGTTTCGCGCGAATATCTCGAAGAATTATGGTCTTCAACGACGCGACCCATGCAATCTAAGAGCGTAGTTTTCGCCAATGATTCGATCATCGCGTTCGCCGTCGGCAACCCCTCCGATGCCTTTGGAGATCGTTATAGGGTGTTTGACCGCGACCGAAAAATCGCGCGCTTGCCGGGACCGCCGTACAAGTTCCTGGATCGAATCACCCGCACGGATCACCCCCAGTGGAAGATGGGCCCGGGCGGCGAAATCGAGGCCGAATACGACGTACCGCCCGGCGAATGGTATTTCGAGGCCGAGCGCCAGGGCCACATGCCGTTTGCCATCCTCCTCGAAACTGCCCTGCAACCCTGCGGCTGGTTCGGCGCCTACATGGGGTCCGCGCTCACGAGTAACACCGATCTCCGCTTCCGCAATCTCGGCGGCCGCGCGATCCAACACGTCGCCGTCACGCCCGATATCGGTACGCTCACGACGCGCGTAAAATGCACGAACGTTTCCCGATCGGGTGGCATGATCATTCAGAATTACGAACACGATATGCGCGCCGGTCCGCGCCAAATCTATTCCGGCGATACCTACTTCGGCTTCTTCTCCGCCGACGCCCTCGCGAACCAGGTCGGTCTGCGCGACGCCAACGTCTACCAGCCGAACGAAAAGGAACGAAGCGTAAGCACTCCGTTCCCATTTTCGGACGCGGCGCCGTTTCCGGACGATATGCTCCGCATGGTCGACGTGGTGGACGTGTTCGACCCAAACGGCGGCCCGCACGGTCTCGGGTTCCTCCGCGCCGTCAAGGACGTTGTTCCATCGGATTGGTTCTTCAAGGCCCACTTCTACCAAGACCCCGTCTGGCCCGGTTCGCTAGGTATCGAGGCCTTCGTCCAACTCCTCAAATATGCCGCGGTCGAACGCTGGCGCGTCAGCGAACATCCACGCATCGAATCGCTCGCGATCGGCGAAGAGCATCGCTGGACCTATCGCGGACAAGTCCTGCCGACCGATCATCGCGTCACTGTCACCGCCGCGATCACCCGCGTCGATGATGCTCGCCACATCCTCTGGGGCGAGGGCTACCTCAGCGTCGACGGCCGCACGATCTACCACATGCAGGACTTCGCTGTACGTATTGTCGAGCCGTAACCTACGGCGCGCCCCAAACCCGTTCGCCCTGAGCTTGTCGACGGGCGGGCCCGTGCAACGCGAATTCGCCGCAACGACCGGGGTAGTATGGAACGATGCGCGCTACACGTATTTCCCGCCGGGACTTCCTCGCCGCCGCATCGGTGACGGCCGCGTCGTGCGGTCGGAGCGGGGGAGGGGATGCGGGCGACGTACTCATCTGGGGAAGCGAAGGACTGCGCGACGGCTCCTTTCTCAAACCCCGCGCGATCGGCGTACTCGATGGCCGCGTCTACGTCATCGACACGACCGGCCGCATCCAGGTCTTCGACGAGGATGGAGCGTTCCTCACGTTGTGGCGCACCCCGGACGCCGCCAACGGCACGCCAACCGCGGTCAGCTTCGCGGCCGATGGCACGGTCGTCGTGCCCGACACGCATTACCATCGCATCCTCGAGTATTCGCGGGACGGCGAACTTCTAAAGACATGGGGCGAGTACGGCAACGGCCCCGATCAGTTCATCTATCCGACGGACATCGCGCCCACTGCGGACGGCTACGTCGTCAGCGAGTACGGCGAGAACGCCGAGCGCATCCACGTGTTCGATACAAATCGCCGGTTCGCGCGGCAATGGGGATCGCTGGGCGACGGCCCCGGACAGTTCAGCCGGCCGATGGGCGTGCGAGTCACGAAGGACGGTACGATCGTCGTGGCCGATACGACGAACCACCGCCTCCAATGTTTCACGCCTACCGGCGAATTGGTCCGAATCATCAGTGGCCCAGGCGATGGACCCGGCCAATTAAAATACCCGTTCGATATCGCCCTCGCGCCGGACGAAACCATTGTCACCGTGGAGTACGGCACGCACCGCATCTCCAGGTTCACGCTCGCAGGAGAATTCATCGCCTCATTCGGCGGGCCAGGCAGAAGACCCGGTGAAATGAACGATCCCCGCGGCGTCGCCGTCTCGCCCGAGGGCATGGTCTTCGTCGCCGACACAGGCAACCACCGCGTCCAGCGGTTTCCGTTGGAGCGTCTCGCGTGACGTACATCGTCCCACGCTTCGTATTCCCCTGGGCACTCGCGCTGCTCGTCCTCGTGCCCTGGGCGATTTGGATGGGCACGCGCATCCAGACGCTCGACCGCGGCCGCAAATGGATCGCCGTCACGCTCCGCGTAGTCATACTGATTTCTCTCATCTTCGCCCTCGCCGGAATGGAAATCGTCCGCGTGAACGATGAACTCGCCGTGTTCTTCCTGCTCGATTACTCGAACAGCGTCCCCGAGGAATCGCGCCTCGCCTCCGCGCAGGCCGTGCGCAACGCCGCGGATCAATTCATGACGGAGAAGGACAAGGCGGGCGTCATCGTGTTCGGCGAAGACGCCAGCATCGAGCTCGGCGCTGACAAGACCCTCGGTCTGCGCGACGTCCTGTCCTATGTCGGTGGCGAACAGACCGATCTTGCCGCCGCAATGCGCCTCGCGATGGCCGCGTTCCCGCAAGGGCACATGAAGCGGATGGTCGTTTTCTCCGACGGCAACGAAACGCGCGGCGCGGCGCTCGAGGAAGCGAAAATCGCCCGCGCCGCCGGTGTCGCGGTGGATGTCGTTCCCCTCCATACCGGCCCACGCCCCGAAGTCCGCGTCCGCGAAGTCACGACGCCAAGCCAGAACGACGCCGAAGCGCCGTTCCAGTTGCGAATCGTCGCGCAGGCCGATCAAGACAGCCAGGCGACACTGCGCGTTTACCAGAAGACCGGCGACGAACGTCGCATGCTCGCGCCGCAAAACGTCACGCTCCAAAAAGGCGACAACACGTTTATCTTGACGCAGGAAATTCCAACGTCAGGCTTCTACGAATACGAAGTCGAGATCGAATCGGACCAAGATACCGTCCTCGCGAACAACGAAGGACGCGCGTTCACATTCGTTCAAGGCGAACCGCGCGTGCTGTACGTCGAGGCCGACCGCGACCACAGCACGTACCTCGCGCCCGCACTCGAGGCCGAGGGAATAACGGTCAACCTCACCGACCCCGGCGCGCTGCCCTCGTCGCTCGCACAACTCCAGAACTACGACGCCGTCGTCCTCTCAGACGTAAGCAGCACCGACCTCACCGCCGAACAACTCGGCGCGCTCGAAGCGATGGTGCGCGATCTCGGCATCGGCCTCGTCATGATCGGCGGGCCGCAATCCTTCGGCGCCGGCGGCTACCTCGACACCCCCGTCGAGCGCGCATTGCCGGTCAATATGGACATCAAGCAGCGCAAGATCCTCCCGCGCGGCGCGCTCGCCCTCGTCATGCACACCTGCGAGTTCACCGACGGCAACGCCTGGGCGCGCGAGATTGCCCTTGCCGCGCTCAACGTCCTGTCATCGCAAGACCTCATGGGTACGCTCGGATATCTCTCCACGGGTGACACCTGGATTTACGAACTGCAACCCGTCGGCGACAAGAGCTTCATGCGCCAACGCATCCGCGCCGCGAGCCAACAAATCGGAGACATGCCCTCCGTCGATCCCACGCTGCGTCTCGCGTATGGCGCGCTCGTCAGCGCGGACGCCGCCGTCAAGCGCGTGATCATGATCTCCGACGGCGACCCCGCCCCGCCGGCTCTCTCATTACTAAAGCAGCTCGCCGCGGGCGGGATCGCCGTCAGCACGGTCTGCATCAACCCGCACAGCCCCAGCGACCAAAACATGTTGCAGAATATCGCGAAACAAACGGGCGGCCAGTTTTATTTGGTCAACAACCCGAATAACCTGCCCCAAATTTTCACGAAAGAGGCCGCGGTCGTTAAACGCGGACTCCTCATCGAGAAACCCTTCATCCCCGCGCCGAACCACGACTCCGAGTTGCTCTACGGCATCGCAAAAACCGCCCTGCCCGAACTGCAGGGCTACGTTGTCACCACCCCGAAGGAAACGGCCACGGTCCCGCTCATCTCGAACGAAGGCGACCCTGTCCTCGCGCATTGGCGCTTCGGGCTGGGCAAGTCCGTCGCATTCACGTCGGACGTGACCGCGCGTTGGGCGCGCGATTGGGTCACCTGGGACGGCTTCAACCGCTTCTGGGCGCAAACGGTACGCTGGGCCACGCGCGAAATCAGCCCAGCCAACTTCCGCGTCGACACCAAACTCGAAGACGGCCGCGGCGTAGTCCGAATCGACGCCGTCGATGACGACGGCAACTTCATCAATTTCCTGCGCCCGCGCGGCGTCGTCACCGGCCCCGGCCCGGAGTACAAACGCGCGGACCTCGAACTCCCCCAGACCGGCCCCGGCATCTACGAAGGGTCCTTCCCCCTGTCCGATGACGGCGTGTACATGGTGAACATCCTCTACAACCGCGAAGACGGCACGCAAGGAACCATCCCCGCCGGCCTCGCGCTCGGCTATTCGCCCGAGTATGAATACACCAGCACGAACATGCCGCTCATCGAGCAAGTCGCCGCCGAGGGCGGAGGGCGCGTCGCCGAGCCCGGCGCGAATCCCTTCGTACACGATCTCAGGGCCGCCGCCAACGTCACGCCCATTTGGCGCTGGCTCGTCCTCCTCGCCGTCTGCCTGTTCCCCATCGAGATATTCATACGCCGCGTCGTCATCCCCTTCAGTCTCATCTACGATCCAATCGCCCGCGCCTTCCGCCGCTTGCCCGCGATCGGTAGCCTGATGCCCGCGCCGCCACTACGCCCCCAACCCGTCACGGGCGCCTACTTCGCCGCCCCCGCCCAACAACGCCAATTCCGGTCCCAAGGCCCACCCATCAGCTTCGGCATCGATCTCCCCGAGCACGCCGCCGCACAATCTTCGACCACCGAACCAACTCCCGCATCCCCCCCCCGAGAAGAATCCGACTACACCTGCCAACTCCTCGCCGCCAAAGAACGCGCCATCGCCAAAAAAACGCGCCGAATCAGCAAAGAGTAGCGCCTGTTTCGACTGAAACCGGCGCGCCTCGGAGCAAGAAGCCTCGCATCCCAAAGTCCAGATCACGATTCTGTCATTCCGAATCCGCCGCAGCGGATGAAGAATCTCTACCGAAGCCTCGACCCTGGGGTAAACGCGCAAACGGGCCGTTTGCTCGGTGTCCATCTGCTAATTAGTAATCTAGCATTAGTATTAAACATTCTGTACTCCATATCAATCGATCCGCCAAGAGACGAGGTGTCCTGGACGCGGGAAGGGCGAACAGGGTTGGTCATCACCACGGGCGCCCGTAAAAATCCTTTTACGTGAAATGAATTTTACGGCGGCCTGTCGAGGCCGGAGCGGGCCGGATAGAGGGTGTCGACCGTTGATATCATTGGACTTGCGTCGATCAGTGGTCTCCTTTTCATGCCTTTTTCTCCGATATTGAGCCCCAAAAGTCGCGATTTCGGCGGGTTAACTCCCGAAAAAGCGCCGATTTCGGCCACTCGTGGGATCGTGGCGTCTCGGGAACCGGCGATGTGGGAACCGGGCCTATATATGTAACACTTGGTGTTGACCATGTTTTTTGAAAAAGGGCCTGTTTTATTGACCGAAACGCGTGTTGACGAGGGAGTAAACGCGCCCCAATCGTCCCGTTTCCAGGAATATGGCAGCGGTGCGAAGCGCGAAGCCCAGGTGCGGACAGCGCACGCGGTTCTGCGTGTATCGACCGAGACAGCGAGGGCCAGTATTGGGGTAGGGGGTCTGGCTTCGCGGCCTTTGCCGGCAAGTGCGTTTCCCAAGTTGTAGAAGTTGTCTCAAAACACCGACCAACTGTCATTCTGAACAAGAATCTCTATCCAAACCTCAACGTCAATCCGCAAACTCGCACCTACCTTGCACCCCGCCCGCCAGTTTGCGAACATGACGTCCTGCGGGAGAGGCCCACTCATGCACTACCGGCGATTTGGCAAGACCGAATTCAAAATGCCCGTCATCAGTTGCGGCGGCATGCGGTTCCAACAGTCCTGGAAAACGGGCGACCCCGTCCCCGAAGACCGCCAGCGCGACCTCGAAGCCTGTATCCGCAAAGCCATCGACCTCGGCATCACGCACTTCGAGACCGCCCGCGGGTACGGCACGAGCGAATACCAACTCGGCAAGATCCTGCCGCAACTGCCGCGCGATCAAATCCTGGTCCAGACAAAAGTCGGCCCGATGAGCGACGTCAAAAAGTTTATCGACACGTTCGAGCAAAGCATGTCGCTCTTGCAGCTCGATTACATCGACGTCTTCTCGTTTCACGGAGTCAACAACACCGCTCTGCTCGACGACGCAATGAAGTGCATGGACACCGCCCTCGCCTGGAAAAAGGAAGGCCGCATTCGCGACATCGGCTTCTCGACCCACGGCCTCGAAGCTGACATCAGCGCCGCGATCAACAGCGGCGCATTCGACCACGTCAACTTGCACTGGTACTACTTCTTCCAGGACAACTGGCCCAGCATCGAGGCCGCCAAACGCCACGACATGGGCGTATTCATCATCAGTCCGAACGACAAAGGCGGCCTACTGTACCGGCCCAGCGCCAAACTCGTCGAGTTGACCGCGCCGCTCCACCCCATGGTGTTCAACGGCCTGTTCTGTCTCGCGCACCCCGAAGTCCACACGCTCAGTTGCGGCGTATCGCGCCACGAGGACTTCGACATCCACGTGGACACCATCGCCAAACTCGATTGCGCATGGGATCACGTCCGCCCGATCGTCAAGCGCCTCGAAGATGAAATGGCCAAGACCCTCGGCGACGACTGGGCGGCCTCGTGGCACGAAGGCGTACCCGAATGGAACGCCGTGCCCGGCGGCATGAACGCCCGCTGGATACTTCGCCTGCGCAACCTCGCCCTCGCCTACGACATGATCGAATACGGCAAGATGCGCTACAACATGCTCGGCAACGGCGGCCATTGGTTCCCCGGCGGAAAAGCCGAAACCTTCGACAAACAGGCGCTGGCCGCCGCCCTCAACGGCGCAAAACACGCCGCCAAAATCCCCGCCGCCCTCGAAGAAGCCCACACCCTCCTCAAAGGCGACGACAAGAAGCGCCTGCAGGAGTCGTAGCAACGCACCTCGCCTTCTCCGCGTAATGTAAAATCCGCAAACGGATCCTGGGCGACAAAGCGGAGTGCATCACGATGACAAGCCAATCGAGGGCGTTAATGCTTTTCGCGTTTGCGGCATCGCCCCTGGCGCAATCGCAAACCGCCGTCACGTTCGCGAACCCCAACCTCGAAGCCGCCGTCCGCGCTCGCCTCGAAATGCCCACGGGCGACATCACCGAAACGGACATGGCGTCGATGGGCTTTCTTTCCGCGGAAAACTTAGGCATTGACAATCTGGACGGAATACAAGCCGCAACAAATCTGACGGTTCTCAAGCTTGCCGGAAATCAAATCACGGACATCGGTCCGCTTGCCGCGTTGCGCCAGCTCGACTTTCTCGATCTATCGGACAACCAGATCAGCGACATCAGCCCGGTGTCAGCGCTGACCCTTCTGACCTTTCTTTATCTATCGGGCAATCCGATCGCCGGCCTCGCTCCCCTCACACCGCTCGCCATTCTCACCGATCTCGACCTTTCGGACACCGGCATCTCCGACATAGGCGGCCTGGCCAACCTGACCTCGTTGGAATATCTCTATATGAGCGACAATCCCATCGCGGGTATTGGCCCGCTTGCCTCGCTGAGCGCGTTGACCTTTCTCGATCTTGCCAGAAACGAGATATCGGACACCGGCCCGCTCGCCTCGCTTACGTCGCTCACCGAACTTCGCCTGAACGAAAATCGAATCGCCGACATCGGCGGATTGGCAACGCTAGTCTCGCTGACCGAGCTCGATCTGGACAACAATAAAATCTCGAGTATTCAACCTCTCGCACCGCTGACGTTACTCATCGATTTGGATTTATCCGACAATTTGATCGAGGACATAGGGGCGCTGGCCGGAATGACATCGCTGATTCGCTTGGATCTGTCGAGCAACCGGATCACGGCCATCGACGCATTGGCCGGGCTGACTTCACTGACCCTCCTCGATCTCTTCGTAAATGAAATCACCGACATTGGCCCGCTCGCGAATTTGACTCAACTGACGGAGCTTAACCTCTATGGCAGTCCGATTGCCGACGCTTCGGCTCTTGAGCGCCTCACGTCGCTTACGTATCTCGACCTGACCCGCGGCCGCCTAACGGACCTGGCGCCTCTCTCCGGCCTGACGTCGCTGACCTATTTGGAACTGTTTGGCAGCAGCGTAACCGACGTGGGCCCCCTCGCGGGCATGACATCGCTGACTCATCTTGGTCTGTTCGGCAACCGGGTCGCGGACGTTGGTCCTCTCGCCGAACTTACGTCGCTGGCGCATCTCGACCTCTTCGGCTGCGAAGTGACCGACATAAGCCCCTTGAGCAATTTGACGTCCTTGACCTATCTCGACCTGTTCGAGAACCACGTGGCCGACGTGGCCCCGCTGCAAAACATGACCGCGCTGGACAACCTCATTCTGTCTGGAAACCAAATCACCGGCGTCGCCGCGTTGGGCAACTTGACCGCGCTTACAAATCTCGACGTTTCGTACAACCAAATCGTGGATATCGCGCCCCTCGGAAACGTGACCGCGTTGACGTATTTGAACGCCTCGAACAACCTATTCACCGACATTAACGCGCTGGAGAATCTGACTGCATTGCGCACCTTCTACGCGTCGCGGAACGAAATCGCGGACATCAGCGCGTTGGCTATGTTAACCTCGCTCACGGATCTCAGCCTCTCCGCCAATCACATCAATGACATAGCGCCCCTGGCGGGACTGAACTTTCTGGAATCCCTCTTTCTCTCGAACAACGAAGTCGACGATCTTGGCCCTTTGCGAGAATCGACCTCACTGTCCGAACTCGGCCTATCGGGAAACTTCATCATCGACATCAGCCCGATTGGCGCCCTGACTTCGTTGCGCGCGCTACGCCTTTCCGACAATCAAATCTCCGACATCACAACGCTGATGAATTTGTCTCTATTGACCGATCTCCGGATTTCCGGCAACCAAATCGTCGATATCGGCCCGTGTTCATCCCTCGAACGCCTGAGTCGCCTCGATCTCGCCGAAAACGAAATCGGAAATGTGGACGCCTTGGCCGGTCTGTCGGAACTTGTCGAGTTAGACATATCCGGCAATCAAGTTGCGAGCATCGACCCTCTGCTGAGTTTGCCGCAATTGAAGAAACTGCGGTTCGCGGACAATGCCATCGCCGATATCAGTTCGCTCGTCGGCACTACCTCCCTTCGCACGCTCGATGCAAGCGGCAACAGCATTTCGGACATCACCCCTCTCTCGTCAATGACCCAGCTATTGAGTCTCAACTTGAGCTTCAATGAAAGCATCGAGAACATCTCGCCGTTGGCCGGCTTGACTGAGTTGTTCGTACTCGATCTGTTCGGCAACCGAGTTTCGGATCTGACCGCGCTCGCCGGACTCGATAACCTCTTCTTCCTCGACATCGGTTCGAACCTCGTCGCGGATATCGGCCCCTTACTCGACAATCCCGGCCTCGGCTTGGGTGACGAGCTAAATTTAAGGGCGAATCCGCTTGAATCGGATACGGACGTTTTGTGTAGCGATATCCCCGCGTTGCTCGACCGCGGCGTCCTGGTTTCGATCAACGCCGCCTGCCCCGATATCAAAGGCGTTTCGGGAATCCCGGTCAACAAACTCGCGCTCCCCACGGCAATTTTCTGCGTCGTTTCAGATTTTGCCACGGACGAACCAATTGCTACGCCGACGTTCACTATCGCTGATGCCGAACTCTCGCCGCGCGCCGGGGACGACGGCATCTACGCCTTGGTCGTCGAGCCGGGCGAGTACGACCTAACCGTTTCCGCCTCGGCATACAATCAACAAACTCAGACCATCCTCGTGGGACTGTCCGATCAGCGCGTCGCCGAATTCCTGATGGTCCCCGCCAGTGCGCCGATCTCGGGTGAAGGAGAGGGTGAGGGTGAGGGTGAAGGCGAAGGTTGCGCCGCAGGGCAACTCCCCCCAACAGCCAACCACCCCGACTTGAGCTACCTGCTATTCGCCACTGTCGCTCTCACGTCAGTTCGCCTTGGTTTCAAGCGCCGGATATGGCCCAAAGAAACCGACGATCTTCGTAATCATCCCATTGTCGTCGAATTCGCCGTAGTCGATACCGGGGGTGAGCGTTTTGCCCGAAGGGTCGCGCATTTCCCAACTGAACCGGAATGAACGGTGGTGAACATCGATTCCGGTCACGCGCACAATCGAGTAACCCTTCATCGCCGGGTTCCCCAGAAAGCCCGCAATATGTTTGACCAGTCCCTCGCGCCCGTGCACGTCCGCCGTCGGGTCCGTATACGTAGCGTTTTCGGCCCAGCCCGCCTCGAGGTGCGCGCGCCGCGCCGCCTCATCCGGCGTGTTCCAGGCCTGAAAATAATGATCGAGTGATTCCTTCGCTTTCTCCGATGGCGCCACTGCAGATTCTCCTTGAGATGGGTTGAGCGCGAACATCAAACACAGCGCAACTGCGAACGCGAGTTTCTTGGGCATGGCCGCGAATCCTTATCTAAAGCGTATGGGTCGAAGAGACTACACGGTAGCAATCGGCGGACGGAATAGTCCAGAGTGATCGTTCGTCGGATCAAGGCTGGTTGGGTCGGCATGCTACGAACACACTCCTGAAATGGCGGATGCGCAGAGGGGTAACATGGCAGACTTGAACGGAAAAACGGCGCTCATCACCGGGGCCAGTTCCGGAATCGGACTCGAAGCGGCCGTGAAGACCGCGCGAATGGGGGCCGATGTGGTCATGGTCGCTCGCGATCTGCAACGAGGCGAGGCGGCGCTGAAGGACGTGAAGGCGCGCTCCGGCTCCGAGAAGGTCCGCCTGCTGTTGTGCGATTTCTCGTCACAGGCTGGGGTGCGCGCATTGGCCGCGGTGTATCGGGCGGAGAATTCGCGGCTCGACATTCTCGTCAACAACGCGGGGACAATTTGCAGAGAGCGCATCCTTACCGAGGACGGTCTCGAACAGACGTTCGCCGTGAACCATTTGGGATACTTTCTGCTCACGAATCTCCTGTTGGACTTACTGGAGAAGAGCGCGCCGTCACGCGCGGTAGTCGTCAGCAGCGGCGGTCATGTTCGTGGCAAAATAGACTTCGAGAATCTCCAATACGAGAACGGCGGCTTTTCCGCGATCAAGTCCTACTACCGCTCGAAGCTCGCCAACGTCCTCTTCTCGAATCGCTTGTCGAGCTTGCTCGAAGGGAAAGGCGTCACCGTCAATAGCATGCATCCAGGCGTCGTGCTGACGAACTTCTGGTCGAAGGCGCCCGCGATTCCCCGTCCAATCTTTGCCGTCTATAAACTCTTCCTGATCTCGGCCGAACAGGGCGGCGATAGGATTGTTTATCTCGCGACGAGCCCCGAGGTGGAGGGGAAAAGCGGCGGTTATTACAAGAACAATCGGTGCATAGATCCCTCGCGCACCGCGCAGGATGAAGCACTTGCCGCGCGACTGTGGGAGGTGAGCGCGACGCTGGTCCGGTTGTAGGCGTTCGCGCAGGACGATGTCTTCGCATCTTGACATCATGATGTTATATCGCAAATACTTGTGAATATGAGGACAACCTTAACCATAGATGACGATCTGCTCGCCGCCGCGAAGAGCTTGGCCAGGGCCAAGTCGAAGTCAGTCGGCCAAGTCTTATCGGATTGGGCCCGCCGAGGTCTAAACGCTACCTCGCGCGTCGACGCCGCGGGAAAAAATGGCTTCCCGGTGTTCCGAGTACCGAAAGGCGCGCGGCCCATCACCTTGGAGGACGTTAAGAGGTCAGAGGACGAAATGTGAGCGCCGCCTTGTTGGACGTGAACATGCTGATCGCGTTAGCATGGCCATCGCATGTCCACCATCGCGTAGCACACAAGTGGTTCGCGGCGAACCGCTCCGAGGGATGGGCAACTTGTCCTTTTACTCAATGCGGTTTCGTCCGAGTATCCTCCAATCCTCGGAGTATCCGGGAAGCGGTCGAACCGAAAGAGGCGCTCCTCCTGCTCGTGCGGTTAGTCACTCAGGCGCACCACGTCTTCTGGCCGGACGACATTGCGTTGCGAGACGATCAGATACCCGCTGGATTGCTCGTCAGCCATAGCCAGATCACCGACGCCTATCTTCTCGGTCTGGCTATTCACCGCAAAGGAAAACTGGTCACGCTGGACCGCGGCGTAGCGGCGCTTCTTCCCGCGAACAGCGCTAACCAGAGTGCATTGGTGGTTTTGTCCGCAAAGGACTGAATCGCGTGTGCGCGGGGCATTCGCGGCAGCGGCGCCAATGGGGAAGTGGAAGGCGAAGTTGCGCTGCGCTGCGCGATCACGGTGATGTTTAACTAAGTTGGAGGGTATCGAAAATGGCGTTGACACCTTCGACGATGCTGGCGCTGGGTACGCTCGCGCCGGATTTTTCCTTGCCGGATACGAATGGACAAGTCGTCTCGCTACGCGATTTCGCCGAGAAGCGGGCATTGCTCGTGATGTTCATTTGCAATCACTGCCCGTACGTGAAGCATGTCGCGCCGGAATTGGCGAGGATCGGCAAGGACTACGCTGGAAAAGGCGCCGGCATTGTCGCGATAAGTTCGAACAGCGCAGAGAGCCATCCTGACGACGGCCTGGAACCGATGAAAGCCGAGGCCGCGAATCGGGGCTACACGTTTCCGTATCTCTACGACGAGACACAGGCCATCGCGAAGGCATACTCGGCGGCCTGCACGCCCGATATCTTCCTGTTCGATGCCCAACGAAAGCTCGTGTATCGGGGCCAGTTGGACGATTCGAGGCCCGGAAACGGCAAGCCGCTAAACGGCAAGGATCTGCGTGATGCGATTGACGCAGTGCTGGCGAATGGCCAAGTGCCGCAAGACCAAAAGCCCAGCATCGGGTGCAACATCAAGTGGAAGCCTGGCAACGAACCGGCGTACGCGAAGTCCCGCTAACCGCTGCGTTGACGGACGATCTCTGCCAGCGCGATCGCGGCGGCCGTCGACGCGTTGAGGGATGGGATCGGGCCCGCGAGCGGGATCGAGACCGCCGCATCGCAGTGTTCGCGCACGAGTCTCCGGATCCCCTTGCCCTCTGCGCCGATGACGATGGCGACGCGCTTGAGGAGGTCCACGCGCCAAAGAATGTTGTCAGCGTCAGCGTCGAGCGCGTAGACCCAGAAATCGGCTTCCTTGAGGCGGTCAATCGCGCGGACCAGATTCGTCGCCTGGATCAGCGTCAGGTGTTCGAGGGCGCCTGCTGCGCTTTTGCATGTAACAGCGGAAAG
Source organism: uncultured Nitrospirales bacterium (assembly GCA_964467615.1). Classification (GTDB taxonomy): domain Bacteria; phylum Hydrogenedentota; class Hydrogenedentia; order Hydrogenedentales; genus CAYXRK01. The sequence continues at coordinate 7,712 of CAYXRK010000024.1, read as the reverse complement.
CGGCGCTGCGCGGTCCTTTCCGAACACGAGCGCGTGCGCCCCGAATGCGCACGCGGAGCGGGCAATCGCCCCGAAGTTGTGCGGGTCCTCGACGCCGTCGAGAACGACCACGATCGCTTCTTGTGGCAGGCGACTGGGGTCCCACGAGTCGGCATTGGCCACCGGCAGCGGATCGACTTCCAGTACGACGCCCTGGTGCGTGCCGTCGTCCGTGATGCGATCCAAGTCGCGTCGGCCACACTGCTCGAGGGGAACGGACGCCGCGGCCTCCAGGATTGCCTCAACGCCGCGCGCGTCTTGAAGCAAATACAACCGGTGCGCCCGGCGCCGCCGCGCCCGCAAGCATTCGAGTACCGACTGGCGGCCATAGATGCGTTCCCGTTTCACGCGCGGCTGCGAGACGGCCTACTGCTTCTGTCGTTTGCCAGGGTCGGCTTTGTACTTCACGGGATCGAGTTGAAATACCTCGACGAGCTTTTGAAGGCGAAGATTGAGCGTGTCGTAGTCAGGTACGCGCTCATCTATACCGTCCGCGTTGTTGTCGCGTAAATAAACCAAGTTGTCCGCCGCCTTGTCGTTGTCGTCCAGCTTCTCGTAGCAGCGGGTTTGGTTGTAGATGTTCATCCAGTAATTCTTGCCGACGGACGATTCGGTGGTATACCGATCTATTGCCGTCTGGTAGTACTCGGCCGCCCTCTTGTACTGAAAGGTCTTCATCAAGAACCCGGCCAGCTTCGAAAGGCTCGCCTCGTTCTTGACGTCTTTGTTGACATCCTCGCCGACCGTGCTCTTGGTGTATTGCTTGTACATGTAGCTCGTGCCGCCGCTCGTGCCGAGCCAACCCAGGCCCACCACGGCCAAAATAATTACCGGCCAGACAATCTTGCTCATATCCATGACTTTTCTCCAGGAGCTTCCTAATTGATGATGTTGCGAATGAAATCGCTCAATACCGGTATGTTCACGCCAAAATAGGTGGCGACGCCGCCGGCCACCAAAACGATAACGCCCCAAATAAGGATCGTCTTGATCAAATTACCGAGACGACGGGCGAAGCCCCGTTTCTTGCTCATGTCGTCCAGTTTTTGCGAACGCTGCGTGAAGACCTCGTGCTTCTGTTTGCACTCTTCGCTGCAAAAGTTCCCGGTCGCGCCTTTGATTTGGCACGATCCGCAGAAGGGTTTGCCACATTGTTTGCAACGCCCCACCGCTTCAATGGCGGGGTGATTGTTGCAACTCGATTGAATGCCCAGCGCCACGCTTCCTCCCCCTGCCCGACGATGCAGCCGCCACGCCATTCGCATCTTCGCCAACGAGTTGGCATTATGCCACCCTTGGTCAAAACGGTCAACGAGGCATCATGCAACACGTCAAGGTTTATTTCGAGCAGGGCCGGTTTGGCGGTTGGCCGGCGAACCACGGCATGTGGAATTGGGGCAACGAGATTCTCGTCGGGTTCTCTCGCGGCTACTACAAGGATCTGGGGGACCGCCATAACATCGACCGCGACAAACCGGAGGAGCACCTCCTCGCGCGCAGTCTCGATGGCGGCGTCACGTGGTCCATCGAGTATCCCGCGGAGAAAGGCTTTCTGGTTCCGCGCGGCGCATCCTTGCACGGAACGGAAACCCCCGGTCTAAAAATCCCGCCGTTGGAGCAATGCCCCGGAGGAATTGACTTCGCCCACGCGGATTTCGCGATGACCTTGCGAATGAACGACGTCGACAGCGGCGACTCGCGGTTCTCGTATTCCTACGATCGCGGCAAAGCGTGGAGCGCCGACTACCGCCTGCCCAATTTCGGAACGCCTGGCACTGCCGCCAGAACGGACTACTTCGTCGATGGCCCCGAGACCTGCATGGTGTTCGTCACAGCCGCGAAGCACGACCGAAGCGAGGGCCGCGTGTTCTGTGCCCGCACCCGAGACGGCGGCGCGACGTGGCGCTTCGTGTCCTGGATCGGGCCGGAACCGCCGTCGGATTCGTTCTCGATCATGCCGTCTTCGGTACGACTGTCCGATAACGGGATTTTGACGCTCACACGCGACCATGAAGGCGAAGAGAAACGCTGGATCGACGCTTGGTTGTCCGAGGACGATGGCACCTCATGGCGTTATCTCAACCGCCCCGTGGAATCTACCGGTGTCGGTAACCCGCCCGCGTTAATCAAATTGGCGGATGGACGGCTCTGCTTAAGCTACGGCGTCCGCGCGGAGCCGTGGCGTATTTGCACCAAACTGAGCGAGGACAAGGGTCGGACATGGTCGCGGGAATTGGCCCTGCGCGGCGATGGCAGTTCCCGCGACATCGGATACTGCCGCGCGATCCAGCGCCTCGACGGTAACATCGTCACGACCTATTACTTCAGCGATGCAAAGACCGGGCCGGAACGGTACATTGGGGCAACGATCTGGAAGCCTGAGGAAGTGCGTTCATAGCACAAAAACCAGGCTGATCGCGCGACAGAAAGATTGGATTTGTCCACGCTCTATTTGAACAGCCGACCATCTCTTTGTTCCCGCTCAGGAAACGTTCCGGGCGGCAGAATGGAAAGACCGTAAAATGATCCCCCAATGAGACCGCCGAAGTCGCGTCGATCCAGGGTCAACAAAACGTCAGCCCAAGCCAGCGCGCTAAACAAAATCGGCCGATCCTTGGCGGGCGCAAACACTGCAATTCGATCGAGCATGAAGACGTCATCCATCAACGTCAAATGCGGCCGCAACTGGTCCCAATCGGTAGTGGCGGAGGGATCGAGCCGCGGCAGATTGACAACTACTTCATTGAGAACGTATGGGCTGGCCAGGAGCACCCACCCGCATTCTTCCGCGAAGCGGAAAATCGCGCGAGATGCCCCGCGATCCGAACCGCTGGCCGCCAACAACACGCTGGTGTCAAGGAACAGTCTCACCCAAGCGAACTGTCATCGAACCGCCGCATTTCCTTTTCGTCATCCACAATCCAATCGCTCATTTGTTCATACGTGAATGTTCGGGGCACTGGCGTCGTATCAGGCTGCGCACGTAGCCGTGCAGCTAGAAACAGCAACAACTCCTGCTTTTCCGCGGCGGGCAACGCGTCCGCGGCCGCTTCGATTTCGCCCAAGGTGCTTATAACAATAGTATAGCCTACAAACGCGAGGCCGTCATCCGTGCCTGGCTAAAGTCTTTAGCCAGGGGCCTGCGTCAGGAAAGTAGGAATGCGCCGCCAGACCTATGAACTCAAGCGGCGCATCTCGTAGCTCCCTTTTGTAAAGGGAGTCACTCGGTCTCCCGTTACAAACGGGAGCTACGGCACTTCCCACTTTCAAGACGCAGGCCCCCCGTCATGGAATGGAAAGGAATAGTTCCGCCCGGTTACTATGTTTGATCGCCGGTAGTCATGCGCTTTGGTAGCCGCCTGGGTGGGCGCGGGGCGCGGGGTTTCGCGGAGGACAGCCGCATGGAAAGTGTCAGCGCCGCCTTTAACGCGCGGGGCAACGTGGACGTGGAACGCCTGGACGGTTATTCGCCCGAAATTCGATGGGCCTCGTTTCGATCGGCGGAGCTCGAGGCCGAATATCGTCGTTCTGCTTGGCGCGGCGATCGAACGGCCACGCACTTAGGAATGCTCCTGCTGTTAGTGCCGACATTGTTCTCGGCCTCCGCGGACTACACCTTGTTAGGCCCGACCGCGCCATTCTACGCGCTGGCGACGCGCGCATTGTGATGATCCTCTACACGATCGCGGCCATCATTTTTCTGAACGGCTTTAGGACGGCGACCATTCGAGACAGCATCGTTTTGAGTTGGACCATTTCCATGTCGGCATTGGGCCTCGCTATCTCGGCGTCACGGCCACCGGAGTACGTCCATGGGGCATCACTCTTGGTCGCAAGCGTCGCGATATTCTTCTTTCTGATCCACAATCGTTGGCTGTTCCAATTGATTCCGATGTTCGTCACCTCGGCGGGCACCATCGTGATTCTAGTCGTGGTAAAAAAGGGGGTGAGCGGCGCCTCTCTTTTTTCGATGATTTTGGCGTTCTTAATCGTGAATGCGACTGGGATCTTGGCCTCGTGGCGCTTGCACCACTATCGACGAGCACAGTTCTTCGCGACGCGGGAACTCGAGGTGGCGCTGGCCAACGTGAAGACGCTGAGTGGGATGATTCCGATCTGCGCTGGTTGCAAGCAGATTCGCGACGACCAAGGGTTTTGGCAGGCGGTGGAAAAGTACGTGATGGATCGATCCGATGCCCGGTTTTCACACGGGTATTGCCCGGCCTGTTTCGAACTTGCGATGGCGGAGGTTGACGCGCTTCCGAAGCGCCAGGGCTGACCTCGCGCGTAGGGTAGGCGCGGCGGCAGAGAACCGGGCCTACTGGAAAACGTTCCCGATCGAACCGTGCCTTCGGCCACGACTATTTCTTGACGCCTTCGATGATGCTGGTTCCGAAATTGTCGTGGAGCGGAAACACATTCGTCACCTTGAGACCCGCTGCGTCGTACAGCACTTTCCACTCAGCGAGAGTCCGTTCCTTTCCGGGTATGGAAACGAGCATGTTCAGATCGAGAAATTTCGCCGGCGCAAACCCTGAGTCTCCGGCCGGCGGGAGCACCGCATCCACGCACAGCACCCGGCCGTCGCCTTGCATTCGCTTCACGCAATGCTGAAGGAGCGCGACGCAACGCGCGTCGTCCCAGTCGTGGATGATGTGCTTCATGATGTACACCTGAGCCGAGGGGACGTCTTCAAACATGTCGCCGCCGATGAATTCGATCCGGGACGTCACACTCGAATCGTTGGGCAAATGCCCCTTCGCGATAGGCATCAGCTTTGGCATGTCCATCACTATCGCTCGGAGATTGGGATACTTTTGCAACAGCGCGATCGCCAAGTGGCCAAATCCTCCGGCAATGTCCGCAACGGACTCGAACCTCGAGAAGTCGTATAGTTCCAGGACACCGTTGAGAGATCGCATGCTGTTCGACTTCATCGCTTCGCCAAACGCTTCCATTTCCGCGGGATTCGCGTTCAGGAAATCCCAAAATTCCATGCCCAGTTGCGCCTTGGACTGAGGTTGCCCAGATTTAAGCGCGTCGCCAAGACCCGTCCAAATCCGGTACCACGTCCCGCCGAACGATTCCGTGAGCCGCTTGAGCGAAACCGGCGAGTCCAGCGTCAACGTATCCGAAAGTGGCGTGGGGCCGTAGCGGCCATCGGCGTTTTCCATAAAAAGGCCGATGCTGGCGCAGGCGCGCAATGCACGATGGAGCGAATCGGCGTGCGCCGGTACGCCGAACTTTTCGACCAAGTCCTTTGCCGTCAACGCGCCGTTCTTTTTCAAGACGTCGGGCACATCAAGCCGCGTGACTTCGGCGATCGTCTTCGAGACCCAGCCGCCGATGACCATCTGAATCACGATGTCCTGGGGTAGTGGGGCGGGGGACGTCAATTCTGCCATGAGATGTAACTCCATGTGTGTGATGGTCATGGCCGACTATCGCGCGCCGAGGCCGGAACTTGGCTATGGCTCGGATTGTTCCGGCGCCTCGGCCAGATACTCATAGATGGGCTTTCCGTCGATGAACAGTTCTTCGACGGCCGCGCTGCCCTTCCGTACACGGACAGCGACGTAAGCATCGTGCACGCCAAAGTTGATGCTATGTTCGCGGTAGGCAATTTCGGCTTGGGGCGCAAGTTCTTCGCGCATGTAGTATCGATCGAACGGGAGGTCCAGATACAGCTTCCCCTCGTCTGTCCAGAGCGCGTGTGTTTCGACGTAGTCGCCCGATGCCGGCTTGCGAAGCTCGATCCGATCGAATCGCGCGAAGCCGTCCGAATCAACCGCCAATATCGCACACACTCGCGTACCGTCTTCAACGAGCACGGTCGGTTCGATCGGAACGAAATTGTTCTCGTACGACAGCGCGACATAGCGCCCGCGAAACGCATCGTACGGATCAACGGGCGCGGTCTTGAATTTGTACTGCGAACCCTCGCGAAGGACCCGTTCTTGCCCAAGAATCATCGAAACGGGCGCCGATAACTGAGCAAGACCGACAACGCAAAGCAGTCCGATCCGAATCGATTTGTTCATGCGGCCTTCCTCCGGCGTTGGAGAAGCATCACGTTACTCGCCAGAAACGCCGCGCCAACGAGGATGAACACCACGCCGCGCACAACAAAACTCATCGAGCTATCGAAAAACCGCACCAAGATCAGCGCCGACACCATAAGCATTCCCACGTTAATGACGTACAGGCGGTCCCGCGTTATCCCCAGGCGAATTGTCCAGACCCCGAGCACCAAGCCAAACAGATTGAAAGCCCACGCGATTGATTCATTCTCTTCCCACACCGCCGCCAGGATATAGCCGGCGGTCGAGAGTATTGGCATCGCCGCCGGAACAATCACATCGCTGCGGCGCCGGCGCACCGACGTAACCAGCAACGCGATCGCGCACACGAAAAGTACCGCGACGAACACATAGTCGAGAACACCCGCCGCGACGGAGTATCCGTACCCCGATCGGTAGTAATGCCACCCAATCTGTCGCCACGGCCACTCGAACGAGAACAGAAGCGTCAGCACTGCTATGCCGCCCGCGCCCACAGTCTGAAACGGCCGCTGCCCCGGCAGGCTTGTCTCGTCGAACCAATAGCTTCCCGTCAGATACATGACGCTGAACAGGCTCGAGTAGACGACGATCCAAATTCCCGGCAGGTTCTTTTCCAACACGATGCCCGTCGCGATGCACAGGCAAATACACACCGTCCACAAGAGCCACATCGCGCGCGGACCGTAGCGGTCCTCGCGCGTTTTCAAAAGCACATAGGGCGCCACGACGGCCGCGAGCGGCCAAAACCACATTGCGTGCTCGTGGCCTGATTGCGCGTCACCCGCCCAAACTGTTATCCCAACCAAATATGCGATCGCAACGGTGGTCCCGTTCATCAGGTACACGAGCGGCACAGCCAACAACGACCACGTCAGCACGAACGTCCCGAAGTCGCCGGCGATGTGATACGTCTGGCCGACCAATGCAATGGCTGCGCCGACCGTCAACGCCAAGAACAGACTCGCGCCCTCGCGCCAAGCGGTCGATTCCGCCCTCGCCCATATGACCCAGGCGCAAATGCCTTGGCCGATCAGCATCGGCCCCAACGCGATGCCGGTGCGGACCGGTCGGCTCAGCATCTCCCAATTGACGGCGAGAACCAATATGATTCCCAGCCCAATCAGCGCCGATCCCAACACGCTGCTGACGACTATTCCCCAGTTCGTCCGGTGTTGGGGGAGCAGCGGGCCATAGTGGTTCCGCAAGCGCTGCGCGGCATCCTCCTCGAGCACCCCGTCTCGCACCAGCGCCGGGAGTTCGTCGAGTAGCCAGGCAATTCCTGTCGCACGTTTCATTCGGGCCGTCCTTGGCGTTAGAGTAGTCCCGCGAGCCCTAATACCGCAATCACCGCCGGGCCAACCGCACGCCGAATCGACTATTGACGCGGCCCTCAACGGTTGCTATACTGTGTTTGACAGTTGAATCGTGTTCTCTTATCAAGAGCGGTGGAGGGACAGGCCCTTTGAAACCGCGGCAACCGCTCCCCTTTTATTTCGGGGAGGCCAGGTGCTAAATCCTACCCATAAGTTTCGCATTCGCGAAGCGGTATGGGAGAGATAAGACAAACCCTCGCGGTTTGGCGGAATCGTCACATTCACGCCCCTTACTCTC
>CAYXRK010000023.1:0-36084 GCA_964467615.1 uncultured Nitrospirales bacterium | reverse complement strand
GCATCGCCAGCAGTTTCGCGTCGCCCATGCCCATGCCGCGCTTGCCGAGGACCAGTAACGCGCCCTTATCGAGCAAGTACGGGATCGCAAACCCGAGCGCCGCGCCGCCGATCGCCATGAACGGAGACGTTACCTGCAAACCGCTCTCGGGATACACCATGCCCACCACGGAGCAGCCGATGCCGATGAACACGCCGGGAACGGTTATCTCGTTGGGAATGGTCCAGTCGGTCAGGTCGACGAATGTCGCGACCACCAGCGACGCGGCCAGCAGCATGTAGATGGGCGTCGCCACGACGATGCCGAAACGCCAGAAAATGAGCAGGAACAACAGGCCGGTGATGGCCTCCACGAGAGGATATTGCCAGCTAATGGGCGCGCTGCACTTACGGCATCTCGCGCCCAACACGAGCCACGAGAGAATCGGAATGTTGTCGTACCACGCGATGGCGTTCTCACATTTCGGGCAGCGCGATCGCGGCGTGACCACCGAAATTCCGCGCGGCAAGCGATGGACGCAGACGTTTCCGAAGCTGCCCGCCATCGCGCCCAGGACAAAGCTGAACGCCGCGAGCAGCGTGTGTACGGATTCGGGTAGCTCGGCGAACGACACGGATTCTACCCTCGACCCTTCGCGGCGTCGGCGAGCTGCTTCACGAACGTCCCGACCTTCGCCGCCGTCGAGGGAGAGTCGCCCAGTTCGCCGATCATCCGGACGATTGCGCTGCCAACGACGACGCCGTCCGCATACGCGCCGACTTCGCGCGCCTGCTCGGGAGTTGATATGCCGAAGCCGACGGCAACGGGTAATTTTGTATATTGTTTGATGCTCGCCACCATGCCTTTGACCGATGATTCGATGGAAGTCCGCTCGCCGGTTACTCCCGTGCGCGACACATAGTAGACGAAGCCGGTCGAATTCTTCGCTATCAATTCGATGCGCTCCTTCGTGCTGGTCGGCGCGAGGAGAAATACGGTCGATAGTCCGGCGTCGGCAAAAGCTTGCCGCAGCGCCTGCCCCTCTTCGGGCGGTAGATCGACGCAGAGAATGCCGTCCGCTCCGGCCTCGCGCGCGTCCTTCGCCAGCTTTGCTTCGCCGTAGGCGAGCACCGGATTGTAATAGGTGAAGAGCACGATCGGGACCCGCGTCGATCCGCGCAACCGTTTCACCATCCCGAGAATATCGCGCAGACTGACGTTGTGCTTGAGCGCCCGCTGCGCCGCCTCTTGGTTTACCACGCCATCCGCCAACGGATCGGAAAACGGCACGCCAAGCTCGACGATATCGGCCCCGGCCTTTTCCAGCTCAAGCACGATCTCCTCCGTCCGCGCCAACGTCGGGTCGCCTGCGGTGATGAAAGGAATGAACGCCTTCTCGCCCCGTTTCGCCAACATCTGAAAACGCTCGTCGATCCGGTTCACGCGAGATTTTCCTCGGGCATGATGAACCGCGCCGCCTGTTGCACGTCTTTGTCGCCGCGGCCGGACATGTTCACGATGATGATGGAGTCGCGCGGCATCACGGGCGCGGTCTTGGCGACCTGTGCGATCGCGTGACTGCTTTCGAGCGCGGGGATAATTCCTTCAAGGCGGCTGCACAACTGAAACCCTTCGAGCGCCTCGTCGTCCGTCGCGTAGGTGTATTCGATGCGTCCTTCGTCGCGCAGGTATGCGTGCTCAGGGCCGACACTCGCGTAGTCGAGGCCCGCCGAGACGCTGTGCGTGCCGAGAATTTGGCCGTTCTCGTCCTGGAGTACGTAACTCATCGCGCCTTGCAGCATGCCCAGGCCGCCGCCGGCGAACCGCGCGGCGTGCATGCCGGTCGTAATACCGTGGCCGCCGGCCTCGACGCCGATCATCCGCACACTCTTCTCTTCAAGAAACTCGAAGAACAAGCCGATAGAGTTGCTGCCGCCCCCGACGCACGCAATCAGGCAATCGGGCAGGCGCCCTTCGTGTTCGTGCAATTGCCGCCGCGCCTCCGCACCGATCACGCTTTGGAAATCACGGCAGATGAGCGGATACGGATGCGGCCCGTGCACCGTCCCCATCACGTAGTGCGTGTCGTGGACGTTCGTGACCCAGTCGCGCAGGCCTTCGTTGATAGCGTCTTTTAGCGTCCTGCTCCCCGAGTTCACCGGCACGACTTTCGTGCCGAGCAGCTTCATGCGGAACACGTTGAGCTTTTGCCGCTCGATGTCTTCTGACCCCATGTACACTTCGCACTCGAGCCCGAGCAGCGCCGCCGCCGTCGCCGTCGCGACGCCGTGTTGGCCCGCGCCCGTCTCCGCGACAATGCGGCGCTTACCCATGCGCTTGGCGAGAAGCGCCTGCCCGAGCGCGTTGTTAATCTTGTGCGCGCCGGTGTGGCAGAGGTCCTCGCGCTTGAGGTAAATCTTCGCGCCGCCGAACCGTTCCGTCATTCGTTCGGAGAAATACAACGGCGTTGGCCGCCCGATGTAGTTCGCCTGGTACCAACGCAGCTTTTTTTGGAACGCGGGGTCCTTCTGCGCCGAGCGGTACGCAGCTTCGAGTTCGGCCAACGCCGGCATCAGCGTCTCGGGCACGAACTTGCCGCCGTAGGGGCCATAGCGGCCCCGCGCGTCAGGCCAGCGCGTTCTTTGCGTTTCGGATGAAACTGCGGATCCGCTCATGATCTTTCTTTCCCGGCGCCGATTCGACCCCGCCCGCCACGTCCACCGCGTAGGGACGGACCGCGCGAATCGCGTCGGCGACGTTTTCCGGCGTTAGTCCGCCTGCGAGAATCACAGGCTTGCCTATCTCGACGACGCGCCTCGCTATGTCCCAATCCAACGTCTTGCCTGTGCCGCCCCGCTGCTTGGGATCGTAGGCGTCAAGCAACACGGCCCGCCCGGGATACGTGACCACGATCTCGGGATCAAAGTCAGGCGAAACGCGAAACGCTTTAATCGCCCGGACTCGCCAGTCCCAACAAAACTTGGGAGATTCCTCTCCATGGAATTGAACACGGTCGAAGTATTCCAAGTACAATTCAACATCTTCCCAGTCGGGATTGGTGACTACCGCAACGGTTGTCACGAAAGGTTGGACACTGTACGCAATATCGACGGCGTCACTGAAATCGATATAACGGCGCTTCTTTTTCGCTTCCTCCGCGAAATTGAAACCCAGCGCGTCGGCGCCCGCATCGACCGCGGCGAGCGCGTCTTCGAGGTTCGTTATCCCGCATATCTTAACGCGCATTCGTTCCCAATAGCTCGTGGACTTTCGCCGCGATGTCGTTGCTGGTGACCAGCGCCTCGCCCACGAGAATCGCATCGACGCCGCCGTCCTCGAGGCGCCGGACGTGCTCGCGGGTTTGAATGCCGCTCTCGCTAACGAGGACGTTGCCGCCGGGGACCCTCTTTTTCAATTCGAGCGTGGTGTTGATGTTGACCTCGAAGGTGTCCAGGTTACGATTGTTGATACCAATAATATGCGCCCCGACCACTAAAGCACGTTCGATTTCCGCCGCGTCGTACGTCTCGACGAGCGCGGCCATGCCGAGCTCTTCGCCCGCATCGAGGAACTCCTTCAATTGATCGTCAGAAAGTATGCGCACAATCAGGAGGAACGCGTCCGCGCCCGCCGCTCGCGCCTCGTAGATTTGATACGGATCAACAATGAATTCTTTGCGCAAACAGGGGACCTTCACATGTTGCCGGACGGTGACCAAGTCTTGAAGCGATCCCTTGAAATACTGCTCATCCGTCAGCACGGAAATCGCGCGCGCCCCCGCTTGTTCGTACAGCGCGGCCAGCTCGACCGGATCGAGATTTTCCAAAAAGACGCCTTTGACCGGCGAAGCCTTCTTAATTTCCGCGATCAAACTGATCCCCGGCTCGCGCAACGCCTGGCGAAAGTCGCGCGGTTTGCGTTTCGCCGCGATGCGCTCTTCGAGCTCGTGGATGGGCCGCGCACGTTTCGCCGCGGCGACCTCCTTGGCTTTGGTCGCGCAGATGTCGTCCAGGATCATGCGGCCAACTCCGTCGTGAACCGGACAAGCTCGTCCAATTTGCGCATCGCCGCGCCGGAGTCGATCGATTCCGCCGCGGCCTTCGCGGCGCTTTTCCAATCATGCGCCGCCTCACCGGCCAGCAGCGCAGCGGCGGCATTGAGCACCACGATGTCGCGGCGCGGCCCTGGGACGCCCAATAGCACGTCGCGTGTGATCGCCGCATTGTCCACTGCGTTACCGCCCGAAAGATCGGCGTCCGGTGTTCGCGGAATCCCCGCGTCTTCCGGCAATAACTCGTAGACTTTCACGTGGCCCGCATTGGCCTCTGCAACGTAGGTAGGGCCGGTTACGGTAATCTCATCGAGTCCATCCATACCCGCCACGACGAAGGCACGCCGCACACCCAAATTGGCAAGCACACGCGCGAGCGTCTCAGCCCGGTCCCGATCAAACACGCCTACGACCTGCCCATCGGCATTCGCGGGATTCGTCAATGGGCCCAGCATATTGAAGATGGTCCGAATCTTGAGGTCGGCGCGCACCGGCGCGACGTGCTTCATCGCGCCGTGCAGCGCGCGGGCATACAGAAATCCAATGCCAATGGCGTCGATGCACCTACCCACCGCTTCCGGCGTCAGATCGAGTTTCACGCCGAGCGCTTCGAGCACGTCCGCGCTGCCGCATTGGCTGCTCGCTGCGCGGTTGCCGTGCTTCGCGACCGCCACACCCGCGCCCGCCACCACGAAGGCCGCCGTCGTCGAAATGTTGAATGTGCCCGCGCCGTCACCTCCCGTGCCACAGGTGTCCACCAACGGCCGGCGATTCGCGGGTACTCGCGTGGCCATCGATCTCATCGTCTCTGCAAACCCCGTGATTTCTTCTGTCGTCTCGCCCTTCATGCGCAGGGCCACGAGCAAACCGGAAACTAGCGCGGGCGATGCGTCGCCGCTCATGATCAATTTCATTACGCCGGCCGATTCCGCACGAGACAGATCGTGCCCATCGACGACACGGCGCAACGCTTCCTGAAGATCCATAAATACACGACACCCATTCGCATGGCGAGAAAAGAGGAAGATGCTATCAAGCGTGTATAGAGTCAATCAAAGAAAGTTTCACGCGATGTGTTCCGCAATTGTTGGGCGGGGCGCTCGAATGTTATAGTTTTGTGACGTAACTGCGCGAAATTTGCAACTCATGCCTTCCGACCTCGCAACCAAAAAAGCCTTCATCCAGACCTATGGGTGTCAGATGAACGAGCACGACACCTATCGCATGATGGGCGTGCTCGCGGCCGAGGGCTACGCGATGACGGCGGACGCCAACGAGGCCGACCTCGTGCTGCTCAACACCTGCTCCGTGCGCCACAATCCGGAGAATAAGGTCTATAGTTTCCTCGGCGCGATTCGCGATCGGAAGAAGGCGGACCCTGGGCTCATGATCGGCGTCGGCGGCTGCGTCGCTCAGCAGGAAGGCGAGACCATCCTCGAGCGGGAGAAGACCGTCGACTTCGTGTTCGGGCCGGACAACCTGTTTCATTTGCCCGAGATGATCGCGCGCGTCCAACAAGGCGAACGCGTGCTGATGACGAAATGGCTCCCTAACGAGAAGCGCGTGCAGAATTTCATCCCCGAGGAATGGGTCGAAAAGGGCCACGTCGAGGGATGCAAGGCGTACATCTCGATCACGAAGGGTTGCGACAACTTCTGCACGTTCTGCGTCGTCCCCTACACGCGCGGACGCGAGGTCAGCCGCGAGCCGGAGAACATCCTGCGCGAAGCGCGCAGCCTGATCGATCAAGGCGCGAAGGAAATCTGGCTACTTGGCCAAAACGTCAACAGCTACCGCGCCGGCGACTACGGCTTTTACGACCTGTTGGACGATATGTCCCAACTGCCGGGGCTATACCGCCTTCGCTTCACCTCGCCGCATCCGAACGATTGGAACGACAAGCTATCCGATCTGATGGTCGAACGCCCCGCGATCTGCAATCAACTGCACCTGCCGTTTCAGTCCGGATCGGATCGCATGTTGGAGTCGATGCGGCGGGGCCACACGATCGAGGAGTATCTGCGCAAAATCAACTACATGCGGACAATCAATCTGGGAATCGAGCTCAGCACCGATCTCATCGTGGGCTTTCCGACCGAGACGCAGGACGACTTCGAACGCACGCTCGAGGTAGTGCGGCGCGTGCGGTTCGCGCAGGTTTTCCCGTTCAAGTATTCGCCGCGGCCCAAAACGCGCGCTCAACAGATGGACGACGACGTGCCGCGCGAGGTGAAGGAAGACCGCCTCGCCCGCATCATCGAACTTCAAACCCGCATCCAAGCAGAAGACGCGGCGAAGTACATCGGCAGCGAGCAAGAAGTCCTCATCGACGGCGCTCACCCTCGCAAACGCGGCGTGATGTCCGGCCGCACAGATGGTTACCGCCCGGTTTCAATCGAGGATCCGGAATTGGAAGTCGGCGATGTCGTCTCCGCCCAAATCACCACCAGCGGCGGGCATTGGTTGTATGGCGAAGTCGTGGAGAGTGTGTTATCACTAACGCCATGAATGCGCTCCGCATCGCAAAGCCGCTATCGAAACCGGTTTGGAGAGGGTGTAGCGTCGCGGTCTTTTCGGCGGGTTTCACTTCCTTGCAATGCATCACTTATCCAGTCGTCGCCCCGGATTCTGGCGTCTCGCTTCAATTTCTGCTGGCTACTTTGGCGTTCTACGAAACGATTGTCGCGATGCCAGTCGCCGCGTATTACCTGTTTTCCTATGAATGGGCCCAGGTGGCAATCATATTGAGCGCGGCGATTTTTTCGGTCTATTGGCGTTTCGTAGAGCCACTCGATAGTTCTTGGATGGTTGTTTGGCCGAACCGAAACAACGCGATTTACGTCGGTTCCGTTTTGGTGTTCGCGGCTCAGGTATCGCAATCCACAAGAATGAAGTCCTGCATAGCTACATTCATAAAGCACGCAGGATATTCGAATTGCTCCCCGAAAACGGTATCAGCGACAAGGAATTCATTGACGAGTATTCGTTGGAGACGGGCGAGGTCGAGTTTTTTGATGGGGTACAGCCTCACTCTGCAATCGAGACGAGGAATCTACCAGAATGACGCCACACAGCGTCCATGTTACTGCGTCGGATTATTTCAGGTCGGAATCTGAGGGAGAAAACGCACGATGCCAAGAATCGATCTCGACTCCGCCACCTTGCAGGAGTTTGAACGCCGCGTGAACGCCCTCGGTTCGACCGCGCAGCGGCAGTGGGGCACAATGTCGTTGGCACAAATGTTCGCCCACCTGCGAATCGTCTTCGAGATCTCCCTCGAGGAACGCGAGACGAAAGACGAGAGTCGGGCTTGGCTGATGCCCATTCTGTGGGTCCTATTATTCCAACTCTGGACAAATTGGCCGAAGGGCAGAATCAAAGCCCCGCCACAATTCCTGGACGAATCCGCCGACGATATCGAAGCCGAGCGCTCAAAATTGATCGAATCCATGCGCCGGTTTGCAGATCGTTCGGAACGTGATCCCGAGCACATTGTGCTCGAGCCCATGCTGGGCCGCATCTCTCTCAAGAAATGGCAACGCGTTCACGGCGTGCATAGCGACTACCACTTGCGACAGTTCAACGCTTAGACAGCCAGGTTTGGCCACATCGCGTCATTCTAGCGGGTGCTGGATTCGCCTGTCCGTCGATCATTTGCGGCACGGTTCGGAATCATTGGAAGGGCTGATTCGTACGGATGGGTTGCTGGTGGTTGGCGCGCAGTATTCGCTGGAGACGCGTGGGTGGAGTTTTTTGATAGTGTCATGAACCCGAGTTCATAAACTTCTCGTGAGACCGAACAATTTGCATCATCTTAGGCGTACTCCCTGTTCTCATAGTTCCAATAGCGCTGGCTCCATACCTACAGGATTCCACGCTTCGTTCCCGTATTGAGCCGCTCAAACTCCCTCAGAATATCGCCCCGATCCGTCAGTTGCTCGAACTTGCGCAACCAGGTTCGAATCCTTCCAATATCGAGTTTGCCGTTCATCCGAAGGAGCTTATGGACGTCAGCGATGTCCTGGGGCCGGCCTGCGAAGCACTTCATTACAATAAGGTCTTCAACCGATGCAATCGGCGCCCGTGTTTCGGCGATGGAAATCCAGACCCGCCGTTCAACTGCCTCGCAATCGAACACCATGAATCCGAGAGAAATGTCTACATCCGTAGCGGTGGCGACATGAACGAGTTGGAGAAGGCGGTTCATCCTCGCGAACTGAAGAGTGTCTTTGCGTCGGGATTCGAAACCGTACTTACCCGCTGATTCGAGAAAGAGCGGCCAGTGATCATCCGGGATCAGCGCCATTGCGTCGATATCGTGTGTCATTCTGGCGACACCGTGTGCGGCCACGGCCACGCCGCCGATTAAAACGTACTTGCCTCCATAGGCATCGAGCCAGCGCGCGAGGTCAATTGCTACGGATTCAAATTCCGCCAGCTTGCGCTGCATAGGCCCGCCTTAGTTCGTTCCACCGGTCACGGACTAGCTGAATGCCTTCCTCGTCGACGTTCTTGTCCCATCCGAGCCGCTTACATTCAGTGAACAGCTTCGAGAACTGGCGCATGCGTTCTTCGACTGTCAGCGCGGCGCGCTCTTGGTCATCCAGATCGTTGACTCGCTTCCAGGCCTCGGCCCACGCTTTGATTTCGGCTTTTGAATCTTTTTTCACGGGTCAGAATTCCACGAGATCCAAATAGATTATAGCGCAGATGAAGCGATCGTTGCGTGCGGGCGTTGCGCAAATTCGCGCCAATCCAGTACACTCTGCGAATCTCAACGAGCGAACGTGGATCAATCTTGTGGATATTACAGCGCAGGAAATGCGGGCGATTTATCGCCAAACGGTCATCATACGGCGGCCTACGTACGGCATCATCTCTGGGTATCACGAAATCCCGTATGTGTGTCTGGGCGAGGCGCTGGAGCGCGGCTTTCGGACGATCCGTGTGAAGGGGCGTATCCACGTTTCGCCGCGAATTGTTCTTCGGCCGGGCCACATGGAGCCGAGCTACGGGGAGATATTCGGAGACGGAAACGTCGACGCCGCGATTACCGGGCGGCTGTTCGGGTACTTCGGGTTCCGCGATCGTCCCGTCGAGTGCAAGTCCGAACAACTTGAAGTCAAGCACCTTGGCGAGTCTATCGACCGCGCCCTGTCCGACACGATTGATTCCATCGAGCACGCAGAAGACATTACGACCGGTGTCATGATCACGCCCAACGCACGATACTTCCCGGTTTCAATCGAGCGTTTGATCGCGACCGTACTGGAAGACGAGTTCCGCGACTAGGAGAGCACACATGAAGAGCGCCTACGAGCGCGCGATGGAACGGCTCGAGGCCGAATCCGGCCCGACGAAGAAACTGACCGCGGCCCAGCGCGCGAAAATAGCTGACATCGAGGACCGCTACGACGCCAAAACCGCCGAGGCGCGCGTTTCGTTCGAGTCCAAGATCGCGGCCAATCCCAAGGAGGCGGAGAAACTCCGCGAAGAGATGTCGAGCGAAATTGCGCGCTTCGAGTCCAAACGCGACGACGAGAAGGAAGCCGTTTGGAAAAATGCCGGCTGACGCCGTGGCCGGCCCGGCTCGAAATTCGCGTGGCAGGGTCAAGTGGGCGCGACGCACTTTCTTTCTCCTCGTCGCGGCTGCGATAGTCGTTTCGTTGGTTCTTGACAGTCGCCTGAAGCACGGGCCGCATTTGGGTTTTGCTCCTGAACAAACGACCCTGACCGTCGCAGTCGCGGATGCCCCCGCGTTTTGGTGGGCGCTTGCGCGCACCGATACCGCCCGCGCTCTCTCGCCGGAGTCTCTCGCGCCCTTCTACGATCTACAGTTGACCTTGCGAAAGCTGACCGGCATTCGTCCAACCGTCGGAAGGCTTTTCATGTGGTTCGGTCCGGCTATCGTCGCATCGTCGAGCGAGCAAGGATGGACCTTTTGCGTGCGTCCCGGCTTGCTTTTCCGAGCGCGCCTGGCGGCGAGTCGAATTCTTGGAGAGGGCGCGATTCCACCCGGAAGAGCGGTTTGGCGGGACGGATTTTGGATCGTCGCGTCCAACTCCAAACTGCTCGACACGCTCAAGCAGTTGGAACCCGAAGCCAGAGAGCCGCC
Source organism: uncultured Nitrospirales bacterium (assembly GCA_964467615.1). Taxonomy (GTDB): domain Bacteria; phylum Hydrogenedentota; class Hydrogenedentia; order Hydrogenedentales; genus CAYXRK01. The sequence continues at coordinate 25,939 of CAYXRK010000023.1, read as the reverse complement.
ACTCACGAGCAACGAACTCCTCGCCATCTTTACCTCACCCGTCGAAGGCAAACTGCGAATCTCCGCGTCGAATGGTCTTCCTGCAGTCGGAACACTCGCCATCGCCGCGCAACCCTGCGAGCACATTGATGTGCCCGAGGAATTGTCCGATCCGCCCCTTCTCACGGTGTACGGCGCGAACGCCGCTGATGCGCTCAACTTCCTCGATACCTTGGTCGCCGGCAGGCCTTTTCCCGAACTCATATATCCCGCCCCGCGAGAGGTCCGCGCCGCACTGCCAGAGACGTGGCCGGGGGAACACGATGGGGCCGTGGCGTCGATTACTGACCTTGACACGGCAGACTTCGTCGCCCTTCCGCAAATGGCAATCGCGACGCATTCGAGCAGCGGAACGGTGGTCAACGCGCCACTTGACGCCATCCCCTACGAATGGTCGACGCGGCCCGGCTGGCAGCTCCCGTGGCTTGGAGAGCGCTTCACGATCTGCTCAGCGGCGTCCGGCGAATGGAGTTGGATCACGTCGACCGCGGCCCTGATGGAGTCGTCAATATCGGAAACGCGATTTACCGCTTCCGAAGCCGCCGACTGGCGGCTCGAACTCGATTGGCGCAAAGCCGCCGCAGTCGCCAAGACGTTGACGGAACGCGCCGCCGGCAACGAATTGATTCCCCGAATGGATATTGTCGACGCCCAAGAAAGAATTCTCCCATGGATTTCGGCCGCCGGCGAATGCGGCACATTGGCCCTCAGCGGCCACGTGACGGGAAATGGTCTAGCAGTCGAAGGATATCTCGCGGGCCGATCACAAGGCGTCCACGAACAAAGTCTTACTCACGGTGAAGGCCCGCCTTGATGAAACCTTCCGTCCTCGCGCTAGCGATACGAATTGGCGCGCTCGTCGCCGCCATTGCTCGCCCGTCGGTTAGCGCCGATCCGGATCTCGCGCGAATCGAGGCCGACTACGGCAAATCATCAATCGTGGCGTTCGCGGGCAACGGCGGCCTGACTATCGGCCTGGATCTCGTCGGCCGCATCGCGATGTGCCGGTGGCCTTCGCCGAGTTTCTACGACCACGTGTGGTCCGACGGAACGGAAACCCAGGGCATCGTCTTCGGCGTGGAAGTCGAAGGTGAAGTGATATGGGCTACGGACAAGCGCTGGAAAATCGTCACCGAGTATTCGCAACCCGGCGCGTCTGTCCTAATCTCGCAAGGGTCCCTTGACGGTTCCGAGATACGTTTTCGAGAGTTCGTGACCGTCCACCCCAATAGCGACGCGATGGTGGTCCGATTCGAAATCATTGGCGCACCGTCCCCGCCCACCTTGCACGTCTGGGCGAATTTTTCTCCTTGCACCCGCAAGTTGCCAGAACTGCCCCTCGCGACGGTTCGACGTGAGGCCCTCATGGATTTCGCCGCGTTCATTGACCCCAAAGCTCAACGCTCATACCATTTTCGGCCCTTTCATCCGAATGCCGCGAAATGGCGTCACGCTGAACGGTTAAGGGACGAATCGGCCAGCGTTGGCGAGCGCAGTTCCTTCCGGGAAGGTGTTTGGATTTCTTCAGGGGCATCGCAATCTTCGCTCCTAATCGTGGATTCACCTGTTCCTTCAAATCTAATCGCGCTCGAGGCCGCGTCCGAGGAGGACGGCGACGGCTTCGTGACGGGAGACACCTATTCCCACTTCCGGATCCGCATGGAACCCAGTGCAAGCGCTTACACCGCGACATGGGCGGCGGCGTTCGCTGGCGACTATCGAAGCGCGACGGACGGACTCAACAAAGTTCTTGCGGAATCCGCCGCTACGGTCGAGAAGCTTAGAGTTGACAGCGACGATGAATTGTCCGCCGCCCTCAGGCAACGATTTAACGGGCCCGGCGACGAGGAACGAAACCTTCTTGCGCGCGCGTTCCTCACGCTCGCGGGATTGCGGGACAAACGATCCGGCAGCGTCGTGCGCGGTCCGTCTGCCTTGCCGCCACTCGCGCGCGACTGGCCGCGTTTCGGCGCATGGATCGCGCTCGCGTTCGACGCTGCCGGGCGGCCGGACTGGACGGAAGAATTGTTGAAGTTTTACATTCAGCGCGTTCGTGACTCGGATCTTCCCGGGAAGCCTGCGGGATCAATACCGTCAGCTCTGTACGCAGACGGTACTCCGGCCACACCCGAAGTTGAACTCGACCTGGAAGCCGTCGGCCTGATGCTTTGGGCTGTGGGGCGCTACGCCTCGGCGTCCGCCCCGGATCGGGACCCAGACTTTCTCGATGCCGTCTGGCCCCGCTTACTCCGAGCAGCCGATTTTCTTGCGGCCTGGGCCGATCCCCGAACGGGTAGGCCGTGGCATGCGATCGAGCCCGGACTCGATCACGATTCCCGGTCCCGCCGCCATGTCGTCGCGGCCTATATGGGGCTCGAAGCGGCCATCGGAATCGCCCAATCGCGCAGCGAAGCGCCTCCCCCTGGATGGCTGAGACAATTCGCGCGCCTCGAAGCCCGGCTACTTGGGATGTGGAAGGACGGTGAACCCACGATCGAGATCGGAGATTTGTTCCCCTTCATTCTTGTCGATGTGCCTAGTTTCGGCGGCGTTGCGCGTTTTCAAGGAAACGAACGCACACGCATCGAAGCGTTGCCAAAGCTCGACGGAGTGGATGCCGCCCGCACACTTTGCGAGTTGGCATTCCTATACCGCAGCGACCAAAAAAGGATCGAGTCTTTACGCCCGAGTGTCCTTCCCGTCCTACGCGCGGCACTCGCCACTACGAATGATAACAATCCGCCGGACGCGCTCGCCGCGGCTTACGCGCTGGTGGCGGCCCAACTACTCTACGGCGCGGGCTAGCGCCCGAAGAAAACCGAATCAAGCCGGCACATCCACGTTCCGCTCCGGCGTTCCGGCGGCCTGCGCCTCGTTCGAGAGAAATCCAAGAATGATTGCCGACAGCGTGTACGTGCCGAGGAACGTCCAAAATACAATCTCGTAACTTCCAAATCGGTCGTAGATGTAGCCCGCGTAGGGCAGCCCCGTCGTTTGCAAAGGCAGCATGCAGGGCGTCGCCAAACCCATGACGCGCCCGAATTGCCGTCGTTCGTATGCGTCTCCAACGAGCGAGCTCCACAAAGGCACGATGCCGCCCATCCCGAAGCCAAACAACGAACTGGCCAGAAGCAGGCTCGGATACGACTCCGCATGCAGAAAAGTCGCGATACCCGCGCCCTGAAACGCGATCGCCCCCCAGCACCCTACTCGCGTGTCCATGTAGTCGGTCAACCAACCGAACACGAGCTTTCCAAGCACCCCGACACCCGCGCTCGCAGCCAACACGTATGCCGCCACTCTCGCTGAATATCCGAGATCGGTAACGTGAGGAATCATGTGCGTGAGCGTCGCGCTCATCGCGAAAAAGTTCAACCCGATGCTCATGGCGATGAGCCAAAAGCGGGCGTCGCGCAGCGTCGAGATCGCCGACCACTCGAAATGCGGCGCATGGTCGATCATCTGATCGCCCGCCCCTAACGGAAGGATCGGTTCGGGAAGTTCTTGATCGCCTTCCGGGCCGGAATCTCCGTCAGGGAATTGGCCCAGATCCTCGGGACGGCTTACGACGAAGAACCAGACCACGGGCAGGACCACCGAGATGGTGACGGCGGCGTAGACCAAGAACGTCTGCCGCCATCCCATGGATTCGATCATGTAGGTCGCCGTTGGCGCGAGGACCATTCCCGACGCGGAGACCCCCATCGTCGAAATCCCCAACGCCATACCGCGCCGCCGCTCGAACCAATTCGCGATCAGCGTAGAACCAGGCAACCCTCCAATCGATGCAGCGCCCAATCCCAGAAACGTGGCGAGTATGAGATAAAACTGCCACAAGGCGGTCATTCGAGACGCGATGACGAACCCGGTCGTTAGGGCCATGGCGCCAAGGCACATCACGTACCGTATCGACCACCGATCGAGGAGTTGCCCGAGAAACGGCGCGAAGAGACCAGTCGCGATATTCATGATCGCCAGGCCTGCCGACAGACCGAATCGGTTTCCTCCGAGTTCGTCCGCGATCGGTTTGAACACGACGCCATACGAATAGAAAACGAATCCCACCGAAATGAAATTCGTGACCATCGTCACGCCGACGATTTTCCAACCGTAGAACATTGAGACCTACAAGCGCGTAGCGGTTAGCTCGCGCTCCCCGTTTGTACCCCCGAAAATGCAGGACGGGAACGGCGGCGATGCCGTTCCCGTCAAGACTTACAATTATACACGGCGTCATAAATAGTTGCGCATGTTCATTTCGCCAATTTCGGCAAAATGGCTTATTTCTGCGATCTCATGCGCAACTATTTATGACGCCGTGTATAATATGCGTAACTGCTCGCGCGCGTCCTACTTCTTGGCGAGGGTCTTCTCGAACCACGCCACCAGCGCATCGGCCGCTTTTTTGGCGTCCTCGCCTTGGAACCCGTGGCCGGCGCCAGGGAGCACAATGAGATCCGTGGTCACGCCGACTTCCTGAAATTTGGCATAGATGTCCTTGCTGTGCTGCAAGGGCACGAGATCGTCCTTGTCGCCGTGAATCATGAGCGAGGGCGGATCGTCCTTGGTCACGAAAAGGATAGGAGACACGTCGTCTCCCAATTCCTTGTCGAAGTCCAGCGCGGGGAAGCGCTCGCTCGGCCCGACGAGGGCGCGCAAGTCAACCGGCGGAAAGTACGCGACCACCGCGGCGAGTTTGCTCGGCGCCTTCTCGACGTCGTCCGCGCCTGCCGGATCTCCTGCGTCGCAGGTCGTCCCGAGCATCAACGAAAGATGCCCGCCGGCACTCCCGCCGAACACTCCAAGCCGATTCGGATCGACACCCCATTCCGCCGCATGCAGATTGATGTACCGCAGCGCGCGCTTGACGTCCGAGAACGCTTCGGGCACTTTGTACTTTGGGCTGCTGCCGTGGCGCACCGCAAAGATCGTAAATCCCGCATCGAGGGGCGCGTTGAAAAACGCCTTGTACTGGGCCGGCGGCGCGTACCGCGAAACCCAACCACCGCTGACCATGAACAATAGACCGGCGCCATTGGGCTTCTCCGGTTTGAACACATCGAACGACAGCGCCATCCCGTCCTTGTGGCCGTAGATCACTTCCGTTACCGCGCTGTCGCCGTTCTCCGCGTAAATGAGACCCGCGGTGGAAATCAGCAACAAGGCCGCTGTCAAACTCCGAACTGTCCTTGCCATCTCTCTGCCCTCCTCTATTCCCATCGTTGACCCGCCGTATCGCCGCACCATCCTTGAACCGCAATCCTACCGCTTTTGTTCCGGTCGAGTATACCTTTCTAACAAATGCGCGAACCGTTCGATTACCAGTTCGAACATGGCCCTCGCGCCGCCGTCTTTCAGATTCCCGCCGTCATCAAAGGCTTCGTGGGCCTTAACGACGGCGACTTGTTCGGGCACGAGCACGACGTTCAGGTTTCCCAAAATGGCCCGCAAATGCACCAACCCCCGCAGTCCGCCGAGGGCGCCGGGAGAAGCGCTCGAGATTGCCGCAACCTTCCCGGAAAACGCAATCAACGGCGGCTCCTGGGCTGGACGCCGGGACATCCAATCGATGGCGTTCTTCAGCACGGCGGTAATCGAACTGTTGTACTCAGGAGAAGCGATAAAGAAGCCGTCGTGGCCCACGAACAAATCTTTGAGATTTTGGGCCGGAAGCGACATGCCGTGATCTCGTTCGAGGTCCTCGTCGAAAAGTGGCATGGGAAAGTCGCGCAGATTGATGTACGTCGTTTCCACGCCGCGTGCTCGGATTGCTGCTTCCGCCAACCGGGCGAGACGCGTGTTGTACGAATCGACGCGCGTACTTCCGGATAGCACCAGTGCGCGGGGTGGAATGGTCATTACGTTCACGTTCCGTTCAGTTTGCTGCCATGAATCCAATCGAGACGTGACGAGTCCCACACGGCTTGCCGCCGGGATTCATCCAAGAACGCCCCAAATGCCTGCCCTCGCGAAAGCGGGGACCTTGGGTTACCTCCTAGTGCCCGCTTCCAAGCCAGATATCTCGCAAATTCCCCTTCGTTCTTAGCAGTTGCCACGTGCCCCTCGGACACACCCAGAAACGATGAAAATACCAGATCGCTCGCGCCAGCAATCCCCCTCCTTTGGTTTAAGGGAGGGGGCAGGGGGAGGGTTGGACGTGCTGAATTTTCGAAACAGTTGGTCAACGCAGCCGGTTCCAGATTGTAGACGTTGCCCCGATGGTGAAGTCGAAGTTCAAGTCATCGCCGCGCCGGTCGCGCGATACACTTCGCCGACCTTCTCCGCAGCCAAGTTCAGGCCCTTGAGAAGGTCCTCAGACCCCCCAAGGTCAAATTCTCCGCCCGCGGCATGCGCCTGCGTCATCCGAACGGCCAACGCTACGATCGCCACGAGTTCGCGCATCTTGAGCGCTTCCTTCGGCTGGTGCTGATGTTTCAGCGGTTCCGCCAAGCTGGGCGGCAAATTCCATTTGCGGGCCAGCATGTACGCCGCATCGGTATGCGAAAACCCGTATGCCCGTTTCTCCGCCGTGGCAAGTTCCGCGCCCACTTTGCCCTTCGTGATGTGCGCATAGCTGTTCGGGAGCGACTTGGTCAGGGCGATCCTTCCGATCTCGTGCAGCAACCCCGCTGCCTGCGCAGTCACCACTCGCTGGCTCTCGCACACTTCGGCCAAGGCGCGCGCTGCTCTCGAGCAGAATTGCGCCCGCCGCCACAGCGCCTTGTGATCGAACGCGCTTTGTGCATCGAAATAGTCTTCGCTTCCCGCGTTCTTGAGCACCGCGGCGATTCCTTGCGACCCCAACAACGACACCGCCATGCCCAGGCTGTCCACGCGCCGCGGCAAGCTATAGGCCGCCGAGTTCGAGATGGTGAGCAACAGCATTGCGACAGTCGGGTCAGCACTCACTGCGTCGACGATCTCCCGAAGGGGCGCCTTGGTCCCGTTCAGCATCGGCTGAAGACGTTGCACCGTGTGGACCAGGGGGGCGAACCCCTCAAGTTCAAAAATCGCGGCGGCGGCTTCATTGACCTCGATGAGGTCTCCGAATTCCTTTGCCAATTCCTTGCCAAACGCGTCGTCGTAGGACGCCTGTAACTTTTTCGGCGGGTAGTAGTTCCGAATCGTGTCACGCAGAATATCTAGCCGGCATGCCATCACCTTTATCTTCAGGCCGGTACGCTCCTGCACGCGATTGATGGTTTCCTGGTCCGCGGGGCAGGCCATGGCGACCGTCAACAACTTGCCCAGTTTGTCCACCGGAAACACCAAGCCGCTCTTGACGATGTCTTCGGGCACGAATTGGATCACATCGCCAGGGACGTTGTAGTTCGACAAGTCGAGGTTTGCGACGCCCGGCAGTTTGGACATCAACGAATGAAAGTCCTCGATCGAAACGTGGCCGCCATCGACGAGAATTTCCCATGCGTTCTTCGAGACGTCCTTCTGCACCAGTTCCGCTTCGCGCACTTGCCTGTCGTTCACTAGACCGTGCTGGGAAAGCAGGCGCAAGACGACAGCCGTGTCTCCACTTGGCGCTGCCGCCGCTGGCGCTGAAGCCGGGGCGCGTTCTGCCCGCGCGGGCGCGGGCTCGTGCTTCACGGCGGCGACGGGTGCGGCCCCAGCCGCCGGAATCGTGACTTTCTCGCCGCACTTAACGCATGCGGCCTTCTTCCCCACGGCCTTGGCCGGGACCTTCATCCTCTGGCCGCACGCGGGACACGCGACTATGAGAACTTCATCCGCCACGAAGGCTCCCCGAAACCCACAACAACACACCTTAAGTGTAGGCACGCAAGCGGCTTATTGCAACAGCCCTGGCCCGCCAGCTGGCCAGCCCTCCACCTGACGCACTCCCGAGCTCTCTCACCCAAGACAGGGGAGGGCGAGGCTCCCGCCGAGCCGCGGCGCTTGGTTTGAATCTCCGGCTCGCCCCTGAAAAAATGTAGAATCTATCGTGCCCCTAGGAAAACCTCGAATGTACACGGCAGAAATCGAGCGAAAGTATAAGAAGGCCGGGATATTTCTTAAGGCCCAAAAGTATGGCGAGGCGCTCGAAATCCTTGACGCCCTCGATTCCGAGCTCCCGCAAAGCGTGGGTGTCGCGCTGCTCAAGGCCGAGAACATGGCAATGCTCGGTGACCGCGAAGGCACCGAGGCCGCCTGCGTGACGGCGCGGGGCCGAATCGCCGCGGTACGGCACCAGTGCCAATCGATGGAAGCCGAGATCAACGTCGATCAACTCGTCGAGCTTCGCCGCGGCCTTGATGAGCAAGAGGCGCGTATAGAGGCCGTCTCTGTGGCTCTTGCCCAAAAAGAAGCAGAGGTCAAGGCGAAGGCGGCTGCAAAGGCAACGGCGAAGGTACAGGCCGAGGAATCGGCGGCAGATCGGGCCGCGTCCGCGGAACTACCTCCCGACGTCAAGAAATTGATGGCCGAACTCGCCGCGCGCGAAAAGGGTCTGGCAGCCGAGAAAGCCGAACTCGAGGCGCGCGCGCAAAATCTCGACCAGCAAACCAAGCAATCCAAGGCCCAGGCCCAGGTAGAGCTCGAGCGGCTCAAGAATTCCGCCGAAATCAAACAAGCCGAGGAACTGGCCAAGTCGCGCGACGAGGTAATGCGCCTCCAGACCGAGATGAAGGCGCAACGCGACGCAATCGCAGACGCGGAGAAGGGACGCACCGAACGAGAATCGGCGCTGATGGGGTTGCGCGATGAACTGGATTCCATCAGGCGAGAGGCCGCCGATTCGGCGCAATCCGAAAAGTCCCTGGCCGACGAACTCGATAACCTCAAATCGCAGTCGACCGGAAAGACGGACGAACTGGTCTCCGCTAAGGGCGAAATGGAGCGGCTGCAGCGGGCCCTGGCCGAGCGCGAATCGATGCTCAAGGCCGCTACGAAGAGCGAACAGGAACGCGGTGCCGAAGCGGCCCAAAAGGAGGCGGAACTCCAGGCGCTCCGCAAGGAGGCGCAAGTTTCGGCGCAGTCCGAGAAAGCGCTGGCCGGGGAGTTGGAGAAGGCGAGGAAGGCGGAAGAGCAACGCAATGCGCAACTGACCGGCACGAAGGAAGAGATGGAGCGGCTCCAGCGCGAACTCCAGTCCCGCGAACAAATGATCCGGGCGGCGCAGCAATCGGACGCCGAGCGCGAGGCCGCGCTCAAGAAAATGCAAGCGCAAATGGAGGCCGTCCAGGACGAGGCGCGCAAGACGGCGGATTCCGAAAGAAACCTTGCCACGGAACTCGTGAAGCTGCGAAAGGCCGAAGAAAGCCGGGCGAAAGAGCTCCAAAGCGCGAAGTCCGACATGTCGAAACTACAGCAAGAACTTCAGGCGCGCGAGCAGACTATCCGGGCCGCGCAGCAATCGGACGCCGAACGCGATGCGTCGATCAAGGAAATGCAGGCCGAACTGGAAGGCGTGAGGAAGGCGGCACAAGAGTCGGCGCAGTCCGAAAAGGCGCTCGCGGAACAGCTCGAGAATCTCGAGGCCGCGGAGGCCGATCGGGCCAAACAACTCGACAGCGCGCGCGCGCAGATGGGCCAACTCGAACAGTCGCTACGCGAGCGCGAACTGACCATCAAAGCGGCCGCCCAGACGGACGCCGAGCGCGACGCTTCGGTCAAGCAAATGCAGTCGCAACTACAAGCGATGCAAAAGGAGGCCCAGCAAAAGGCGGAGTCCGAAAAGGCCCTTGCCGGAGAGCTCGAACGACTCAAGCAGGTCGAAGCGGCGAATCTGGCCGAACTCGAAAAGGCCCGCAAGGAGGTCTCGGGTATTCAAAGCACTCTGGACGCGCGCGAGGAAGCCGTCGCCAAGGCGCAACAGGGCGCCAAGGAGCGCGAGACGCAAATCCAGGCGATGCAGCAACGTTTGCAGGCCATGGGCGCGGAAGCGAAAGAATCGTCACAGGAAGGTAAGACGCTAAAGGCCGAACTGGACACCTTGCGGAAGGCGCAATCCGACAGCGGCGCGGAACTTGGCAAGGCCCAGACCGAATTGGAAAAGCTTCACGCCGAAGTCGCGAAGCGTGAGGCGGCCGTGAAAGAGGCCGAGCAGAGCGAGGCCGAACGCGAAGCGGCGATCGAGAAAATGCAGGGCGATCTGGTTTCGATGCAAAAGGAGGCGCGGAAGAAAGCGGATTCGGAAAAATCGCTGTTGGCCGAAATGGACAGCGTCCGCACCGCGAGCCAAGAGGCAGTCAAAAAGGCCGAGCAAGAAAAGGCGCAGTTGCTCAAACTACTCGACGCGCAATCCGCCGCGGTCAAGCTCGCGGAGAAAAGCAGCGCGGAGCAAGAGCGCGCCGTTTCGGAAATGCAATCGAAGTTTTCCGCGATGCAGAGCGAAGCCCAACAAAAGGCAGCGTCTGAAGACGCGTTGTTAGGAGAGATGGATAGGGTCCGAACGGCCAGCAAAGAGGCGCTCGAAGAGGCCGAGCGCGAGAAGGCCGAGCTACTTAAACAGCTCAAAGCACGAGAAGGCGCAGTGACGGAGGCCGAAAAGAGCACCTCGGAGCGCGAGGCCGAAATCAAGAAAATGCAGTCCAATCTCGAGGTCATGCACCGTCAGGCCCAAACAAAGGCCGAGAGCGAAGAGACGATGGCGCGCGAGATGGACGCCCTTCGCATGGCCGGCGAGGAAGCGGTCCAAAAGGCCGAGGAGGAGAAAACCAAGCTACTCCAAGAGCTTAAGGCGCGCGAACAGGCGGTCAATGAGGCGGAAAAAAGCTCCACCCAGCGCGAGTCAGAAATTCTCGCCATGCAATCGAACCTCAATACGCTTCGTACGGACGCCCAGAAGAAAGCCGAGAGCGAAAAGGCGATGCAGGGCGAAATCGAGCGCATTCGCGGCATCACGGAGGAAGAGCGTAAGAAAGCTGAGCAAGAGCGCGAGCGCCTACAAAAGGAATTGCGCGATCGCGAGGGGCTCGTGAAGCAGGCCGAGGAGAACAGAAAGAAGCGCGAGGCCGAAATCGCGCAAATGCAGGAGCACCTCGAGAAAATCCGCACCGAGGCCGTCGAGAAGCAGCGCGCGCAGGAGGAGAAACTGGCCGCGCTGGAGCGGGCCCGGCTCGAAAAGGAAAAGGAAATCGAGCGCGCCCGCCAGCAACTCGAGGGGCTCGCCGGGGAGATCGACGCGAAAAATCAGGCCGTGTCCGCCGCCATGAAGGACGCCGCGGAGCGCGAAGCGAAGATCAAGGACTTGAACAAGGACATGAAGGAGCTCGAGTACAAGTCCGAGGAGGCCAAGAAACAACAGGCAAAACTCGGCGAAGAACTCGTCAAAGTCAAGGAAGCCGAAGCCGAAAAAGACGCCGCGCTGGCCGAGCGTTCGGCGGAACTCGAGGCACTCAAAAAGGCCCTGGATTCGCGCGAGGCCGAGATGCTGCGCGCGGCGCAGGAGACGGCCGACCGCGAAGAAAAATTGCTCCTGCTTAGACAAGACCTGGATTCGCTGCGCGACGAAAAAGTCGATACCTCCGACGCGGAGAAGGCCCTTCTCGCGCAAATGGAGACGCTGCGCAAGCAGCAGGAAGAACAAGACGGGTCTCTCGCCAAGGCGCGAAAGGACGCGGAGACCCTGCGCGCCGCCTTGTCGAAGCGAAGCGAAGGCATCGCCTCTCTCGAACACAAAATCAAGGGGGTCTCCGCGGGGGGGATTCCTCCGAAATTTGTCGCGTTGGGCGCGGTCGCGCTGGTCGCGATCGGGGCGTTCGTCGCGTGGATCGTGATGAGCGGTTCGCTTAAGGGGTTGCCCGGCGCGATTCAAGACATCTCAACTCAACCGGACGCGGGGCCAGTCGCAACCAGCGCCGCTCAGCCGCCGCCCACAGAAGCGGCGGCACCTGAAGAGGTCATTCCCCGTTTCGACCCAACTGTTGCGCCGGTCGCGCGGGTCTTGACCTTTCCGGCGGACGTCTCCATTGGTACGCTAAGCGTGCGACCGTGGATTGATATAGAGGGGTCTGGGTGGTCGAACGCGGGGAACGCCCAAGGCGAAGTCGAGATCAAGGAAAGTCAAGCTGTGCGATTGAGAAGCATGGGAATGGACGTGAAGGAATTGTCCGCGTTGGGGTCGTTTTCGCACGATGCGTTCTGGGCGATAGAACTCATGGGCGAGGAAGTTACCGACGATACGATGCAAAACATTCGAGGCCTCACCTCCGTGCAGGATCTGAGGATTATGGCCGCCCAGGTCTCGCCCAAGGCGCTCGCTGAGTTGGGGCGGTTCAAGCATCTGCGTCACCTGAGTCTTCGCGGTATACCGGTCACCAACAGCGTGATGGAAACGATAGCGACCCTCGAACATCTCGAAACGCTCGATTTGAGAGAGACCGGCGTCCAGGATTCTGGGGCCGCTCGGTTGATCACGCTCAAGGACCTTCGAGAGCTGACATTAGACCCCAAATTCGTGACGGACGTGTCCCTCATCGCGCTGAAGAACGCGCTCCCGAATTGTAAACTTTCGCCCGAGCCGAGTATCAAGTAGACGCCGCCGGACCCGCCTCGCGTAGACTGATCACCGATTGAATGTTATGCTCAACAAATCTGCGGGCGAGCCCTTCCCGAGTGAGTTGCTCCGAACGGTACAACTTGCCTTTTTCGACCGCTCGAAAATTGCCGTCAAGCGAGGCACACCCGCCCACGGTGAGGGTTAGAGCGAATAGCGCCCAGAGTGCCGATTGTTTAGGTTTCATCAGGCCAAGAATGGTAGTGGAGAGTTATGAAGAATACCTACAGACTTATCATCGTCACATTAGCGGCGGGCGTGTTTACGGCGGCGGCGGAAAACGAACTAGGCGACGTCGCCCTTCACCAAGCCCTGTTGGACCTTGGAACGGACTTGCGTCTCATGTGCGTTGCGGCGCATCCGGACGATGAAGACAGCTCGTCGCTGGCGATGTATCGCAAGAAGTGGGGATACAAGACCTTTGCGTTGATCGCGACGCGTGGCGAAGGCGGCCAGAACGAGATCGGCCCCGAACTGTACAACGAGCTTGCCGTCCTTCGCACCGATGAAATGAAGAGGGCATCGGAGATTACGGGCGCGGAGACGCACTTTCTCGATCTGCCGGAATTCGGCTTCTCCAAAACCGACGAAGAGACCTACGAAATCTGGGGTCGCGACGAATGCACGAAGCGGCTCGTACGGAAAATCCGCGAACTGAAGCCCGACGTCATCATCTCGCACCACGGGCCCGAGGGCGGGCACGGCCATCATCAAGTCGTAGGCATTTCCCTCCTCGAGGCGTTCGACATGGCCGGGGACGCGAAGGCGTTTCCTGAACAGATCGCCGAGGGGCTCGCGCCTTGGCAAGTCGCCAGGTTCTACGTGCGGCCGTTCGGCAGCGCCGGGGGCCGCCAGGGCGAATCGGTGACGAACGATACCTCGGAACTCGATCCCATTCGCGGATACACGTATTCGGAAATCGCGGGCCAAGCGTTGTTCGAACACAAGTCGCAAGGCATGGGATTTTTCGTCGAGCGCTTTCAAAACTCGCGCTCGACCACGACCTACTTTCTTCAAAAGGAAGCGTCCGCAGGTACCTCTGGCGGCGGCGATTTTGGTCCTCCCGGCGGCGGGCTTTTTGAAGGACTGAAGGACCGGGTATCGCAGGGCGCACGAGACCTCTCCACCAAGGGTCCAGCGCAGGACGATACATTCGGGCCTGCGCTCGCCCTCTTGGGTGGTGACATTGCCCAGCCCGATAAAGCGCGCGCCAATAGCGTCGCGTCGATCGCGGCGAAACTAAGGCTGCGCGCGAAGATCAGTGACGAAGAGGCGGCGCCGGGACAATCGCTGACGATCACAACGGAGCTATTCGACTACGGCACGAAGGACGCGAGCGCGGTCACCTTCTCGATCGAGTCCGCGGCGTGGATGCCGACCGCATTACCCGAGCCGAAGACCATCGCACTCGAAGGGGCGAATAACCGAACGGCCGAGTTCAAGGTGACCGTTCCGGACAATCAAGCGTCGACCCTTCCGCACCCCGATATGGTCTTCAAGCCGCATTTCCTTGATCCGCAGTTTATCGTTGTGGCCTCCGTGAAAATGACCGGCGGACAAGTGGTCGAAGTGCGGCAATCGATTTTGATCGACGTTGCACCCGCCGTTTCCGTCGAGTTTGCCGACGCGCCGTATTTGGTCCGCGCGGGAGAGAGCGAAGCGTCCCTCGCGGTCCTCATTACGAACCACTCACCGGGCGCGCTTCAAGCCTCGGTCACGTTGATTCCGCCGAAGGGATTCAGTCTTCAAACAGACGTGATTACGATTCCGTTCGAGCGAGAGGGGGACCAGAAACTCGTTCCGATTACTGCCGCCGTCGCGTCGGAACTCAAGCCGCGCGACTATGAATTCCGCGCTACCGTAGGAGGTATTGAGGCGGCCCGCGGGACCGCGCGATTGATCGATGTCAGCGTGCCGCGAGACATTCACGTCGGCGTCGTGCAGAGCTACGACGATACGTTTATGAAAACGCTCTCGCGTCTCAAGGTGCCGCACGAGGCGCTGGGCCTGCAGGACTTCGTGCCTGCGCGGCTCGATGAGTTCAGCACGATCGTCGTCGACATCCGCGCGTACCTCGTCCGCGAGGATCTGCGCGCCAACAATCAGGCGCTTCTCGATTACGTCCAGCGCGGCGGGACCGTGATCGTCAACTACCACAAAAACTTCGAGTGGGAGCCGTCCTTCGGTCCGTATCCGATCGAACTTTCGCGCAATCGAGTGACGGTCGAACAAGCCCCGATCACCTTGCTCGTGCCCGATCACCCGCTTTTCAACGCGCCAAACAAGATAGTCCCTTCCGACTGGGACAACTGGATTCAGGAGCGCGGCCTCTACTTCCCGGGCAAGTGGGTGCCGGAATACACGCCGCTCATCGAGGTGCAGGATCCGGGCGAGAACAATCCCCCGGGCGCGTGCCTCATCGCGAAATACGGCGAAGGTACGTACATGTACACGGCGCTCGGCTGGTATCGCCAACTGCGCGAACTACACCCCGGAACGCTTCGCATATTCGCCAACATGCTTGCGCTGTGACGGTTTCGCTAGTTATTATATAGTATTAGTACACTACTTATATAATAATGCTTTAATACCGTCAAGCAGGACAGGTCCTGCCTCGGGCGCCGTGCGAGACGTATAGACTCCAGTTTCGTATCCGCCTTCGGGATAGGATCTCGCGGTCCCGATGTACCCGGGCCCGTAGTCGCCGTAGGCCGCCATGCAGACGAACGCGTCCTTCGCCAATTCCTGCGCGGCGAGTTGATACTCGACGAACAGTTCTCCGGGCATGTGGAGAATTCGTACCGGCCCGAGCCGCAAAACGCTGAGAAGAGTCTCCGGGCCATCCCGCGGATTCTCCATCCACGCGAGTTCGTGCGCTGCACGGATACGCTCCGATTCCGGCGCGTTCGCGTCGTGCAACACAGAGCGTTCGTGTGCGGCATCGACCTCGATCCGGAACGGCAGCGTGACCCCAATTGTTCGCCATTCGATGCCGGCTGAGGCAATTGGCATCTTGCGCGACGCCTTCCACGCCGCCGAGAAACCGTCGGTCAATTTTCGCGCAAGCACGGGCCGATTCTCGATAGATCCGTCGTTCCATTTGCCCGCGCCGATATTTCCTCCAGCGCCGTTGAAATGTATGGCCTTCGCGCCACCCAACGATTCTCGAAATTGCTCGCGCGCCATTCCGACAAAGTCAGCACTCACCCGGCCATTTCCGTAACTGCTTTGCGGATGCGTCGCGTAGTACGAGAGCGTGGCGACGAGCTGTTCGTCATGCCATAACCCCACGACCCGCGCCATGGGGTCGATCGTCCCGACAGGCATCGCGCGCACTTCGGGGTCCGTGGTGGCCGTCCATCGCGTCGCCGCGACCTTGCCGTCAGAGCCGAGAATTCGGCGGTTCGACGCGACTTCGCGCACTTCACCCATGCCGAACGAAATATGGGTCACCTCGACGGCGCTCCGCTCCGACTCCTCAACCGCGCTCGCAACGCGTTGCAAGGCCCGTGTCATGAATTCGGCGTCGTACAGTTTTCCGCCCAACCCTGCTTCGCGCAACAATCGCTCTGTCGTTGGGTCGTACTCCGGCGCGTCGTGTTGGTGGAGTGCGTGCACCGCGACGCGGTCTCCGCTCGTCTGCGCCGCTTGGGCGATGGCCTCGCGCCACTCGCGGTGACCGTCGTTCGCGATTCCTATCCAGTCCACCGCGCACAACACAATGGGCCTCTGATCGCCCGGCCAGAGCACGATCCCGCGCGCGCCCAACGGATCGTCCACGGCGACGGCTGGCGGGACTATGCCGCCGCCCAATGCGCTCCCAATCGGTGGCGTTACGTCGGCTTCGAACACCGCGGCGCGAATTGTTTCGCCGTGGGCCGCAGCACACGCGGAAATCATCCACGCCAGTATCAAACGATTCATCACGAATTCCTCGATTCGATAACCTTGTCGCCTACGCCATCGTTTCATTCGCACGAGGCTGGATCGGTGGATACAACCGAACCGCGTGCCGTAGAATACTACCGCAACGCCGCATACACCACGTATGAGGCGCTCTCAGAACATTATCGAAGACCAGGAGGCGCCTAATGCGGTCGTGGGCCGAAATCGCGTATAGAAATCGCGGCGCTATGCTTGCGATTCCCTACGTCTTCACGATCGTCGTTTACTACGGCGAGACCGAGCGCGACGTGTTTGTCTGGTTTTTCGGCCTGTTGGTGTTCTCAGCGGGATTTTGCCTTCGCGTGTGGGCGCGGACCCACCATCCATACCGCGTTGCGGTCCGTGTTGGGCCGACGACCACAGGCCCCTACGCCTACGTCCGAAATCCGATCTACTTGGCGAACATCGCCATGCTGGCCGGCGCGGCGATTCTCTCCGAGCTTCTCTGGTTCGTGCCTATCATGATCGTGTGGTGCTTTACCGTCTACACCTTCGTGGTAAAGCGCGAAGAGGCCCATCTGTCGAACAAGTTCGGAAGCCTGTACGACGCCTACCTCGGGGCCGTTGCGCGATGGTTACCGAAGATTCGCCACCACCTATCCGCGACGGTGAACGCAAACCGCCGGCCGCTCGCGGGGTGCATCGTGGCCGAGTTGCGTTGCTTGTTGCTGTGCCTTCCGTTGATCGGAAAGGAAATCGCTTCCGAAATGTGGCGCCTGGGAGCGTAGCTCTCGGCCTCCACCGGGAATTTACTTTTTCGTCTCGCCGGTTCCCAAGTTTTCGTAGTACTTGATGTTGTGCGTCGCCCTGCCAAACGCGACGATGTCCGGTTTGCCGTCGCCGTTGATGTCCGCGGCGAGCGCGTCCTCGGTTGCCATTCCTCCGTCGTC
Organism: uncultured Nitrospirales bacterium; assembly: GCA_964467615.1. Lineage (GTDB taxonomy): Bacteria > Hydrogenedentota > Hydrogenedentia > Hydrogenedentales > CAYXRK01. The sequence continues at coordinate 8,554 of CAYXRK010000023.1, read as the reverse complement.
GACAATGTGTTTGACCCAGCGCGCGCCGTTGGGGCTGCCGTCCGGCTTTTCCGCGAAATCGTAGATGGCCAGTCCAGGTTTACCTGAGGCGGGAGATTTTTCGCGCCACCCCGCCATCAGTTCGTCGGCGTTGTCTCCGTCGAAATCGGACCACCAGACCGCGTGGCCTCCTGCAAGAGAGTCGTCGACGACGTGGCGTTCCCAGTCGTTTTGGCCGGGTCCGCGTTGGGCGTAGACGACCGCTTGGTTGCCGTGCCACGGTTCTATGGTGGCCAGCATCATGGGCGTCGAAGCGCTCGATTTGATCTCTCCCGCGCCGCTGTTCGGCAAGGGCGCGGGGTTGCCCGCCGCGAGAAGCGTTTTGCTCCATTGGCCCGCGTGGTAGTTGAAACGCGTGATGCCTTCGAACGACGCGGCGAGGACAGCGTCCTTGCCGTTTGCTCCGGTGGAAATCGGCCAGACGTTGTGCAACACGTGCAGGGAGTCATCAATTATATCCTCACGCCAAGGCGTCTTGAAAGGGTCCGTCCCGGGGCGCAATGAATAGAGCCGCACGCCGCGTTCCTGAAAGTTGGGCTCTTTGGTTCCGATTCCCTTCAATGGCGCGACGACCAACTCTTTCTTGCCGTCGCCGTCGGTGTCCGCCCATCGGATGCGATGGAGCGTCGGCTCTTGACTCACCAGCTCGATGACTTGCCACGGCTGTTTCACGTCGCCTTGCGCGCGAAGCAAATAGAGCGCGCCGCCCGTGTTGGTGTTCGCAAATTGCCAATCCGCTCCGAGGGCGAACTCGATTGTGCCGTCGCCGTCGACATCGTTTCCCGCGATGCACACGTTCGAGTTCTTGATTGTGTCGGCGATCAGATGGCGCTCCCACGAAGGGTTCTCGTACCAGGCGACGTCGTCGCTGCTGACGCCGACGATATCGGTGTCGCCGTCGGAATCGACATCGGCAACGGTAATGGCCAATCCGGTTCCTGCATCCGGGTTGATGTCGTGGTGCTTGAACTCGGGAAACGATTGCGCGAACGCGAGGCCGCCTTGGAAACAGGTTAGCAGGAGCAGGCCGAAAAGGTCCCGAGATTTGAGGTCCAACGCAGAGCGGAAATGAGTGGGAAACGAAGGGTGTGCCAGCCTTAAGTAATTTATTGACAAATAAATAATTTTCATATTTAGTAACTCCATTTCAGGCTTCAATAGTGCCTTATTTACCCTCGATAGGCCGTTGGTGGGCGGGAAAACTCCGATTGATGGCCTCTAAAGGGTGCCATATCCGTAGGTCTATATCGTCTTAAGTTGTTTATTTATAATATGTTACATAAAATCCGTGGAGTAAGGGAACCGAAATTTCGGGATACTGGGAATTTTTGTCAATAATTTATCCGTCTGTTGGATGGAGAAGTCCCTCTATATATATGTCCACGCTTGTTGACCTTTTTTTGAGAAAATGGCTGAGAACATTAGCTCAACTTAATATTTTCGAGGGGGGTTGGGCTTCGAGTGCATGGGCTGGAAGCCCATGCCACGAGGGGATTAGGATTTTTTGGGGAGGGCGAGGGCCACGAACTCGCTGGGCTGTCCGCCGCCGCCGCAGCCGAGGACGATGTATTGGCGGCCGTTGTGTACGTAGGTCATGGGAACGGCGTGGGGCGCGTTCTCGAGGGGGAAGCGGCCTACGAAGTCTCCCTTGTTCTTTTCGTAGGCGTAGAGGTATCCGGTTACGCCCTCCGGATGCACTTCGTACTGCTGTTCGCCGACGTTTTGGCTCGCGAAGAAGAGCGTCTTCGTCAGCATCGGCCCGCCGCTGTTCACGAAGCGTCCAATCGAGATCGTCCCGAGTTTCGGCAAGTTGAGGTCCTTCAGCAGCGGATGATTGCGCGGCCCGTCCCCATGCGTGACCTGCCAAAGGTGCTCGCCTGAATTGAGATCAATCGCCGTGATACGGCCATAGGGCGGCTTCACGATTTGCAGGCCTTGAATCGTCGGCCCCGCCCATTGCCCGCTGCGCAGGTACGTGAAGTTCGAGCGGCTCTGATCGGGCTGGGCCAAACCGGCAATCATGAGAAACGTCATGCTGGGTACATAGAGCACGCCGGTTTCGGGATCCACCGCAGCGCCGCTCCAGTTCGCGCCGCCCCCGGAACCTGGCACCATGAGCGTGCCCTTCAAACCGTCCTGGCCGACGACCGCGGGCGGGGTCCACATCGATCCGTAACGGTATTGCTTCACGATATCGAGCGCTTGTTGGCGAAGCTCCGGCGTGAAGTCGATCAGGTCGTCCTCGGAGAGATTTTGCCGGTCGAACGCCGCGGGCTTCGTCGGCACCGGCTGCGTCGACGAAGTCTCTTCGCCCGCGACATTCGTCTGCGGAACAGGGACTTCGTTGATCGGCCAGATGGGTTCTCCGGTCACACGATCGAACACGTAGAGATTTGCCTGTTTGCTTGCTTGGGCGACCGCTTTAATCTTTTTTCCATTGACTACGATATCGAGCAGATTCGGCGCGCAGGGGAAATCCCAGTCCCACAATCCGTGGTGGACGCCTTGAAAATGCCAGACGCGTTCGCCGGTTTCGGCGTTCAGGCAGAGGAGGCTTTCCGCGAAAAGGTCGTCGCCTTTGCGGTGGCCGCCGTAGTAGTCGTTGGTCGGCGTGCCCACCGGCAAATACACATAACCCAGTTCAGGATCGACACTGATCATGGACCACACGTTTGTGTTACCTGTGTAGGTCCAGGAGTCCTCTTTCCACGTGTCGTTGCCGAATTCGCCCGCCTGCGGGATCGTGTGAAAAATCCATTTCAGCTTGCCTGTACGAACGTCGTAAGCCTGGATGTGACCGGGAGGCATTTCTTTGCGCGTAGGGCCGTCGAAGATAATCGAGCCCAGAATGATCGTGTCTTTGACGATGGCGGGCGGCGCGTTGTAGCCCACGAACCGTTGCTGCGCTTCGGTCAGCCCGAGCGCGGCCGCGAGTTCAACTTGGCCATTCGCGCCGAACGACTCGCAGGCCTTTCCGGTCTTGGCGTCGACGGCGCACAATTGCCGCCCGCCCGTCGCGATGATGATGCGTTCGTCGCCCTTGCCGTCGGTCCAATACGCGACGCCGCGGTGCTGATAGCCCGTGTTCGTGGGCCGGCCGCGTTTGTAGCTTTGCGGGTCGTAGACCCAGAGGGTCTCGCCGGTGTCGGGGCGAATCGCGGCGACCTGGCTCGCGGAGGTGCTGGTGTACAGAACGCCGCCGACCATGATTGGTGTCGTCTTGAACCCGGACAGGCCCATGGTCTTCGCGTTCTCGAGTGACTCATCCGGCGAGCGCCACCGCCACGCGATTTCGAGGTCGTCGAAGTTCCCTGCGTTGATCTGGTCCGCGGGCGAATACTTCGAGCTAAACGCGTCCGCGGCGTAGTAGCGCCATTCGATCATGTCCTCGCCGGCGAACGCGGCGCCAGACAACAGAACACAGCCCATCCCGATAAATCGTATCATCATCATCTCCGCTGGTCGATAAGCGCCAAATCGTACTCCACGGCCCGCCCGTTTCAAAATCCGGCAACGGTGGTTTCGCCGGGCTGTGTTATCGTAGTCGTCCGTTTCAGGGTCCGAGCAAGAGGGCAAAATCGATGGGCACGAAAGCACGATTCGCGATCGCGTTGGCGGTGGCGCAGGGCTTGGTGTTTGCACAGGACCAAGCAGGGCAAAGAAATCTCTACTTCGGCGACACGCACCTCCACACGTACAACTCGCCCGATGCCTTCCTTATGCAAAACCGCGCGGTAAGTCCAGACGACGCGTACCGCTTCGCCAAGGGTGAATTCATCCTGCATCCGTATACCAAGGCGAAGATTCGAATCGGCACGCCGCTGGATTTTCTTGTCGTGAGCGATCACGCCGAGGCCATCGGCGTTATCCGTGCGGTGTTCGAAGGAGATTCACGGATCGCCGAGACGCCCTTCGGCAAATTTCTGCTCGATGCCGCCGCGCGCGGCGAGGAACTCGAGGCGTTCACGACGTTGGTCGCCTCGACCAATCAGCGCAACCAGCCCGGACAACCGCCCTCGAGTAAGTTCGGCCCCGAGGCAATCCAGGGCATTCTCCAAATCAGCCGGAGCGTTTGGGCCGACACCACCGAAGCCGCGGACCGGCACAACGCGCCGGGAAAATTCACGACGTTTCTCGGCTGGGAATGGACCTCCGCGCCGGACGGGGCGAACTTGCACCGCGTAGTCTTTATGAAGGAAGACCAGACCGTGGGCAAGCAGTTCCAACCGTACTCGACGCTGCAAAGTTCGGACCCGGAAGACCTTTGGAATTGGCTCCAAACGACCTCGATCCGAACGGGCGCAAACTTCATCGCGATTCCGCACAACGCGAATTTGAGCAAAGGCAAGATGTTCGACGTGGTCGACAGCGACGGTATACCGATCACGGAGGCGTACGCGCGGACGCGAATGCGCTGGGAGCCGGTCGTCGAGGCGACGCAGGTGAAGGGCGATTCCGAGACGCATCCGGTGTTGTCGCCCACGGACGAATTCGCCGACTACGAGAAGTACGGATACCTGCTCCAGGCCGGCCGCACCGAGGAGTACAAAGAGGTCGATGCCGGCGCGTACTTGCGCTCGTCGCTCATTCGCGGGCTCGCGCTTGAACAACAAGTGGGCGTAAATCCCTACAAATTCGGGATGATCGGCTCGACCGATTCGCACACCGGCGCGTCAACTTCGGAAGAGAACAACTTCTGGGGCAAATTCGGCATTGACTCGATTCCCGCGAACAAGGACCAGGACGTTCTCGCGGGGGCAAAAGGCAACGACATGGGGGCGGCGGGGGTCGCGGCGGTGTGGGCCGAGGAGAACACGCGCGAATCTATCTTCGATGCGTTCCGCCGAAAGGAAGTGTACGCGACGACGGGCCCGCGCATTCGCGTGCGGTTTTTCGGCGGTTGGGACTTTGACACAGCCGACGCTGCCGAGCCAGACATCGCCGTGCCCGGCTATGCGAAGGGCGTGCCGATGGGCGGCGACCTGACCAACGCGCCGGAGGGTAAGGCGCCGATGTTTCTCGTGCATGCCGTGAAGGACCCCGTCGAAGCCAACTTGGATCGGGTGCAGATCGTGAAAGGTTGGGTGGACAGCAACGGCGGGCCCCACGAAAAGATTTTCGATATCGCGCTTTCCGACGGCCGCGTGGAGAAGGACAGCAAAGTTGACCCCGTCGGAAACACGGTCGATCTGAAGACCGCCTTGTACACGAACTCGATCGGTGACGCGCAATTGGCGGCAGTGTGGAAGGACCCCGAGTTCGACCCGGCTGTCCGCGCGGTGTACTACGCGCGCGTGCTGCAGGTCCCGACGCCGCGCCACACGCTGTACGATGCCGTCGCCGCGAAACGCGAACCCGCCGCCGGAAAGCCCACGACCATTCAAGAGCGCGCGTATACCTCGCCTATCTGGTACACGCCGTCGTAAGGGTGGCGCTGGGTTGGCAGCCGAGGGCGGCTGCTCCACACAAACAGCGGTTGGCAGCCGAGGGCGGATGTTTCCACATGCGCGGCAGCCGAGGGCGGCTTCTCCACATGCGCGGCAGCGGGGGCGGCTGCCCCACACGCGCAGGGTGTTAGACTCGGTCAATGTTTCGTTCCATCCTGCGAGAACCTCTCGTCCATTTCCTGGTCCTCGGCGTCGCAATTTTCGGCGTCGCTTCGTGGTTTCGCGGCGATGGTATGGTTTCTCCGGGCGAACGCGTCATCGTTGTGGACGAGGCCGCGCTGCTCCAGTTCATGCAGTTCCGCGAACGCGCGTTTGATGGGCCGTATTTCCGCGATGCGTTGGCCGCGATGACGCCGAGCGAACGCCAACTTCTCATCGACGACTATGTACGCGAGGAGGCGTTGTACCGCGAGGCGCTTGCGATGGGTCTGGATGCGGACGACTACATCATCCGCCGCCGGCTCGTGCAGAAGGTCGAGTTCATCACGGAGAGTCTCGCCCGGCCATCGGATGAAATTCCAGAATCGGTCCTCGAAGCGTATTTCGCCGTGCACCGAGAGGACTTCTACGTGGCGCCGCACGTGACGTTTACGCACGTGTTCGTCGATGCCGAACGCCGCGGTTGGGACGAGGCGCGGGACCTTGCCGAAACCAATCTCGCGGAACTGAATGCCGGCACGGTCCCATTTGAAGATGCCGCGCGCCACGGAGATCGGTTTCCGTTTTTTGTCAACTACGTCGAGCGGACGCGCGATTTCATCGAGACCCATTTCGGTCAGGCGATGGCCGAGACGATCTTCGCATCTCGTCCAAGCGCGACGGCCTGGCAGGGGCCCTTCGAATCGCCCTATGGCGTGCATCTGGTACTGCTGACTGCGCGCGCCGAGGGCCGCGATCCGCAGCTTGATGAAGTGCGCGGTTTGGTCAAGGACGCGGCGGCCGCCGAGCACCGAGGCGAACTCCTGAACGAGGCGGTCAGTACGATCATCGGCCAATACGAAGTGCGTGTCGAGTATCCCGCGAAGGAATCGCAGTGATGCGGCGCGCGTCGGGCGTTGCACTTCTCGTCGCATTCGGCCTGTGCGCCCATGCGCACGACGCGCGACCGGTCTTCGTGCATGTTGTCGAGCGTGCCGGCGGCGAAATCGACATGGAGTGGCGCGTGCCGGATGTAGGTATCGAGAATGCCTTGCCGCATGTCACGCTGTCCGGGACCTGTGTGCCTTCCGTCGAAACTACTCGCGCCGCCTTGCGCGATTTGTTTCTGTTCCGCTCGACGTACACCTGCGGGTCTGGTCTCGCGCGGACGGTTATAAACATTGAGTATCCGATAGTGAATCCGGGACTTTTCACGTTGGTGCGCGTGGAGCTTGCGTCGGGCGCGGTGTACTCCCACTTGCTTCCGCCGGGACAGACGCAGTGGGTCGTGCCTGACACGGAAGCGCCCGCGCGCATAGCGAGCGAGTACACCGAACTCGGTGTCCGCCACATTGTCGGAGGAATTGACCACCTCCTGTTCGTTACGTGCCTATTGTTTCTCGCGGGGACTTGGCGGCGCGTCCTTTTCACGATAACCGGGTTTACTGTGGCGCATTCCGTCACGCTCGCGCTCTCGGCGTTGGGACTTGTCCGGCTTCCGTCGGCGCCGATTGAAGCCGCTATCGCGCTGAGCATCGTGTTGGTCGCGGCGGAACTTGCGCGCGGCCCTAGCGCGACGTTTACGCGCCGCTACCCCATCGTCGCCGCCGCGGCGTTCGGGCTGTTGCACGGCCTTGGGTTTGCGTCTGTCCTGCGCGAGATCGGCCTGCCGCAGACCGAACGAGTATTGGCGCTATTGTGCTTCAACCTCGGCGTGGAGATCGGTCAGATCGCGTTCGTCGGAACAGTGTGGGCCGCCCTATGCATCATTGCCTTCGTTACGCGGAAGGCGGCGTTCGCGCGCGAATCCCGGGGCGCGTTTCAAATTCCGCTCGAGCGCGCCAGCGCCTACGTTATCGGGACCGTCGCCGCGTTCTGGACGATTGGCCGCACCGTCGGCCTGTGATCGGTTAATCCCGCGCCGTTCTTGCTGCGTCTCGTGGTCAGTGTGTACCCTTCTCTCGCATTCATTCGGTGGTCCGACAGGGAGGAAATCGATGCAAGGCCTGATGATGGATTTTCAGCTTACGGTGGACGCGTTGTTGCGGCGCGCCGAGCAGATTTTCGCGAAGAAGGAAATCGTGACGCGCATGCCGGACAGGTCGTTTCACCGGTACACCTATGGCCAGATGGCCGCGCGGGCGAAGCAACTGGGGCTGGCGTTGCAGAGGCTCGGGATCAAGGACGGGCAGGTGGTCGGCACGTTGTGCTGGAACCACTACCGGCACCTGGAGGCGTACTTTGCAGTTCCTTCTATCGGCGCGGTGTTGCACACGCTCAACCTGCGGCTACACCCGGACGATCTCGAGTACATCGCCAACGACGCGAATGATATGGCGATCATCGTCGACGAATCGTTGTTGCCGCTGCTCGACCAGTTTCGACACAAGGTGAAAGCGACGCAGATCATCGTGATTACCGACTGCGCCGCGCCGCCGAAGGGGATGTTTGACTACGAGACGCTGCTGGCGCAGGAGGACGCAGGTAAATTCCGGTTTCCCGAATTGAAGGAGAACCAGGCTGCGGCGACGTGTTACACCTCGGGCACGACGGGACGGCCCAAGGGCGTGCTGTACTCGCACCGGTCGATGACGCTGCACTCGATGGCCGCGTGTTTGCCCGACGTGCTCGATATTCGCGAAGCCGATTGCGTGCTGCCGGTCGTGCCGATGTTTCATGCGAATGCGTGGGGGCTTCCTTACGCTGCGGCCATCGCGGGGCCGAAGTTGGTTTTTCCGGGGCCGTTTCTCGATCCGCCGAGCCTCCTGGAGAATTTCGCCAAGGAGAGGGTGACCATTACCGCGGGCGTGCCGACGATTTGGCAAGGATTGCTTCAACTCCTCGACAAGGACCCGAAGGCGTATGACCTGTCGAAGCTGCGCAAGCTGATCGTCGGCGGGTCGGCTGTGCCGAAAGCGCTGATTCAGGGC